>JBARXT010000124.1:0-3774 GCA_049647485.1 Xanthobacteraceae bacterium
TTCAAAACAAATGCGATCTGCGATTCCGAAAACTTCGAGGCCTTCATGGAACTCTCCTTGTCCCCGTCCGGGGATCATAAGTGGAAAATTCCAGTTCAAACTGGCCTAATTTGGCGGGGGCACGTCACTTTATGCGGCTTTTTTTACCGGCGTTGCCGGACAAAGTATTGGTCTATTCTATATTGGAAATGGTCTCTTAGCGGGAATTGATGTTGCCACGACGCAATATGACGGTTCGTACTCCACAAAGCCTGATGGCAGCATCGAAGGTGTTGTTGAATACACTCTTCCCGCCGGTGTTTCATCAATCACTGGTTCACCAACAGGAGCTGCGCCGACTCGAGTTACGTTAAATCTTACGCTGCCAGTCGGCTTTGACGACGGTCGGGTCGTTGCTATTCAAACGCCTGTTGGTCCCTTGAACGCGAAATTCCAGAAGATCAAGGAAATACCGTGATGACTTGCCCAGATGGGTTCTGGTGCATGCAATTTAAGGATTTGCTGAACGTTGCAATATTGATTGCCACGGTTGTAGCGATAGTCGTTGGTCCAATTGTAGCCGTTCGTCTCACGCTTCGTCTGGAGTCTCAGCGGGAGAAACTTCGAAGAAAGTACGAGACTTTTCATTCATTAATGAAGACCAGACGGGTTACGCTCGCGCCAGAGCACGTGACCGCGCTGAACGTAATTCAGACTGAATTCCACGATGATGAAAAAGTTATAAGCGCATATAAAAAGTACATTGATAATCTAGGTGGGCCGCCACTACCCCCAGGATCTAGCCCGGATGCGATCCGGCGTTTTGTGGATGAGCGCGACGATGTGTTCAATGAGCTAATGTTTGAGATCGGAAGGCATTTAGGTTTTGCTTTCGACAAACGAGAGCTTGCAAAGTACTCTTATGCCCCGCAGGGGTGGATGAATGTTGAGGCAGAACAGAATGGCCTCCGGCAACTTGCGCTGGAGTTATTGCAAGGTAAGAGGGCGCTAGCGATATCCCCATTTCAGCCTGATAGTGCTGCTGGGAAATTTCCTCCGCCGCCTTCGACTCCTTAAGTTTGAGTTGGGTCATCGATTTACATTTCTAATGTTCCAGCCTGTCAGAACCTTCAGGTTTTTAACCGGTCGCAGTAAAGGACGTGGATGGCCGGAATAAATCCGGCCATGACGATGTGCGCGCGGCGACCATTCGCGATGAAGAACCGTTGTCGTTCGCATGTTGTTGCTCGTGATTTCGTCAAATCGCGCCGACCAATCATCCTTCATCACTTCAGGATGCGTCGTGTTCACGCTGCGCGACGCGAACCAGCACATCTCCCCCTATAACCGGAAGCTATATCCGATAACGCAATTCGGTAATTTGCGAGCGGATATCGGTTTGTATAGTTCGCCCCAACAAATCGACGCGCTGCGTTGACACCGACGACGATGCTCACTCGTTGCACTCGCGACCATCGTCGCGCGTGACGAACTCGTCGCGGCCGTTACGTTGCAGCTTTGGGGAAGCCGGGGATGGATGATCGCAGCAAACCGCAATTTGTCATGCGACATCTCAATCAGGAAAAAATCGTCTTCATCCTGACGATCGTTCTTTTCATCCTGTTCTCGGTCATTCTTCCGAATTTCCTCGCGGCGAACAACATCCTGTCGCTGATCCGCAGCGTCGCTGTGCTCGGAATTCTCGGTCTCGGCATGCTGATCGTCGTGCTCGGGCGCGGCATCGACCTGTCGCTGGTCGCCACCATGGCGATCTCGGTGGCGTGGAGCCTGCAACTCGTCAGCGGCGGCATGTCGGTCGCCTCCGCAATGACGATCGGTCTGGCGTTCGCTATCGGCATGAGCCTGATCACCGGAATTCTCATCGCCTACGCGGAAATCCCGTCGCTGTTCGCGACGCTGGCGATGGCGACGTTCGTTTACGGCTTCGGCCGCGCGCATCTCATCACCGGCACCGACGTCGTCTATCTGCCGGCCAATATCGGATGGATCGCGCAGCTCGGACAGGGCCATTTGCTCGGCATTCCGATGCCGATCGTCGTGACGGCGGCGCTGGCGCTGATCGTGTTTCTGTTCCTGCGCTACACCAAGCCCGGCCGTTTCATCTACGCCATGGGCGACAACTTCTTCACCGCGCGCACCGGCGGCATTCCGGTGCGGCCGATCCTGGTGACGCAATACGTGATGGCCGGCGGCATCGCCTTCATCGCCGGCATCGTCACCTCGACCTCGGCGCAGGCGATGAACACCCGCGTCGTCAATTCCAACATGATCTACGACGTGATCCTCGTGGTGGTGCTCGGCGGCGTCGGCCTCAGCGGCGGCCGCGGCAACGTCCGCAACGTCATCGTCGGCACCTTGCTGATCGGCGTGCTGATGAACGGCATGACCATCATGGACATCCAGTACACCGTCCAGAATGTCATCAAGAGCCTGATCCTGCTGCTCGCCATCGTCGCCGACAGCATTCTCAATCCGCGCGACGAGCAGACCGGCCAGCAGGGCGACATCTAGCACCAACGTATTCCGTTCAAACATTTCAACAAGGAGGGACGTCCGTGAAGAAATTGACTCAACTGGCGGTGGCCGCGACGGCACTTGCCGCTTTGACGATCGGGACCGTGGCGACGCGGGCCGAAGACACCACCGATGCGTTTCGCGGGCCGGCTCTGGCCGCGCTGAAAGGCAAGACCATCGCCTACCTGCCGATTTCGCTTGGCTTCGATCTCGCGCAAGCCTGGGGCGGCGTCGTCAAGACTGAGGCGCAGCGCTACGGCATCAACTTCAAGGCGCAGGACCCGAACTGGGTCACCTCGGCGATGGCGCAGGGCATGACCTCGCTGATCGCGGAGAAGCCGGACGTCATCGTCACGCAGAATCCCGACGTGCAGTCGCTGGCGCGGCTTCTCAAGCAGGCCAACGCCGCCGGCATCGCCGTCATTCAAATGAACATGCAGGGCGCGGTGCAGACCGACGCCTATGTCGGCCCTGATTTCGTCGCGCTCGGCGAACAGGCCGCCAACATGGTCGTGGCGAAGTGCGGCAAGGACACGCAGACCTCGCACAAGGTCTCGCTGGTCGAAGGCGTGCCGACCGGCGGCGTCAGCTTCTACCAGATCGAGGGCATCAAGAAGGTGTTCGCGCAGCATCCCGAGATCAAGATCGTGTCGAGCCAGGCGGCCGACTGGGATGCCAGCAAGGCGCGCGCGATCACCGAGACGGTGATTCAGCAGAATCCCGATCTGTGCGGCGTCATCGACGTCTGGGATGGTCAGGCTGTCGGCACCGGCGCCGCGATCAAGCAGGCCGGCAAGCAGGGCCAGGTCTATTTCGTCACCTCCGGCGGCGGCGCGCAGGCCTCCTGCGATCGCCTCACCGACGGCACCTTCTCGACCTTCATCAATTACGATGCGCCGGGCATGGGCCGCGACGCCTGGACGGCGATCATGACCTTTCTGCAGAACAAGCAGAAGGCCGGCGCGATCAAGACCCAGATCTATTCGCCGCTGCGGGTGATGACCAAGGCCGACGTCAAGGCCGGCACCTGCTGGGATCCCGAGCAGTACGCCAAGCTGTTGCGCTGACATTGCGCGCGTGACCGCGATCCGTCGCGGTCACGCTCCTCTCTGTTTCTCCCGCCGGCGAACCGCGCCGCATACGAGGCTTTCCTTTGGCGACGACGAGCACCCTTGCAAAGCTGCGATATCGCTTCATTCCCGATCATGTGATCGGCGAATTGCTGTCCAAGAAGTGGATCGATAACGCGATCCCGTTCCT
>JBARXT010000125.1:0-23116 GCA_049647485.1 Xanthobacteraceae bacterium
GGCCCTGCGATAAGCACGGCCTTGGTGCTCATTTTCCGCGAATCCACGATGTCCCTCGTCGCTACGCTCATTTGTAATCCCGCCAACCCGGCGCTCGATTCCACTATCGTCGATGGCGCGCGCGCCAACCTGCCCTCGGCAGGCCACGCGCACTGGCTGTTCGACGAGGTCGCGGTCGACATTCCGTTCACCGGCTCTGACGACATCGGTGCGGTCGCCGACCGGTTACGCGAGGCGCGCGGCGATCTGCCGATCGACGTTGTCGTGCAGCCTCAGGCCAATCGGCGCAAGAAACTTTTTCTCGCCGACATGGATTCCACCATGATCGGCCAGGAATGCATCGACGAACTGGCCGACTTCGCGGGGCTGAAGGCGCATGTCGCGGCGATCACCGAGCGCGCGATGCGCGGCGAGATCGCGTTTGAGCCGGCGCTGCGCGAGCGCGTCGCGCTGCTCAAGGGCTTGCCGGTCAGCGTCATCGACGACGTGCTCAAGGAACGCATCACCCTTACGCTGGGCGGGCGCGAACTGGTCGGCACGATGCGCGCGAACGGCGCCTACACCTGCCTGGTATCGGGCGGCTTCACCGCCTTCACCGCCAAGGTGGCGGCGCTGGTCGGCTTTCAGGAAAACCGTGCCAATACACTGCTGACCAAGGACGGCAAGCTGACAGGCACCGCGGCCGAACCGATACTGGGACGGGAAGCGAAACTCGCAACGCTACGCGAATTGCGCGAAGCATTCGACATCGACGATATCGACACGCTGGCGGTCGGTGACGGCGCCAACGATCTCGGCATGATCCAGGAGGCCGGCCTCGGCGTCGCCTATCACGCCAAGCCGGCGGTTGCGGCGGCGGCGCATGCGCGGATCGATCACGGCGATCTCACCGCACTGCTTTACGCGCAAGGTTACAAGCGCAGCGAATTTGTCACCGTTTAGAGAACGACGATGGACGTCACCATCTATCACAACCCGAAATGCAGCAATTCGCGCGGCGCGCTGGAGTTGATCCGCGCCGCCGGCATCGCGCCGACAATCATCGAATATCTGGCGACGCCACCGAGCCGCACCGAACTCGCGGACCTTTTGCAACGCGCGGGGCTGACGCCACGGCGGGCGATCCGCGCCAAGGAAGCCCTTTATCGCGAACTGAACCTCGATGCCGCCGATGACGACGCCTTGCTGGATGCGATGATTGCGCATCCAGTGCTGATCGAGCGTCCGCTGGTCATCACGCCAAAAGGCGTCCGGCTCTGTCGCCCACCCGAACAGGTACTGGATTTGCTGCCACGCTAATGCCCTTCACCGTTCACGGAAACGATGAAGGGCCTCACGTTTTCTACTTCAGGCTCACCGCGACGAAGCGCAACTCGCCCTCGCCGTTCGAGACCAGCAGCAATACCGACTTCTTGCCGTCCTTCTTCAACTGATCGACGCGCTTCTTGACGTCGGCAGCGTTGGCAACCGCCTCCTGAGCCACTTCAACAATCACGTCGCCCGCGCTGAGCCGCTTCTCGGCGGCGTCGGAGCCATCGTCGACGCCGGTGACGACGACGCCCTTCACGGAGTCCTTGATCTTGTAGCGCCCGCGCAGATCCTTGCTGATATTGGCAAGGTCGAGACCGAGCGCCTTCTGCGTCGGCGTCTTCTCGACAGTATCACCGTCCGATTTGGTCGAGACGCGCACCGGCGCAGCCGTATCGTCGAGGCGGCCGATGGTCACCTGCTTGGTCTGCTCAGCACCCTTGCGGATGATGAGGACATCCACCGCCTTGCCGGTCGGCGTATCCGCGACCACACGCGACAGGTCCTTCGGCTCCTTGATGTCCTTGCCGTCGAACTTGACGATGACATCGCCAGGCTCGATGCCGGCAGGCTTGGCCGGTCCCTTGTCGTCGATGCCGGCCACCAGCGCGCCGCGCGCCGGCTTGATGCTCAGGCTTTCGGCGATCTCGTCGGTGACCTGCTGGATGCGCACGCCGAGCCAGCCGCGCCGCACTTCCTTGAACTCGCGCAGTTGATCGATCACGCGCGAAACCGTCTTCGACGGCACGGCGAAGCCAATGCCGATGGAGCCACCCGACGGCGAAATGATCGCGGTGTTCACGCCTACCACCTCGCCGTTGAGATTGAACAGCGGGCCGCCGGAATTGCCGCGATTGATCGCCGCGTCGGTCTGGATATAGCTGTCGTAAGGTCCCGAATTGATGTCGCGGTTGCGCGCCGAGACGATACCCGCCGTCACGGTGCCACCGAGGCTGAACGGGTTGCCGATGGCGATCACCCATTCGCCGAGTCGCAGCGCATCCGAGTCACCGAACTTCACCGCGGTCAGCGGGCTCGCAGGCTTGAACTTCAGCAGCGCCAGATCGGTCTTCTTGTCGACGCCAATCAGTTCCGCACGCGACTTGGATCCGTCGTTGAGGATGACGTTGATCTCGTCCGCATCGGCGATGACATGATTGTTGGTGACGACATAGCCGTCAGCGCTAATGATGAAACCGGAGCCGAGCGAATTGACCTTGTGCGCGCGAGGGCCGTTGCCGCCCTTGTCGCCGCCCGGCCCTCGCCGGTTCTTGAAGAAATCCTCGAAGAATTCCTCGAACGGCGATCCCGGCGGCAGTTGCGGCACCACCCGCCGATCACCGCCGCCCTTGGCCTCGACGTTCTGCGTGGTCGAGATGTTGACGACGGCATCGATCACCTTTTCCGCAACATCGGCAATGCCTTCCGGCCCCCGCGCTTGCGCCGGCGTCGGAACGTTCGCCGCGGCTAACGTCGCCACGCCAAGACCGGCGCCAAGGCAGACCGCCATCAGCCGTTGCCGCAGCCGGACACCCAGGGTTGGAACTGCATCGGTCATATTCGAGATATCTCCTGCAACGGGATCGGATGACTTGAAATGGCTACTTCAGACGGCGGACTTGGAACGAGAGCCTTGGGAGCCGCACTGTGCCTGAAAGTAGAGCCGGCGCAAGCGTCCGGAGATCAAGCTGCTGTTATACCGCCGCTATCAACGACAGGGATTGCGGCAAATTGACGGGCGCTTCGACCCGAAATCCAATCGACCGCGAATGCGGCAATCTACCATCGGATCAGCCAGATCATGAGCAAACCGAGGACGGCCGTCCCGATCCCGGTGAGCCGGAGGACGATATCGGGGGTATGCAGCACGCTTTCCATCGCCCGGCGCATCCAGCCCGGCGCGGCCGCGAAGATCAGACCTTCGATCACAAGCAGCATTCCCACGCCGATGAGGAAGTCGGCGAACGCAATAGACCTCATCGGATGGCAACCTCCCTCGCCCGGCATTTCCCACCCGGCCAGCATACGAATCATGCGTTGACCGCAACGTCCCCCACAACCCGGCCGACCGAACCTAGCCACCCGTGACTCACCGCGCCCATGACGCGATTAGAGCACGATCCGCGGGCTTCGACACCGATTTTTCCTGCTTGATCCGATCCCAGGGACGACGAGCGGCGCACGCCTGTCGATTGGCCAACCAAACATAGCTGGCCCTCCGCCTGAGGCGGGCGCCGTCAGACAGCGACGCCGATTCTTATCGCCTCAGGTCGAAGGCCTCACGTCAATCACTATTGTCGGGGGGAGCCGGCTACTTGGAGTCGGCGGCCCCTTGCGCGCGCGGGCCGCCGTTCGAGGCATTGCCCGATGGGTTGCCGAAGAAGCGGAAGAAATCCGAATCGGGCCGCAACAGGAACCGGGTGTCGTTATGCTTGAGGCCGTTCTCATAGGCCGACATCGAGCGGTAGAAGGCGAAGAATCCGGGGTCCTGATTATAGGCATCGGCGAACAGCCGGTTGCGTTCACCGTCGCCCTGACCGCGAATCTGCTCCGACTGCGAGTTGGCTTCGGCCACGATCACCGTCGCTTCGCGATCCGCCTTGGAGCGAATCTCCTGCGCCTTCTGACCGCCCTGCGCGCGGAACTCAGCGGCCTCGCGCTGACGCTCGGTCTGCATGCGTTGATAGACCGCCTGACTGTTCTGGTCCGGCAAATCGGCGCGACGGATGCGCACGTCGACGACGGAAATGCCATAACCGCCGGCTTCCTTGTCGAGCTGCTCGCGAATCCGCGCCATCAAGGTTTCGCGTTCGTCCTTCACCACCTGAATGAACGAAGCCTCGCCGAGCACACGACGGAGCGATGCGTTCAACAGCGCGGTCAACTGCAGATTGGCCGCCTGGATCGAGCCGACGCTCTGATAGAAGCGCAACGCGTCCTTGATGCGATAGCGCGCGAACGCATCGACCACGAGCCGCTTCTGGTCCGAGGCGATGACTTCCTGCGACGGGTTTTCCAGATCGAGAATCCTCTTGTCGATGCTGATGACCGTATCGACGAACGGCGCCTTGAAATGCAGGCCCGGTTCGGTGACGACGCGCACCGGTTCGCCCAACCGCACCAGCAGCACCTGCTCGGTTTCGCGCACCGTGAACAGCGAACTATAGCCGACCACCAGCACGACGAGCAGCAATAGCAGTGCGACGATCCCTGAAATTCCGGCTCTCATCGCGCGCTCCCGTTCGGCTTGTTGGGCTGAGTGGCCGCCGGGGGCGGCGCCGCCCGCCGCGATGTCAATTCGCTGAGCGGCAAGTAGGGCACGATGCCCTGCGCCCCGGATGCTCCGGGATCGTAAATCAGTTTGTCGGCTCCGCCGAGCACACGCTCCATGGTTTCCAGATAGATTCGCTCACGCGTCACGTCGGGCGCGAGCTTGTAGGCTTGGTAGACTTGCAGGAAGCGAGAGCTTTGGCCCTTCGCCTCGGCGATGGCCTGTTCCTTGTAGCCTTCGGCATTCTGCACGATCTGCGCCGAGCGGCCGCGTGCATCGGGAATGACGCGATTGGCGTAGGTCTGGGCTTCGTTCTGCAAGCGCTCGAGGTCAGCACGCGCCGCCTGCACGTCGCGGAACGCGTCGATCACCTGTTGCGGCGGGTCGACCTTCTGCATCTGCACCTGCTGGATCAGGATGCCGGCACCGTATTTGTCCAGCGTTCGCTGCATCAGGTCCTGCACCGAATTTTCGATGTTGGTTCGCGCACCAGTGAGAATGGCCTGGATCTCGGAACGGCCAATCAACTCGCGCATCGCGCTTTCGGCGACCGCCTTCACGGTGCCTTCCGGATTCTGGATATTGAACAGGAAGTCGCCAACACCGTCGGGCTTGATCCGCCACAGCACGGTGAAATCGACGTCGACGATGTTTTCGTCGCCGGTCAGCATCAGGCTTTCTTCCGGAACGTCGCGCATGACAGCGCCGCGCCGCGCCGGATCCTGCGACAGGGTCATGCCGATATTGAGCGTGGAGACGCGCAGCGCCTTCGGCAGCAGCACTGTCTCGATCGGATACGGCAAATGATAGTTCAAGCCGGGCTGCACGGTGCGTACGTGCTTGCCGAAGCGCAGCACCACGCCGAGTTCTTCGGACTGCACACGGAAAAAGCCGGACAGGCCCCATATGGCAAGCCCCGCGACAATAAGGAGGAGGATGCCCATGGTGCTCATGTGGCCGCCGGGCAGGATCGACTGCAGTCGATCCTGTCCACGGCGCAGCAGATCCTCCAGATCAGGCGGCCGCGGTCCCGAAGATTGAGGGCCGGAACCCCATGGCCCTTTCGGACCCGAGCCCCAGGGACCTCCGCCTTGATTCTTCCACGGCATAAACAACCTCCTCGGCGCTGGCCGGATTGAGTGTCCGGCCCAGCGAATAACCTGCACGGCTTTATAGGGGACGCTCCCGGCCCTTACAACGCGGCTCGTTGCGGCGAGTTAACGCGTGACCCGAAACAGCCCGAAATGGCGATTTCGGCCAATTGCGCGCCAAATTGGAACTAAGCGCCGAACCGCGATTGTCAATGCAAGGATCGCCCAATCGGATCAATGGCTCCGGCGTCGTCGATAGGTCACATACGAGAAATCGGCGCTGTCGTCGACCGAAGCGCCATGACGCTCCCGCGACGTCTCCTGCCATGTCTCGGGATCGATAGCCGCAAATCGCGTATCGCCATCGGGCGTTGCGTGGACCTCGGTCACTTCGAGCCGGTCCGCGAATGGCATCGCCTGTGCATAAATGTCCGCGCCGCCGATCACCGCAATCTCAGTGACGAAACGCCGCAGTGCATCGCCCAGCGCGATCTCGCGCGCATGCATCAGCGAATCCGTCACCACTGCGCCCGCGGCATGAAACGTCGGGTCGCGCGTGATCACGATATTGGTGCGCCCCGGCAGCGGTCGGCGCAGCGATATGAACGTCTTGCGCCCCATCACGATCGGCTTGCCGAGCGTCATCTGCTTCAAGCGCAGTTGATCGGTTTTCAATCGCCACGGAATGGCGTTGTCGCGACCGATCACGCCGTTCTCGGCCATTGCGACGAGCAGCACGATTTCAGGCTGCGCCGATGCCGCTCCGCTCACACCGCGACCTCGGCCTTGATGTGCGGATGCGGATCGTAATTCGTCAGCGTGAAATCCTCGTAGCGGAAGGCGAAAATATCCTTCACGTCGGGATTGAGCGTCATCGTCGGCAACGCACGGGTTTCCCGCGTCAATTGCAGTCGCGCCTGCTCCAGATGATTGGAATAGAGATGCGCGTCGCCCAGCGTGTGAACGAAGTCGCCCGGCTTCAGGCCGGTGACCTGCGCGACCATCATCGTCAGCAGCGCATAGGAGGCGATGTTGAATGGCACGCCGAGAAACACGTCGGCCGAACGCTGATAGAGTTGGCACGACAGCTTGCCGCGCGCGACATAGAACTGGAACAGGCAATGGCACGGCGGCAACGCCATCTTGTCGACCTCGGCGGGATTCCACGCCGAGACGATCAGGCGCCGCGAATCCGGATTGCGCCGGATCATGTCGACGACATTGGCGATCTGATCGATGCTGCGGCCATCCGGCGCCGGCCACGAGCGCCATTGCGAACCGTAGACCGGGCCGAGATCGCCGTTCGCGTCGGCCCATTCGTCCCAGATCGAGACGCCGTGGTCGTTCAGATACTTGATATTGGTGTCGCCCTTCAGGAACCAGAGCAACTCATGAATGATGGATTTGAGCGATAGCTTCTTCGTCGTGAGCAGCGGGAATCCTGCGGCCAAATTGTGGCGCGTCTGATGGCCGAACACCGACAGCGTTCCGGTGCCGGTGCGGTCGTGCTTTTCCACGCCATCGGCGAGAATGCGTTCGAGCAGGTCGTGATACTGGTTCATCGTGGCTATGGCTGATTTTCAAGTGGTCGACCCTACCCTCTTTGCGGGCGGCTGTTCGACCGGTTCCTGCATTTTATACCCGGAAATTATGATCGCGACCGGCGCTCCACCAGTGCGTGGCGCTTGGCGTCAAATCCACCCCAATAATCCGAGTACGGCGCCGGCCACCAGCAGCCACACCGGGTTGAGCGAGGTTGCCGCCGCCAGCGCTGCTGCTGCCAGCGTCAACACTACGGCAGCGACGGAGCCATCCGCAGCGAAGGCCAGGATCAGGCCGCTTGCCGCCATCAGCCCGATCGAGAGCGGAACCAGTGCCGCCTGCACCAGCGCCGGCCAGGGTGAATCGCCGGTCCGGTTCAGCAACCGGCTGACGGCATAGGCCACCGCCGCCGTCGGCACGCACATCGCCAGCGTCGCCACCAGCCCACCGGCAATTCCTGCGACATGATAGCCGACCAGCGAGACGATAAGCACGTTGGGTCCGGGCGACAGTTGCGCGATCGCGAACGCATCGGCGAACTGCGTGTCGGTCATCCAGTGGTTGAGATCGACGGCAATGCGGTGAATTTCCGGAATAGCGGCGGCCGCCCCGCCGACCGCGAACAGAGACAGCCAGCCGAAGGCCAGCGCGATGTTGATCAGCGTGCCGATACCGGTCATTCGGCACGCCTCCGCTGTGCCAGCCAGGTCGCGGCGATGCTGAGCGGGATCGTCGCCAGCAGCACCTGCGGCAGCGGCCATCGCATGATGCCGACCGCGACGAAGACCGCGACCAGCATGGTGAGCGCGACCGGATCGCGCCGCTTCAACAGCGGCAGCATCATCCGCCACGTCACCGCCAGCAGCAGTCCGACTGCTGCGCAGGACACGCCGTTCAATACCCGCCGCAGGGCCGGGATATCGCCGAAATGTGCGTAGAGCATCGCCAGTGTCGTCACGATCAGGAACGGCGGCGCCAGCAGACCGACAAAGGCTGCGACGCTGCCGGTAAGACCGCGAATCCGGGCACCGAACACCACCGACAGGTTGACGATGTTGGGGCCGGGAAGGAAATGACAAAGCGCAAAGGTTTCGTTGAACTCGTCGGCGCTCATCCAGCGGTGCTTGTCGACGATGGCGCGCCGCGCGAACACCAGCACCCCGCCGAACCCCGCCAGCGACATCTTGGCGAAAGCCACGAACAACGCGAACGCACCCGGCAATGCCGGCGGCGGCTCCATCGGGGCAGCGGTGGCGGGCGATTCGGACAGCATCGGCGAAGCCTTAAAGCCTTCGCACATCGCCACCAAGTTGCGTTTTCGGCGGTCTCACCTGCACCGCGCGCGTAGCCCCGTCCCGCTCCACCTGATGGGCAAACCGACGCGGGGCTTCCGCCGGGCCGCCTTGCCGCCTATATTGAGCAGGCCGGTTCGCCGGCTATGGAAATAAATGGCCGTCGTAATAAACCATTCGGACCCGGGGGCAGCACCCGGCGCCTCCACCCAAGCTCCCTTCCGGATCGGAACACGGAGCTTCGGCGGGGGCGAAACAGGATCGACGAGGGCGTAAAGGGCGTGTTTTTTCTCGGTATGGTTCCGCCGTTATCGGGCTATGCAATAGTTGCAAACGACAACTATGCTCCGGTTGCTCAGGCTGCGTAACGCAGTTTGAAAGACCAAGTCTAAAGTCCTAGCGGGTTAAGCTCCGCTAGGCGGGGTTCGGAGGCACCTGGCAACAGAAGCCTCCACTCAACCTTTATCTATCGACGTACTTCTTTTTATCGACAGGCGCTCCGGATGGCGGGACGCGTTTCGTCATAATGTCCTGTACATCGATCCGTGCTGCCTGCTGACCTGCGCCCGGCGCGGGAGTAGCATGGCGCAAACAGCGAGTCGGGCGGCGGCGGTGTCCGCGGGTCCGGTCGGCACGACAACCCCAAGAGAATTACCGATGGCCACCGATCACATCAGATACGACGTCCTCGCGCGCGACGCGCTGCGCGGTGTGCTGCGGCAGGTGCTGACGGACGCCGCCGAGCACGGCCTGCCGGGGGACCATCATTTCTACATCACGTTCCTTTCCCGGGCGGAAGGCGTAAAGATTTCGCCCCGACTGCTTGCGCAGTATCCCGAGGAAATGACCATCATCCTGCAACACCAGTTCTGGGATCTCACGGTGACGCCGGATCGTTTCGAGGTCGGATTGTCGTTCGGCGGGGTTCCGGAACGGCTGGTCGTTCCGTTCAGCGCGATCAAGAGCTTCCTCGACCCATCGGTGCAATTCGGCTTGCAGTTCGAAACCGGCGACGCCGCTGCAACTGCGCCGGCGATCGATCAACCCGAGGTCCAGGCGCCCGCCGCCGCGATCGCGCCGCCAGCGGCGGTCGACTCAAGCGGGACGGACGACGATGAGCCGCCCAAGCCGAGCGAAGGCGCGGAAGTCGTCCGGCTCGATCGCTTCCGCAAGAAGTAATCGCGCGGGTTACAAGCGAAGTACCACTCGAACGACATTGGCAAATCGTGGAGCACCATGGTGCCGCGCGAAGGTCGTCCTCCCCGCGCAGGTGAGAAGCCATAACGCTACGATTTCCGTCATGGCCGGACTTGTCCCGGCCATCCACGTCCTAATTCATTGAAACTCGGTAGAGGACGTGGATGCCCGCGACAAGCGCGGGCATGACGATGGAGTGGAAAATCATCGCGCGCTGATTTCGAGAACTTCCAAACACCCGACGACCTCACATTCAACGCAGTTTTTTAGGTCGCGCCGCATGATCGCACACGACGCATGCGATTGCCCGATGGCAAGAGCACGCGAAACGCGATATCCCGATGCCAATCCTCATGCTCGCATTGGACATCGACCATGGCTTCCTCCCCCCGCAAGACCACGCGCGCGCCGCGCAACTCCGCCACGCGCACCGAGACCGACAGCTTCGGCCCGATCGAAGTCCCCGCCGACCGCTACTGGGGCGCGCAGACCGAACGGTCGCGGCAGAATTTCCGCATCGGCAGTGACCGGATGCCGATGCCGATCGTACGTGCGCTCGGCATCGTCAAGCTGGCGGCCGCACGGACCAATCGAAAACTCGGCCTGCTCGACCAGCGCCGCGCCAGCGCCATCGCCCGCGCCGCGCAAGAAGTGATCGACGGCAAGCACGACGATGAATTTCCGCTGGTGGTGTGGCAGACCGGCTCCGGCACCCAGAGCAACATGAATCTCAACGAGGTGATTGCCAACCGCGCCAACGAACTGCTCGGCGGCAAGCGCGGCGCCAAGGCGCCGGTGCATCCGAACGATCACGTCAACATGAGCCAATCGTCGAACGACTCGTTTCCGACCGCGATGCACATCGCGGCGGCGGAGCGGATCACCGCTGATTTGATCCCGGCCCTCACCACTCTCGCCAAGGCGCTGCGCAAGAAGGAGAAAGCGTTCGCAAAAATCGTCAAGATCGGCCGCACCCATACGCAGGACGCGACCCCACTGACGCTCGGACAGGAATTTTCCGGATACGCGGCGCAGGTGGAAAGCGGCATCGCGCGATTGCGCCTCGCGCTAAGGGAGCTTTATCCGCTCGCGCAGGGCGGAACCGCGGTCGGCACCGGCCTCAACGCCAAACCGAAATTCGCCGCGATGTTCGCCAAGCACGCGGCTGCGATCACCAAGCTTCCGTTCACCAGCGCGCCGAACAAATTCGAGGCGCTCGCAAGTAACGACGCCTATGTCTCGGTACATGGCGCAATCAATTCGGTCGCGACCGCGCTGTTCAAGATCGCGAACGATATCCGATTCCTCGGTTCCGGACCGCGCTCCGGCCTCGGCGAACTGATCCTGCCGGAAAATGAACCGGGTTCCTCGATCATGCCCGGCAAGGTCAACCCGACCCAATGCGAGGCGATGACCATGGTGTGCTGCCGCGTTTTCGGCAATCAGGCGACGATCACCGTCGCCGGAAGCCAGGGCCATTTCGAGCTGAATGTATACAAGCCGGTGCTGGCATATTGTATGACTAATTCCATTCAACTGATCGCCGACGCCGCCCGTTCATTTACGGATCACTGCATCGACGGCATTCATGCAGATGAACAACGCATCCGGGAACTCATGCAACGGTCGCTGATGCTAGTGACCGCCCTGGCACCAAAGATCGGCTATGACAATGCCGCCAAAGTTGCCAAAACTGCCCATAACAACGGCACAACCTTGAAGGAGGAGGCGGTCCGGCTCGGCTTCGTCACCGGTCAGGAATTCGACCGCCTGGTCCGTCCCGAGAAGATGGTGCGCCCCGGCTGATCGGTCCCGCCATACGCGGCAGCGGTATTCTGGTCGGCAGCGATTAGTTCGTTGAATAATTATGAATCATACGCCTTAAGGACTGGTAGATTCCAAAACTAATGGTGCGACAGTGCGTTACTCCCCCGACGGAATTTATCGCGTCGGTCGTCACCAGACCGAAGATATGAAGATATAACGAGATCACGCCCGCCGATGGCAACAAGCCAACTCAAACTGCGATGCCATCATTCCTCGGGCGATAGCGCTCCGCGCTTGACCGAAGTCGGTTAAGGGAGGCTGCGTTGGGAGATCTCGTCAATCTCAATCGACACAGGAAACGGGTCGAGCGCGACCGTTCCGCCAAGCAGGCGGACACAAACCGCGCGCGATTCGGCCGCAGCAAGTCCGAGCGAGCCATCGAAGACGATCGTTCGCGCAGGGCCCAAGCCCTGTTGGATCAGCATCGCATCGACAAGGATCAGTCATGAAATCGCCGGTAGTGAAACGCTCCATTGTAATTGCCGGACACAAGACCAGCGTCAGCCTGGAGGAAGCCTTCTGGAACGGCATGAAGGAAATCTCTGCGCGTCGGAACATGACCTTGTCGGAACTGGTCGGCGAGATCGACAGCAACCGCCAGCAGGGCAACCTGTCGTCAGCCATCCGTCTGTTCGTGCTCGATTACTTCAGGAACCGCACGGCGCCGCCGGCGGTGGACACCGAAATCCGCCCCAGCATCTGATCTGTCGATTTTCAATCTCGCGCGGCAAGATCGACACGTCGCGAAGCTCCGCGCTTAGTAAACGCGCCCATAGCGTTTCGGTGCATCCGAAGCAAACGCGTCCGAGCAAAGACGCATGTCTTTCACCTCCGTGAAACGGTGAGGGACTCTAGGTTGTTTCCCGAATACCCGACGTGAACGGTTTGAGTTAATTTTGCAGAACCGTCGACGCAGGATGCCGCCGGGTCGCGATGGGGGAGCGTTTCATGGCAAGCGACAACATGCACCGGAGCGATGACGAGACGCCATTCCCGCGCGTCCTCGAATATGCGGTCGTCAAACGATCCGTCATGGTCGGCGGTCACAAAACCAGCGTCAGTCTGGAAGATGCATTCTGGGACAGCCTGAAGGAAATCGCCACGCGTCGCGGCGTGAGCCTCTCGACGCAACTGGCCAGCATCGACATCCATCGCAAGACAGCAAATCTCTCGTCGGCGATTCGTCTTTTCGTTCTGGACTACTTCCGCACTCGTGCTGTCAGCATGATGATGATCGGAGAACGCCGAATCGACTCTCCCGGCATCGCGCCGCTAGTCGAGCCGCAAGTAATCGATAGCGCGATTGCAGCGCGTTAAGCGGACCCTCCCTTCTCCGGAAGATATCTGGCGACCGTCAAAAACCCGAACGTTGCTCGCGCCCCATCGGCGGCGTCAGGATCAGCGGTGCATGCGGCTTGGGCACCGCCTTCGCGCCGGGTGCGGGCCGCACCTCGATCGGCGGCGGCAGCGGCGCGACGGCAGGGCTTGTCACGGCATCGGTCGCCTGCGGCAGCGGGGCCGGTTTCTTCGGTACAGCGTCCTTCGGCTTCGCGGGCGCACGGCGCGGATCACCGTCGGGAAGCGGCACCTCGGCAATCGGCGGTTGCGGCGATTCGATCGGCCTCGCCGCTTCAGGCTTTGACACTTCGGGTTTTGATGCTTCAGGCTTTGATGCTTCGGGCTTCAATGTTTCGGGCTTTGCTGGCGGGGCGGGCGCTGCGGGCGTTTGCGGCGCGGCCTCGCCGCGCGAGATCGCGTCCAGCCGCCGTGTTTCGCGATCGATCACCCGCAAGGCCAGCCATGACGACAGGCCCGCAACGTCGACGCTGCGCGTCAATGCATCGGGGGTTCCTACCGCGAAGACCTCAAGTTGCGGCGAGCCGTTTACCGACTTGACGGCGGACGATGTCAGGTTGGCGCGTACATCGACCTGATCGGCAACGATGTCGTAACCGCCGGACACCACGGCGCGCGCGCCGTCGGCTTGCAGCGTCGTCGCTCCGACGCTCAAGCGGCCGTCCCGCAAAATGAATGGAATCTGCGCCTGCTTGACGGCGAGTTCGCCACGCAGCAATTCCGGCGCAACGATCTCCCGAAGCTGATCCTCGTTCGCGGTTTTGCCGCCGTCGCTGGCTTTGATGGCCATGTCGAACACATCCGGATTGAGTCCGGCGATCTGCGCTGCATCGATCGTCAGCGTCCCGCTACCCGTCAGCGCCCCCGTCAACGCCGCAATGCTGCGCCCCTGGCTGGCCCATGTCATGCGTATCGACGCCTTGCCGGACGGCATCGTCAGTCCGCGATAGTGCAGCGCAGTGCCGTCGACGCCATCGAGTTGCAGATCGCCGCTCAGGGCCAATCCATCCGCCGTCTGCCGGGCATCGAGTTCGGCCCTCGCCTCGCCGCCGCCGATCTTCCCTTTCATCGCGTTGATCGCAATCGAGCGCCCGTCGCTTCGGATCGTGCCGTTCACCGGTTGCAATTCAAGTCCGGCAGGCAACTGGCCATGAAGCGCCTGAAAATTGATCTTGCCGCGCCAGCCCTCCAGTAAATTCCTGCCAAGCGGCCCGCCCTTGTCGCGCCCCGCGGATCCGATCAGCAGCGCGAAAACCTGCGGCAGATCGAGCTTGTCCATGCCAAGTTCGCCGTCGAACTCACCCTGATCGCCGAGCGCAAATCCAATGCGCCCGCGCAGCCGCGTTCCAGCGGCGGAGACGTCGAGATCCCCAAGCTGAATTTTATCGCCGGTGCGCGTGACGTGCGATGACAGGCTCGCATCGCGTCCGAGCGGGTTCGATGCATCAAGGCCAAGCAGCGGCGCAAGGTTGGCGCCTTGCAGCTTGACGATGAGATCGGCGGATTTCTGCGCCGCCGGCGTCACTTCGCCATGAACCTCGGCGGTGAGCGAACCGGCTGAAAGCGCTGTTTTCACCTGCCATGCGGCATGCCACATCCCATGCGCCGAACCGGTCAGGCGCGCCGCGCCTTCGCCGGCAACCATCGCGCGGTCGAGGCCGAGCCATCCAAGCAACACCGCGCCGTTCTCCGCGGATGCATCGACGGCGAGATCGAGCGGAGTTTTCGCGAGCGCATCGGCGTCCATGGCGTGCACCGCCTCCCGCCTCGGCGCGGCGCGTAACGTCACGCTGCCGTTGAGGCGCGGCGCCGTCAACGCCAGCGTCGCGCGCGCATTGGCGCGCTGCGCGTCGTTGGCATCCTTGTCGAGATTGATATCGAGTTTCAGGCGCGCGGCACCCGACCTTTGCCCAGCCTGCGCTTGCAATCGTTCGGCGAATGACGGTGCCCACGGCGCGATCAGTCCGGCAAGGGACGCAACCGATGGCGCGGCCGCCAGCAATGCCATGTTGCCTGTCTCGGCGTCGCGACGAAACACACCCGAGCCGTCAACGGTCAAACCGCTCGGCTGGCCGACCTTCAGCGCATCCAGCGCGACCGTCTTGTCGTCATAACGGAGTTTGGCGACGAACGGACGCAACTCCTCTCCGGATGACACGGCATGCGCGATATCGAGAGCAAGTTGTCCGCGATCCGGCCAATCGTTCTGCGGAATGCCGATGGCGCGCACCAGCGCCGCGGTCGCGTCGAGATCAAGGCGGTCGGCGGCGAGACTGGCATCGAAGGCGGAGGGGTTGCCGTCCTTGCGCGCCGCCCAGGCGATGCGCCCGGTGACGGCACCACCATCGACCTCGGCCTTGAGATCGTCGATGGCAATACGATCCGACGCAAGATGCACATTGCCGGCGACATGCAGCGGCCTCTGCTTTTGCGCCGTCGCATCGCTGCGCCCGAGCAACCACGCGGTAAAGGTGCCGGGATCGGATGAATCGATCTTGAGCGCACCCTTGAAACTGTCATCGCCATCGGATGCTGCATCGTCAGTGCCGCGGGATGGCGCCAGCGCACCCTGAATGCTGATATCGGTGGTGCCGGGCGCACGCACCTCCAACCGATCCACGCTCCACGATCCGCTGGCGGCGCGCAGCGTCAGATCGAGGTCCTGCACCGGGCGGCCGCCGAGGATGATACGCTCCGCGTTGATGTCGATCCGAGCCGGCAACGGCGCTGGCGGCAGCGCGGTCAACAGCGCGCGCAGTCCCGGCATCATTTGCACGGGCTCGGTCGAGCCGCTTTGTTTCGCCAACAGCTTGTCGGCATCGAGTTGCTTGGCGGACAACAGCGTCTGCAACAACGGCTTGCCGCCGAAGCGGAAGTCGGCGAGCCCGGTCAGTTTCATCGCGACGTCGCCGTTGCCGTAGCTGATCTCGAGTTGCGCCAGCGATGCCTTGATAGGATTCGCTTTCAGTTTCGTCGACAGCCGCCATGGCGTCACGGAATCGGGTGCAGTGCCATCGGGTGCGGACCTCGCCACCGCCATCGTGCCGTCAAAGCGCGGCACCCGCGCTTCAAACCCCAGCACGCCGTCGAGATCGACCATCCATCCGTGCAGACCGGGGTCCAGCGTCAGACGAACACGCGCACCGCCGCTTTCCTGAGAGGACGAGACGCGAAACGGATAGCGCGTGCCCGACACCGTGAAGTTGCCGTTGCCGCGCACCGATCCGGCGAGGCCACGCACATCGCCGCTGAACGCGATGTCGTTCAGTTCCAGCGTGCTGCGGCTCGCCGCGTCATGCAACGCGACGCGACCGGTGAGATTGACCCTGTCGATCGCCAGCGCGGCGAGATTGGGGTTGTCGGAAGAAACGGGCCAGTCGATCCGGCCCTTCTGATCGAGGCCGAGATCGAGCGCGACGCCGTTGACGGTGAGTTCGGTGGCGCGCCATTCGCCGCGCATCAGTGAACCGAGGCTGAACTCGACGGCCAGATTGTCAGCACGGATACGCCCCGGATCGTTGGGGCCGCCGACGACGATCGACTGAAGGCGCAGCGATGGTGTCGGCAACAGCCTCGCATCAAGCGATCCGCTGACGCGCACCGGCGCCCCCAGAATGCGGCTCGCCTCGACCTCGAACTGCGGGCGAAAACGGGTCCAGTCGATGAAGTGAGGACCGACCAGGGCCGCGATCAGCGCAACAATAAAGGCGATTGCCAATCCGAGCAGGGTTGTCTGCACGGCGTCTCCCTCTCCAGCGCGATTCCGGTCCCCACCCGAACCGGATTTCAGACCGCGCATCCGCTGGCGGTACCGTCGGCACACCGATTTTGATGCAGCGGCGGCGACAGCGTCGAACGCGCTCGCTTATCGCTGCAAACTTATAGCAACAAGTTTGGCAAAGTCACAGCGCTGCGGCGTGCGCTGGTTGTGACACAGAACCGCTATCGCGCGTCGGATGTTACGGCAGCGGCGCGCTCGCGATCGAACAGATGCGCGCGCCCGGCCACCGCGCGCACCTTGCGGGGCGCTGCGAACCAGATCGCCGCGCAGCCGAGAAAACTGAAAGCGATCGCCAGCAGAAACGCCGCGATGTAGTCGCCATACCAGTCGTGCAGCAGGCCGGTGATCCACGGTCCCGCGGCGCCGCCGGCCAGCCCCGCCAGCATGATCGTGCCGAAAATGCTGCCGTACTGCTTGCCCTCGAAAATCTCCACGACCACCGCGGCCATCACCGCCGTCGAGCCGTAGCCGATCAGGCCCTGCGCGATGATCATGATATAGACCAGCGCCATGCTGGGAACATAGGCAAGCCCGATCAGCGCGGCGAGGCAGATGACGAAGCCCAGACCGCTGATGGTCCATATCCACTCGCGACCGATTCGATCCGAGAGACCACCCAGCACGATCTGGCTCGGGATGCCGAGCAGGCTGACCGCGCCGAGCGCCCACACGGCGACGGTGGAACTGAAACCGACTTCGACGAGATATTTTGTCTGGTGAACCTGGACCGCGTACCACGAATACAATCCGCAGAAGAATCCGAGCGATAGCCACCAGAACGGCGCGGTGCGCAGCGCACGCGACAACGTCCAGTCGGTTGCCGCCCACGCCGGATCGACGATCACGACCGTGCGCCGCTTCGCCTGAACCGCCGCGCTGTCGCTGTGGTGGTCGCCATCGGGCATCAGCCCCATGTCCTGCGGACGCTTGCGCACCATCAGGTTGATCGGCACCAGTACCACCAGCATCAGGATGCCCAGCGCGGTCGAGGCCGATCGCCAGCCGGCATGCGCGATGACGTAACCGATCCACGGGAACATGATGATCGAGCCGATGCCGACACCGGCGAAGGCAAGCCCCATCGCCAGACCGCGCTGACGCACGAACCAATTCGGCAGATAGAGCGACTGCCCGGTGTAGCTGAGGCAAACGCTGCCGCCGCCGACCAAAAGCCCCATGGTCAGATACAAATGCCAGACTTCGGTGGTGAGCGGCGCCAGCAGCAGGCCGGCGGCCATCAGCAGCACGCCGGCTTCCATCACCACGCGCGGGCCGAAGCGGTCCATCATGCGGCCGATCAGTGGGCTGAAGGCGGCGGAGACGACGAAGCCGAACGAGAATGCGCCGGCGGTCAAGCCGCGCTCCCAGTGGAATTCATCGACGATGGACGGGAAGAACAGCGAAAACGCCGTGCGCGCGTTGACCCCGATAGCCATCGTCACGAAGGTGATGGCGACGATCACCCAGCCGTAGAAGAAGCGCGCGCGCATGGATCACCGGCCCTCTGAGACGTGTCGCGAAGTCTGACGTTCGCGTACACAGCGCGGCCCTCCCGCGACTGCTTCGTCTTGATTTGAGACGACCGGCGAGGTTCGGTCAATGACCTCGCAGGTCAAATCACGCGGGCGGGACGATCTTGCCGGGATTGAAGATGTTCTGCGGATCGAGCGCCCGCTTCAGCGCACGCATGGCGTCCAGCGCCTCGGGACCGAGTTCGCCGACAAGATATTTCTGCTTGCCCTGGCCGATGCCATGCTCGCCGGTGCAGGTGCCGTCCATCGATTGCGCCCGTTCCACCAGCCGGTGCATGAATTCGTCGGCGCGCGTCATTTCCTCGGGATCGTTGACGTCGCACAAGAGCGAGCAGTGGAAATTGCCGTCGCCGACATGACCGACGATGGGCGACAGCAGATTGAGGCGGATAAGGTCGGCCTCGGTTTCGGTGACGCAATCCGCCAGCCGCGAGATCGGCACGCACACGTCGGTGGCGACTACGCCGGCACCGGGGCGCAGGCCGCGCACCGCCCAATAGGCATCGTGACGCGCCTGCCACAGCCGCGTGCGATCCTCCGGCCGCGTGGTCCATTCGAACGAACCGCCATGGTATTCCCGCGCAATCTCGCCGAAGCGGCGGGTCTGCTCGGCCACTTCGACCTCGCTGCCGTGGAATTCCAGCAGCAGCAGCGGCGTTTCAGGCAGCGACAGTTTCGAATAGACATTGCACGCCTTCACCTGCGCGGCGTTGAGCAGTTCGATGCGCGCCAGCGGAATCCCGGTCTGGATCGCCAGAATGGTCGCCTGACAGGCACCTTCCACCGTTTCGAACGAGCACGATCCGGCGGCGATGGTTTCGGGAATTCCGCGGAGCTTGATGGTGAGTTCGGAGATGATGCCGAGCGTGCCCTCGGCGCCGATGAACAGATGCGTCAGGTCGTAGCCGGCGGAGGATTTCTTCGCACGGGTGCCGGTGGTGATGATCTCGCCGTCGCCTCGCACCACCTTCAGCGCCAGCACGTTGTCGCGCATGGTGCCGTAGCGCACCGCATTGGTACCGGAAGCGCGCGTCGCCGTCATGCCGCCAATCGAGGCGTCGGCGCCGGGATCGATGGGGAAGAACACGCCCTGATCGCGCAGGTTCTCGTTCAGCGTCTTGCGGGTGATGCCGGGCTGGATCACGCAATCGAGGTCCTCGACGTGAACCGCGAGCACCTTGTTCATGTCGCGCAAGTCGATGCACACACCGCCGGCCGGCGCGTTGACCTGCCCTTCCAGCGAGGTGCCGGTGCCGAACGCGATCACCGGGACGCCGTTGGCGGCGCAAATCCGCACCACGTCCTGAATGTCGGCGGTCTCGTGCGCCATCACCACCGCATCCGGCGGCTGCGATTTCAGCCACGTCATGGTGTGGGCGTGCTGCTCGCGCACCGCCTGCGAGGTCACCAGCCGGTTGCCGAACCGCGCCGCCAGCGTCTCCAGCGCTTTCGCCAGCGCCTTGGGGGCCGCGTGCGGCAGATCGAACGGGTTATGGGCATTCATGTTTTTTCCTCCCGGCGACGTGACCGTGGCAAACGATGTATAACGGGTCAAGCACGCGCACAAACCCATCCTCGCAAAATCGCACTCGCCGGCTTTGCGCCCGAACAAGGATTTGCCATGACGATCAATGCCACCGGATTGCCGCTGACACAGGTGCCGTTCCGGGCGCCGGTGATGCAGATCGAACCGGCCTGGATCGACTACAACGGCCACCTCAACATGGCGTATTATCATGTGATGTTCGATCGCAGCATCGACGCGCTCTGGGCCGAACTCGGGATCGGCCCGCAATATCTCAAGGCACGCGGCGGCTCGACGTTCACGGCGGAATGCCACGTCCGCTATCTGCGCGAGGTCCATCTCGACGATCCGGTACAGGTCTCGATCCTGCTGGTGGCGGCGGACGAAAAACGCCTGCATACGTTTCAGGAGTTGCGCCACGCCACCGAAGGCTGGCTGTCGGCCACCTCGGAAAACATGTCGGTGCATGTCGACATGGCGGCACGCAAGACCGCGCCGTTTCCGCCGGACATTCGCGCCAACATCGCAGCGGTGGTGAAGGCGCACGATGCCTGCCCGCGCCCGGAGGGGCTTGGCCGCAAGATCGGAATGCCGGTGAAATAGCCGGTTCCCGCGCGGTGCGGTGGGAAAACCCGCTGTTCCGCCCTATATCTGGTCGAATCCTGCTTCAGGAGTCTCCCCATCACAGGTTCACGGTGCCATCGTGGACCAGAAATTGATTCGCATGACCGAGCCGAACAAATTGCCGCGCCAAGAACTGCGCCATGACCTGCCCGACCATCAGCCGATGGCCGGCGGCATTGCCGCGCGCGCCCGTGCCGCCGCCACGCCGCCCTATCTCGCCGGACTCAACCCCGAACAGCGCGAGGCGGTGGAGACGCTGGACGGCCCGGTGCTGGTGCTGGCCGGCGCGGGCACCGGCAAGACGCGGGTGCTGACGTCGCGG
This sequence comes from Xanthobacteraceae bacterium, assembly GCA_049647485.1. Classification (GTDB taxonomy): domain Bacteria; phylum Pseudomonadota; class Alphaproteobacteria; order Rhizobiales; family Xanthobacteraceae; genus 62-47. The sequence continues at coordinate 20,669 of JBARXT010000125.1, forward strand.
ATCGCTCACATCCTCTCCACCGGCCGCGCCCGGCCGCACGAAATCCTCTCGGTGACCTTCACCAACAAAGCCGCGCGCGAGATGAAGCACCGGCTCGGCCAGATGCTCGGCCACGCCGTCGAGGGTATGCCGTGGCTCGGCACCTTCCACTCGATCGGCGGGCGCATCCTGCGCGTCCATGCCGAACTGGTGCAGTTGAAATCCAACTTCACCGTGCTCGATGTCGACGATCAGGTGCGCCTCCTGAAACAATTGCTGCAAGCCGACGGCATCGACGACAAGCGCTGGCCGGCACGAATGCTTGCCGGGCTGATCGACGGCTGGAAGAATCGCGGGCTGACGCCGTCGCAGGTGCCCTCCGGCGAAGCCGCCGTGTTCGGCAACGGCCGTGGCGGCAAGCTTTACACGGCCTATCAGGAGCGGCTGAAGACGCTGAACGCGGCCGACTTCGGCGATCTGCTGCTGGAGAACATCCGGCTGTTCCGTGAAAACCCGGAGTTGCTGCGGAGCTATCAGAATCGATTCAAATTCATTCTGGTGGACGAATATCAGGACACCAACGTCGCGCAGTATCTCTGGCTGCGGCTTTTGTCGCAGATGTCGCCGAAGGGAAGCGAAGCGGCGGTCATCTCTCCCCATCGGGGAGAGGTCGACATGCGAAGCATGCCGGGTGAGCACGCAGACGTAAAGTCAGCTCCCCCTCATCCCACCCCTCTCTCCGATGGGGAGAGGGAGCAGGCTGCATCCGTGGCAACTCTCGAAATCCGACAGAAAAATATCTGCTGCGTCGGCGACGACGATCAGTCGATCTACGGCTGGCGCGGCGCCGAGGTCGACAACATCCTGCGCTTCGACCACGACTTTCCCGGCGCGAAGGTCATCCGTCTCGAACGCAATTATCGCTCGACCGGCCATATCCTCGCCGCCGCCTCGCACCTGATCGCGCACAACGAAAGCCGGCTCGGCAAGACCTTGCGCACCGAGGACGTCGAGGGTGAGAAGGTCACCGTCACCGGCGCGTGGGATTCCGAGGAGGAAGCCCGCGCCATCGGCGAGGAGATCGAGCAGTTACAGCGCGCCGGCGACAAGCTCAACGAAGTCGCGATTCTGGTGCGCGCCTCGTTCCAGATGCGCGAGTTCGAAGACCGCTTCGTCACGCTCGGCCTGCCCTATCGCGTCATCGGCGGTCCGCGCTTCTACGAGCGCGCCGAAATCCGCGACGCATTGGCCTATCTACGCGTGATCAATTCGCCCGCCGACGATCTCGCCTTCGAGCGCATCATCAACGTGCCGAAGCGCGGCATCGGCGACGCCACGGTACAACTGCTCTACGATCACGCGCGCAAGCAGCGCATGTCGCTGGCGGCGGCGGCGCGCGCCATCGCCGACACCGACGAGTTGAAGCCGAAGCCGCGCGGCACCTTGCGCGGCCTGATGGACAATTTCGACCGCTGGCGGATGCAGAGCCAGGCGATGCCGCACACCGAACTCGCGGAAATCGTGCTGGATGAGTCCGGCTACACCGAGATGTGGCAGAAGGATCGCTCGGCGGATGCCGCCGGCCGGCTCGAAAACCTGAAAGAACTGGTACGCTCGATGGAGGAGTTCGAGAACCTGCAAGGGTTTCTCGAACACATCTCGTTGGTGATGGATCGCGACGGCGGCCCCGAGGAAGACGCGGTGTCGCTGATGACCTTGCACTCTGCCAAAGGCCTCGAATTCAACAATGTGTTCCTGCCGGGGTGGGAAGAAGGGCTGTTTCCACATCAGCGCGCGCTGGACGAACAGGGCCGCGCCGGGCTCGAGGAAGAACGCCGCCTCGCCCATGTCGGCATTACGCGCGCCCGCCGCCGCGCCAAGCTCTATTTCGCCACCAACCGGCGCATTCACGGCACCTGGTCGACCACGGTCCCCTCGCGTTTCCTCGACGAACTGCCGGCGGACAATGTCGAGATCACCGAATCGAAGGGCGGTTCCGGCTGGGGCGGTTCGAGCGGTTACGGCGCGTCACGCTTCGACAATCTCGAAGCCTTCGGTTCGAGTTATTCGACACCCGGTTGGCAGCGCGCGCAGGCCAACCGCACGCGCGGCGGCTTCAACGAAGCCGGCACGCCCTATGGCACGAGCGGCGGATCGCGCGCACGCCGCGCGCCGCTGACCATCGAGGGCGAGTTGATCGCGAAATCGACCGGCACGACGTCGGAGTATTCGCTCGGCGACCGGGTATTTCACCAGAAGTTCGGCTACGGCCGCATCGTCAAGATCGACGGCAACAAACTCTCCATCGCCTTCGACAAGGCCGGTGAGAAGAAGGTCGTCGACAGCTTCGTGCAGCGGGCTTAGGTCCGACTGACGCGAGGGCGTCATCCTGAGAGTCTGCTCAGGAAATTAGTTGTAGCCGCACTCGTAACACGACAAGCGTCGTCCCCGCGCAGGTGGGGACCCATA
>JBARXT010000126.1:0-15171 GCA_049647485.1 Xanthobacteraceae bacterium
GGATTTCCTGGACGTCGAGGTCCGGCATCAATGACGGCGATGGCGCGTGGCCCAACGTGGCCGCGGCTCCCGGCGTCGATGCCGCCGTTGTCGATGCAGTTTGCGCACGTGCTGTTGTCTGTGGGGATGCGGCGTCCGCTAGAGTGGCCTGATCGAGTTGCAGCGACAGCAACTGCTTGAACACCAGCAGCGCGGCCTTCATATCCGGCATCGCGCCGCTCGCCGCCGATAGCGCGGCGCCCGACGATAGCGTTTGTTCCAGAAACAGCCCGGAATTCTGCAACGACGCCTTGATGTCGTTCCCGGACAGCGACGCATCGAGCGACGGCCGCCGCGCCAGCAGTTGCGCTGCCGCTTGTTGCAAATGCGGCGGCAGGCTGCCGGACAACGCCGCTGCCTGTACATCGGCGAACAGTTGCGAGAGCCCGGCCTGCTTGGTCGCGGCCGTTTGCGCCGCCGCCGATACCGCGAGCGCCTGCAGTGCCGTCAGTCCCTGCTGCGGCAACGACACGGGCGCGGCCGGTTTCGCAACGGTATTGACTGGCATGTCGGAGGCGATCGTTACGGTGTCGGCGGGCGCGAGCGGCGGCGCGGATGCGTTCGCGGGCGGCCCGCCGACGACGGCGAGCCGAATGCCGTCCGGCGTCTGCGATACGGCGAGTTGCAAGGTCTGCCCGACCTGCAACGGGATTTCCGACATCACTTCGATGGAGAGATTGGCGATGGCGATCCGCACCGCATTGTTGGCGAGCAGCTTGAGCACCTGCGCGTCAATCACGGTGCCGGGTTGCAGCACCACGTCGGCCGGCACGCCCTGCGCGGCAATGACCGGGAAGATCGGATTGATCGAAATCGCCATGCTACGGCTGTCCTGTTGCCGCCGCAGACTAACGCCACGCCTCTAAACCTCTCGTTAACTTCTCGCCTATGATGCAGCCTGCGTTGCCAGCACAAAAGCTGCAGCGTGGAAGTCCCGCAACAGCACATTGCGCCGCGCCATCACCTCGGCGTCGGCGCCCCACTGCTCGATATTCCAGTCCTCATCGACATGCGCGGCGGCCCACACCTCATCCGCCGAGCGCGCACCGCGCCACAAGGCCAGCGCCAGCAGCGCCGAGCCCGTGATCGTGGTGACGACATGCAGCGCCGCGACGAGCCACGGATCGTCCGGCAGCGCCGCCGTCGCGGCAGCGACTGCGGTTTCCGGCTGGCGCACATGCACGATGCCTTCCGCCAGCACGAAGCGCGCGCCGAGCGCTTCGGTAGCCCAGAATAGCACCGGGTCCCAGTGTTCGCCCTCGCGCGCCACTAGCGCCTCCGGGTGCGCGGCGCGATAGAACAGAAGATCGGAGTCGAAATACTTGGCGACGTCGGCGGCGACCAGATCGACACGACCGATCACGCCGGCGATGACGCTGTTGGCGAGCCGCGTCAGCGGCATGGTCATCGGGTCGATGAATTCGCCCTGTGCGTTCCACTCCTCCACAACGGCCTGTGCGATCTCGCGGTTCGGCACTACCAACGACTGGCCCGCGGGCGTGCGTATCGACCTGCCGTCGAGTACGATGGCGAAACCATCCTCCACTTCGTCGAGGCCCGCCGCTTTGTAGAAGCGCTTGCGTTGCGGCTGGCGAGTGGTCTGACGAACGGCCTCCTGCGGATCGAGGGCGCCATTGGCGGCAATCTCTTCGAACTGTTCGCGCATAACGAGATCGATCCTTACTGGTTCGCGCAGGCACGCGAATAGGCGGCGCGGTCGCCGGAGTTCAATCCAGCACCCGCGCCCTGATGCAGACAATCGATCACGCGATCGCCGAACGAACCGCGCTGCGACCGTCTCACTTTCGGCTGTCGTACCGGCGCATCGAATTGCGGCACAGCCGGCACCTCGATCTTCGGCGGCGGAGGCGATGGCGGCGGCGGCATCATCGGCGGCGTGATGCCGGGGGCGATGATTTGCGCGGAAGCGCCATTGTGAGCGCCCGTTGCCATCATCGCCAGCACCATGCCCAATGCCATAATCGAAAAGCGTTTCATCGTGAATAGGTCATGCCGTCCATCGTGGAACGCAAGGCCTTCATTCCTCCGGCGCGTGCTCGATCGGATCGAAGCGGTCCGCTTCCAGCCCGAGCAGGTTCCATGACTGCAACATATGTGGCGGCAACGGCGCGGTGGCGTCGATCACGCCGCCGCGCGGATGCGGAATCACGATGCGCCGCGCCAGCAGATGCAGCCGGTTCTGGATGCCGCCCGGCAACTGCCAGTTCTCCTTGTTGAAGTATTTCGGATCGCCGATGATGGCGTGGTCGATGTGCGCCATGTGCGCACGCAACTGATGCGTCCGCCCGGTCACCGGCTTCAGCGACACCCAGGCGAGTTTCTGCGCCGAGGTCTCCACCACCGCGTAGTAAGTCACCGCGTGGCTTGCGCCCTCGTCGCCATGCGCTGCGATGCGCATGATGGACTCTTCCTCGTTCTCCTCCTTGGCGAGATAGGTGGAGATGCGACCCTGCTTCGGCTTCGGCACGCCGGCCACCAGCGCCCAATAGATCTTGCGCGCCGAACGATGGCGGAACGCGCCGGTCAGCGCAGACGCCGCGAAACGTGTCTTGGCGATCAGAAGACAGCCCGAGGTTTCGCGGTCGAGCCGATGCACGAGACGCGGCTTCTGCCCCTTGGCGTCGCGCATCGCCTCCAGCATCTGATCGACATGCCGTGTCATGCCGGAGCCGCCCTGCACCGCAAGCCCGGCTGGCTTGTTCAGCACCATGACGTCGGCATCTTCATAGAGCGTCATCGCCTTCAGCGTGTCGAGCGTCTTCTGCTGCGCCTCGGAGACCTGCGTCACCTTCGGTGCGTCGAGCTTGAGCGGCGGAATGCGCACGCTCTGGCCTTCCTCAAGGCGATCCTTGCTGTCGGCGCGCTTGCCGTTGATACGCAACTCGCCCTTCCGCACGATGCGCTGGATGTGTGAGAACGACAGCCCGGGAAAGCGATGCTCAAGAAAGCGATCGACGCGCATGTTGTTCTCGTCGGCGGTGACGGTCACAGTCTGCACCTTGGTGGGTAGCGGCGGCGTCACGACCGCCGGCGCCTCGACGGGTGGCTTGGCGCGCAGCGGAGCCTGCGCACGCAAAGGCTTCGCGAACGCGGAATTGCCGACCGTCCGTTTTACCGCCCCCTTGGAGGCGATACGGCGTTTACCGGCGGCGCGTTCTGATTTTTTTGCAAGCGGACGTTTGACGCGGCGACTCATGCTGTTGCCTCTAACTGCATTTGGCGTCTTTCTCGATATGCACCAGATCCCGCACCGTGCTGCGAGAGGTTTTGTGCTTGCGCGCCTCGGCCGCATCGGTGCAGGCGCCGGCCTTGTCGCCGTTCTGAAGCTTGGCGAAGGCAAGATAAACCCAGGCGTCGCCGAAATCGGCGGTGTCGACCACCGCTTTTTCCAGCACCGGCTGCGCGTCGTGATAATGCTTCTGCATCAACAACAGCCGGCCATAGTCGGCATTGAGTGCCTTCAACTGCTGCGGCTGCTTGTAAGCCTGCCTGAACAACTCATCAGCAAAGGCAAGATCGTTGAAGCGCATCTGCGCCACCATCGCCAGCCCATGATAAACGGCGCTCCGCTCCGGCATCAACAGCCAGGCCTGGTTGAATCGCTTGGCGGCGGCGCCGGTACGGCCGCCTTGAATCGCCTTCCAGCCGCGCATGGTAACGGCCTCGAACGCCTGCTCGCGCGAGCCCGCCGCCGCAATCAGATCGGGCACGAGTTTCTCATCGGCCGCACGCGGCGCCGCCATCTTGGCTGTGAAGCCATAGAACGGCTGCTCGTCGGCAGGCGCCTTGTAGGTCTTGCGCGTCATCTGCACGCCCGGCGCCACCTCGACCATTTCGGCGTGCGCCGCACCAGCAAAACCAAGCACTGCCAGCGCCATCAGCCATCGCGTCACATGTCGTCGCATCGTCTGCACCTGTTTGCGCCTCTCACGTCGCCAGAGCGTCATGAGCCGCTCCTGTTCTGAAACAGTCCTTCGAGCGCCCGATCGACCACGCCACTGTCCGGCAATCTGATCCCGAACAGGTCTGTTATCGTCGCACGCAACTCGCCAATATCGGCGAGGGTCCGCCGCCGAACCGATCCATCCGAATCGCGGATCGAGAACGTCGTATTGTTGAGGATCTGGCGCCGATCTGCCGTAGGCCGCGCCAAAATCAGGCTTCTGACAAAATCCGAACCAGGGTTGGTCGAAACGAACCAGTTCGCCGCCTCGAAGTCCACCGGATGGAAATCGACCTCGTCGATGCTGTAGACCGGCCGCCAGTCTTCACCGAGCTTAACTTCGAGATGCAGCGAATCTCCCTGCGGACGAATGCGATAAGTCTGATGCGGCGTCGGCTGCGGCTCTGCCGTGTCGAGACGCAGCGGCGCGGTCGGCGTCATGGCGCCGAACGCCACATCGCTCAAGTACCACAAACCTTCGGCCTTGACGATCATGGACATATGCGCGCGGGGTGGCGTGACTTCGGGCGGCTGCATCCAGCGTACGCGCGCCATCCGCAGTTTCACCTCGAATCCGAGCGCCATCAACGCCAGCCGCAAATACTGGTTCTGCTCATGGCAGTAGCCACCGCGACCTTCGTAGAGAATCCTGTTCTCGATCGTCACCGGATCGATCACAACCGGAAGGCTTGCGAAAGAGTTCAGATTCTCGAATGGAATCGCCATCTGATGTTTCAAAACGATGCGCGACAGCGTTTCAAGCGTCGGCGCGCGCTTGCCATCGAAGCCGATGCGCGCCAGATAGCCGTCGAGATCGATACGGAAATCAGTCACGAGCGCTCCCGTCGTAGCTTCGCCCAGTAATCCAGCCGCTTGCGGATTTCGCGTTCGAAACCACGATCCGGCGGATTATAGAAGGTCTGGCGGCCGAGTGCTTCCGGGAAGTAGTCCTGTCCGGAGAACGCATCCGGCGTGTCGTGATCATATTGATAGCCGCCGCCGTAACCTTCGGTCTTCATCAGCTTGGTCGGCGCGTTGAGAATATGCTTCGGCGGCAACAGCGATCCCGCCTCCTTCGCCGTGCGCATCGCCGCACCGAACGCCTTGTAGGCGGCATTGGATTTCGGCGCGGTGGCGAGATAGATCACGGCCTGCGCGATCGCCAGTTCGCCCTCCGGCGAGCCAAGAAAGTCATAGGCGTCCTTGGCGGCGTTGCAGATCGTCAGCGCCTGCGGATCCGCCAAGCCGATGTCCTCCACTGCCATCCGCACCACGCGGCGCGCGAGAAACAACGGATCCTCGCCGGCGTCGAACATGCGCGCGAGATAATACAGCGCCGCATCGGGATCGGAACCGCGCACCGACTTATGCAACGCCGAGATCAGGTTGTAATGGCCGTCCGCCGACTTGTCGTAGATCGGCGCGCGGCGTTGCAGGATGTCCTGCAACTGCGCGGCGTCGAACGTCTCGCCAGACCGTGCCGAACGCCACACATCTTCAACCAATGTCAGCGCGGCACGGCCGTCGCCGTCCGCCATCCGCACCAGCGCGGCGCGCGCCTCGTCATCGAGTGGCAGCGGCCGCCCCTCGAGCCGTTCGGCTTGCGCGAACAGCTTTTCGATGGCGTCGGCATCGAGCGAATGAAACACCAGCACACGCGCGCGGGAGAGCAACGCCGCGTTGAGTTCGAACGACGGATTCTCCGTGGTGGCGCCGACCAGCACCACGGTGCCGTCTTCCATCACCGGCAGAAACGAATCCTGCTGCGCGCGGTTGAAGCGATGCACCTCGTCGACGAACAACAGCGTACCGATGCCGGTTTCGCGCCGCGCGCGCGCCGCGTCAAAAACTTTCTTGAGGTCGGCGACGCCGGAGAACACCGCCGAGATCTGCTCGAAGTGCAGTTCGGTCGCATCCGCCAACAGTCGCGCCACCGTGGTCTTGCCGGTGCCGGGCGGCCCCCAGAAGATCAGCGAGCCCAGCGTGCGGGTTTCCAGCATGCGCGTCAGCGCACCGTCGGGGCCGAGGATGTGATCCTGCCCTACCACGTCGGCGAGCTTGCGCGGCCGCAACCGCTCCGGCAACGGACGCGGCGCATCCTGCTCCAGGCCCGCGGCGGAGAAGAGAGATTGCGTCGCTGTCTTTTTCCGATCGGCCATGCTGCCTACAAAGTCTACTTCCGTCATGGCGGGGCTTGTCTCGGCCATCCACGCCCTTGATCGTTCCGCGAAGTGAAGACGTGGATGCCCGGCACAAGGCCGGGCATGACGAATTCACTTTATCGTCGACGACCTCATCCCCCGAGCGTCACCTGAATCTGCTGGCCGCCGCGCATCACCGTGATGCGCCACAACCGGCTGCGCTCGCGCGTCACGCGTTGCAGGTCGTCGGTATCGTTGATCTTGACGCCGTTGACCGCAAGGATGACGTCGCCCTTCTGGAATCCGACATTGGCGGCGGTGCCGTCATTGGCGAGTTCGGTGATCACCACGCCGTCGTCATTGTCCAACCGCAACTCATCGGCCACCGCCGGCGAGATATTGGCGACCCGAGCGCCCTGGAATGGCGAACGGCTGGTAATGACGATTTCGTTGCGCTTGGTGTCGGGAGCCACTTCGAGCGGAATCGCGAGCTTCATCAGCTTGCCGTCGCGCTGCACTTCGATCTGCGTGGTGCCGCCGATCGGCCGCGTCGCGAAGCGATAACCAAACGCATTCGGATCGTCGATGGTCTGGCTATCCACCGCGACGATGAGATCGGACAGTTTCAAGCCGCCCCGCGCCGCCGGACTGCCGGGCACCACCTTGACGACCAGCGCGCCGGTCGGCCGCGACAATCCCAGCGTTTCGGCGATCTCCGGCGTCACCGCCTGCAAGCGCGCGCCGAGCCATGGCCGCTTCACCGCCTTGCCGCCACGCTCGGCGGACGTCACCACCACCCGCACCATGTTGGCGGGAATGGCGAAACCGATACCTTGCGAACCACCGGAGCGCGAGAAGATCGCGGTGTTGATGCCGACCAGCTTGCCGGCCATGTCCACCAGCGCGCCGCCTGAATTGCCGGGATTGATCGCCGCGTCGGTCTGGATGAAAAACTGATAATCGGTAATGCCGACTTGCGTGCGCGCCAGGGCCGAAACGATGCCGTGGGTCACGGTCTGGCCGACGCCGAACGGATTGCCCACCGCCATCACCACATCGCCGACCTGAAGGTCGTCGGAATTGGCGAAGTCGAGCGTCGGGAATTTTTCCTTGGTGTTCTTCAGCCGCAGCACCGCGAGATCGGTGCGAGTATCCTTCAGCACGATCTCCGCTTCGAATTCGCGCTTGTCGGCCAGCGATACCTTGACCTGATCGGCGCCCTCGATGACGTGATTGTTGGTCACCACCAGCCCCGATGGATCCACCATGACGCCGGACCCGAGCGAGCGCTGCATCTGTTCCGGCTGGCCGGGCACGCCGAAGAAACGCCGGAAGACCGGATCGTCGAGCAGCGGATTGCGGTTTTTGACAACCTTCGCCGCATATACATTGACCACCGCCGGCGTCACCCGCTGCACGATCGGCGCATAGGACAGCCGCAACTCGTTCTGCGATGCGGGCACGCGGCGATCCAGGGCCTGAGCTTGGGCCTGGGCAGGCACCAGCATCGTCAGGGTTAAAACCGACAGGGCGAACAGGCGAAACGGCATCATGAAGCGATTCCCAAAGTGAAGACCGAGATATAGGCGCCCCGGCCACCTAAAAGAAGCAAAACAGGGCATTTTCGCGCCTGTTTAACGGGTTATTCAAACCGGAGCGCCCCGATGGGACGACCGCCGCCCGCACCTGTCACGATCCCTCGTTGTAGCAGTTGCGACCCCGCTTGCAATCGAGGCCCAGGTGGTGGAACGAGTGGTGGAACCAGGATGCGCCCCAGAGGAATTCCACCATGAAAGCCGTAGGCTATACAAAATCGCTTCCGATCGACGCCACCGACGCGCTGGTCGATTTCGAGGCCCCGAAGCCGGAGCCCGGCCCGCGCGATATTCGCGTCGCGGTGAAGGCCGTGTCGGTCAATCCGGTCGATACCAAGGTGCGCAGGCGCGCCGCGCCGCCGGCCGGCGAGCACAAGATCCTCGGCTACGACGCCGCCGGCGTGGTCGACGCCGTGGGCAAGGACGTCAGCCTGTTCAAGCCGGGCGACGAGGTGTTCTACGCGGGCTCGATCCTGCGTCAGGGCACCAACGCCGAATATCATCTGGTCGACGAGCGGATTGTCGGTCACAAGCCGAACACGCTATCGTTCGCGCAGGCCGCGGCCTTGCCGCTGACCTCGATCACCGCATGGGAACTGCTGTTCGACCGGCTCGGCGCGGTGCCGGGCAAAAGCGTCGATCCACGCATGCTCCTGATCGTCGGCGGCGCTGGCGGCGTCGGCTCGATCCTGATCCAGCTCGCGCGCCGCCTCACCGGCCTCACCGTGGTCGCCACAGCCTCGCGCCCGGAAACGCAGGCCTGGTGCCGCGATCTCGGTGCGCATGCGGTGATCGACCACGCGCGGCCGATGAAGGCGCAGATCGAGGCGCTGACGCTGCCGCCGGTGGCGCTGATCGCCAGCCTCACCATGACCGATCAGCACTACAAGGCGCTGGCCGATATCATCGCGCCGCAAGGCCGGTTCGGCCTGATCGACGATCCGCCGGAATTCAACATCGCCGCCTTCAAGGGCAAGGCCGCGTCGATCCATTGGGAATCGATGTTCACGCGCAGTTCGTTCGAGACCGCCGACATGATCGCGCAGAATCATCTGCTCAACGATGTCGCCGACCTGATCGACAAGGGTGTGCTGCGGACCACGCTCGACCAGACCTACGACACGATCAATGCTGCGAACTTGAAGCGCGCGCATGCGCAGATCGAATCGGCGACCTCGCGCGGCAAGATCGTGCTGGAAGGCTGGTAGCACGACCGGCACTGTCTTTATCTATGATCGACATTGACGCGAGCCCAGTAAACGCTGTGCTCGCGTCAATCGTTTTCATCATCGGTGCAAGGCGCGGCAATTGCGCCACACCTTGTGGATGATGCATGCGATGTGCGGCGCGGCGTCGCACATCGCGCGTTTCCCTGTCGCATAACTGTAATCGAAGACTTCTAGCGTGCGCCCGAGCTTCGATGGGGCTTGCTGGAGACGATCTCTTTCGCCGCAAGGCGAGCGACACAACAACATCGACCCAAAAACAAAAATCGATCCGGCCTGCGACAGCGATGTCGCGGGGGCTGGAGCAGTTTGTCTCGACAACAGGGGAACTTCATGTCGGCGAAAACCAAATTCATCTTGGGGGCGATCGGTCTGGCCGGTGCGCTCGGTGCGACGCAATCGCATGCGCAATCGGCCACGGCCGCGCAGGTCGAAAGCCTGCAAAAGCAGATCAGCGCGCTGGAAAAGAAACTGAACAGCGTTCAGCAGAAGACGTTTCTGAATGCGAGCGCGGGCTACATGCCGACCAAGGCAAAGTTCGCGCCGCCGGACGTTCTGGTCTCGATGAAGGGCAATCGCCCGACGATCTGCACCGCGGACGGATTCAACTGCGTCGGCATCACCGGCCGTCTGCACGTCGACGTCGGCACCTATTCCTATCGTCCGAATTCCGCGGCCACCTCGCCGCAAGACCTGCAAAGCGGCGTCAATGCCCGGCGCGCGCGTATCGGAATCACAGGCGTGTTCGCGCACGACTGGGAATACGCGCTGGTGTTCGACGGCGGCGGTTCGCAGGATGGCCCTGTGCTGCTCAACAATGCCTATGTCTCCTACAAGGGTTTCAAGGGGATGCGGATCGAGGGCGGCTACATGGACGTGCCCTACACCCTCGACGAAGCCACCAGTTCCAACAACATCACCTTCATGGAGCGCGCCTCCTCGCAGGTGCTGGCGACCGACCTCGGCGCCGGCGACAACCGCGCCGCCTTCGGTATTCGTGCCAACGACGACTGGTGGTGGGCCGGCGCTTACCTGACCGGACCGACCACCGGCTACGATCACTCACTGCGCACGCCTTATGCCGCGACCGGCCGCCTCGTGTTCGCGCCGATCAACACCGATGCCGGCGCCTTCCTGTTCGGCGGCGACGTGCTCTATCTCGCCGACACCGGCGGCGCGCCCAACGTCAACGACATCCGCATGCGCGAACGCATCGAGGTGCGTATCGACCCGACCCGCGTGCTCGACACCGGCGCGCTCTCCAATGTCAACAACGCGCTGGTGCTGAGCGCCGAAGCCGCCGCCACCGTGGGCAGCTTCCACGCCCAGGGCGAATATTTCGACTATTCGATCTCGCGCTTCGCGCTGCCCGACCTGCACTTCAAGGGCGGTTACGTACAGGCCGGCTACATCCTCACCGGCGAAAAGCGCAAGTACAGCGCCTCGTCCGGCTCGCTCGGCGGCGTGAAGCCGGCCAACCCGTTCTTCTGGGATATGACCGGCGGCACCGGCGCGTGGGAAATCGCCGCACGCTACAGCTATGTCGATCTGAACGACATGGCGGTGTTCGGCGGCACGCAGGAGAACATCACCGTCGGCCTCAACTGGTATCTCAACGAGAACATGCGGATGATGTTCAACTGGATCCACGGCACGGTGCAGAAGACCAATCTCGCCGGCGCGGATCGTGGCGCGAAGTACGACGCCTTCGCCATGCGCACGCAGTTCGCATTCTAACCAACAATCGGGACGCCGCCTCGCGCGGCGTCCCTCACCTTTTCCTTGCCTTCAAGTCGCGCCGCGCCGGATGCCCTCGACACGGCGTCATCATCGACAGAACAAAGCCCGCGCCTGTCTGTCACGTCGCGGGCTTTGTTGCGCGTTTGCGGGCTGGTGATGAATCCCCATCCAGACAGTCCAGGCATAACGCGAGAACGGCAACCGACATCGATCTATCAGGCGTCATGGCCGGGGGCATCCCGGCCATCCACGTCTTTGACTTGTTGCTTGCTTCAAAACGTGGATGCCCGCGACATAGGCGAGCGAAGCGACGCCGTTCTTCGAACGGCTATGCGCGGGCATGACGATAGAAAGATCAGTGCGGCGTCCGTTTGGATAGCAGCAATGGCGTCTCCAATTTCGGCGTTGCCACAAACAAAAAGCGGCGCCCGCGGCGCCGCTTTCAAACTCGAATGTGGAAGGACTTACGCCGCTGCTTCCGATGCCTCGTCCTGCACCGGACCGGAGTCCTTGCCCTTGGCATCGACGTCGCGATCGACGAACTCGATCACCGCCATCGGCGCGTTGTCGCCGTAGCGGAAGCCGGCCTTGATGATGCGGGTGTAGCCGCCCTGACGATCCTTGTAGCGGGTCGCCAAGGTATCGAACAGCTTGCGGACCTGATCCAGATCGCGCAGTTCGCTGATGGCCTGACGGCGCAGCGACAGCCCGCCCTTCTTGCCGAGCGTGACCAGCTTCTCGACGATCGGGCGAAGCTCCTTCGCCTTCGGCAGCGTGGTGACGATCTGCTCGTGCTTGATCAGCGACGCCGCCATGTTGGCAAACATTGCCTTACGGTGCTCGGCGGTGCGGTTGAGCTTGCGATGAACCTTGCCGTGACGCATGTGATGTATCCTTCAGTATGTGTCACGACCGCTCGTCGGACATGTTGCTCAGGTGGGCTTCCTGCGTTCGCCCGGTGAAAGGGAGTAAGTAGCGAGTAATAAGTAACGAATAGAAGATGACCTATTCTATTCGCTGCTCCCTATTCGCTATTCGCTCTCTCAGTAGTGATCCTCGAAGCGCTTGGCCAGTTCGTCGATGTTCTCCGGCGGCCAACCGGGCACTTCCATGCCGAGGTGCAGACCCATCTGGGCCAGCACTTCCTTGATCTCGTTCAGCGACTTGCGGCCGAAGTTCGGGGTGCGGAGCATTTCGGCTTCCGACTTCTGCACCAGGTCGCCGATGTAGACGATGTTGTCGTTCTTCAGACAGTTCGCAGAGCGCACCGACAGTTCGAGTTCGTCGACCTTCTTGAGGAACGCCGGGTTGAACGCCAGATCCGGAATGATCTCGGCGGCCACTTCCTTGCGCGGCTCCTCGAAGTTGACGAACACGTTGAGCTGATCCTGCAGGATGCGCGCGGCATAGGCCACGGAGTCCTCCGGCGTGATGCCGCCGTTGGTCTCGATCGTCATGGTCAGCTTGTCGTAGTCGAGGATCTGGCCCTCACGGGTGTTCTCGACCTTGTACGACACCTTGCGCACCGGCGAGTACAGGCTGTCGACCGGGATCAGACCGATCGGCGCGTCTTCCGGACGGTTGCGCTCGGCGGCGACGTAGCCCTTGCCGGTGTTGACGGTGAACTCCATGCGGATTTCAGCGCCGTCGTCCAGCGTGCAAAGCTGCAATTCCGGATTGAGGATGGTGATGTCGCCGACGGTCTGGATGTCACCAGCGGTGACGGTGCCCGGACCCTGCTTCTTCACGACCATGCGCTTCGGGCCTTCGCCCTGCATCTTGATCGAGATGTCCTTGATGTTCAGCACGATGTCGGTGACGTCTTCACGCACGCCGGCGATCGAGGAGAACTCGTGCAGCACGCCGTCGATGTGCACCGACTGCACCGCCGCGCCTTGCAGCGACGACAGCAGGATGCGGCGGAGCGCATTGCCCAGCGTCTGACCGAAGCCACGCTCGAGCGGCTCGGCAACGAGGGTTGCGAAACGGGTTGCGTCCGCGCCCGGGGTCACCTGGAGCTTGTTGGGGCGGATCAATTCTTGCCAATTTTTCTGGATCGTCACTGTTTCACCCATACAGGCCAGCTTTGCCATCAAAACAACTGGCGTTGGAGGTCGCGGGGATCGGCCCGCGTACGTAGATCGAACAGCCGTCGCGGCCCGTGGCCTGACCGCGACAAAGCCAAGTCTTTAGACGCGGCGACGCTTGCGCGGGCGGCAGCCGTTATGCGGGATCGTGGTCACGTCACGGATCGAGGTGACGGTGAAGCCCGCCGCCTGCAATGCGCGCAGCGCCGACTCACGGCCCGAACCCGGTCCGGCAACCTCGACCTCGAGGGTGCGCATGCCGTGTTCCTGCGCCTTCTTCGACACGTCTTCGGCCGCGACCTGCGCCGCATACGGCGTCGACTTGCGCGAGCCCTTGAAGCCCATCGTACCGGCCGACGACCAGGCAATGGTGTTGCCCTGCGCGTCGGTGATGGTGATGGTGGTGTTGTTGAACGACGAATTCACATGCGCGATGCCGGACGCGATGTTCTTGCGCTCACGACGGCGAACGCGGGTAGCTTCTTTAGCCATTACAGTTCCTTTTTACGATCTCAACGCCGCCGTGATTCCAGCGGCTCCACCAGATGAGCGAGTAGTCAGTAGCGAACAGCGAGTAGAGAAAACTCTATTCGCTACGCCCTATTCCCTATTCGCTTTCTTACTTCTTCTTGCCGGCGATTGCCTTGGCCGGACCCTTGCGGGTGCGCGCATTGGTATGCGTGCGCTGGCCGCGAACCGGAAGACCGCGACGATGACGCAGGCCGCGATAGCAGCCGAGGTCCATCAGACGCTTGATGTTCATGCCGGTCTCACGGCGAAGATCACCCTCGACCAGATAGTCGCGGTCGATCACTTCGCGGATCTGCAGCACTTCCGCGTCGGTGAGCTGGTTGACCCGGCGATCAACCGGAATCTTCACCTTCTCGACGATATCGGCCGCGTTCTTCTGGCCGATGCCGTGAATGTATTGCAGCGCGATCAGCACGCGCTTGTTGGTCGGGATATTCACACCTGCGATACGGGCCACAGATCTCTCTCCTGTCGCCGGCCATGTTTGACCGGCAGTTTCTCGACTATTTCGGCAGGCGGTCGCAAACGCGAATACGACGCCCGCCCCTCAATCACCTTGGGGCCCGGCATCGTCTGAAAATCCGACTGAATGCTGGGCTTATTAAAGGATTCATCCTCGTTTCGTCAACCGCCTGGCGCTCCTGGCTGGCTTTTTCGTGACCTTTTTCGCAGGCCGGGAACTGGTCCTGGAACCCCTCCGGGATGACTTGGGAGCCGCCTTGCGAGTAGCTGTTTTGGCCTTTCTCGCGGCCGGTTTGGCCGATTTCTTCACCTTTTTGGCGCCCGCCCGCTTGGGAGCGGCCTTCTTGGCGGCCTTTTTCACCGCCTTCTTGACGGCTTTCTTGGCGACCTTTTTAGCAGCGCTGGTCTTTTTAGCAGCCTTGGTCTTTTTGGCGGTCCGGCCGGCCGACGCCGCCTTCGCTGCGTTCTTGGCTGCCGTCTTGGCTTTGGCCTTCTTGGCCGCCGGCTTGCGCCGCGCCTTGGCGGGCTTGGCCGCCGATTCGCTCAGGGCGTCGAGCACACGCTTGATATCGGCGGTGACCTCCTCGATCGCCTTCATACCGTCGATGGTCGCGAGCTTCCGCTTCTCGCCATAGTAGTCGACCAGCGGCTCGGTCTGGGCGCGGTAGTTGGCGAGACGCTGCGACAACACTTCCGGCGTATCGTCGGCACGCACCGCTTCGCCGCGCGCCGTCATCTCGGCGATGCGCGTCTCGACCCGGCGCAGCAGCGCCCCTTCGTTGACGCGCAGTTCGAGGACGGCGTCGAGCGCCAGTCCCTTCGACTTCAGGAGTTTGTCGAGCGCCTGGGCCTGCGGCACCGTGCGCGGGAATCCATCAAGAATAAAGCCAGCCCTGGCATCCGGCTCCTCGATACGATCCGCGATGATGCCGACGACGACCTCGTCCGGCACCAGCCCGCCGCTTGCCATGATGTCCTTGGCCTTGAGACCGACCGGCGTTCCGGCCTTCACCGCGGCGCGCAGCATGTCGCCGGTGGAAAGCTGAACGATGCCGTGGCGTTGAACCAGATGCTGCGCTTGTGTTCCCTTGCCCGCCCCCGGCGGCCCGAGAAGTATCAGTCTCATTTACGTCGGCCCCTTAGTTTCGACTTCCGTATCAAGCCCTCATACTGGTGCGCCAGCAGGTAGCCCTGGACCTGCGCCACCGTATCCATCGTCACGCTGACCACGATCAGCAACGATGTGCCGCCAAAGTAGAACGGAACCGAGGCGTACGAAATGAGAATTTCCGGCACGAGACAGACCAGCGCCAGATAGATCGCGCCGACGACGGTAATGCGCGACAGCACGTAGTCGATGTATTCGGCCGTGCGCTCGCCGGGACG
>JBARXT010000127.1:0-5153 GCA_049647485.1 Xanthobacteraceae bacterium
CCTGAGGCGCTGGCGCGAGCGGGCGAGGCCGCGCGGGGCGCGACGCTCTACGTCACGCTGGAGCCGTGCTCGCATGTCGGCAAGTCGCTGCCGTGCGCGGATGCGATTATTGCGGCCGGCATTTCCCGCGTCGTGTCCGCGATCGAAGATCCAAATCCGCAGGTGGCAGGGCAGGGCCACGCCAGACTGCGCGCAGCCGGCATCGTGGTCGATGTCGGGACCTGTGCGGACGAAGCGGCGCGCGATCATGCCGGGCATTTCCGCCGCGTGCGAGATGGCCGGCCGCATGTGATCTTGAAACTCGCGGTGTCGCCGGACGACAAGATCGGTGCCGCCGGTGGCAAGCCGGTGGCGATCACCGGCGACGCCGCGCGAGCACGGGTGCATTTGCTGCGCGCGCAATCCGACGCGGTGCTGATCGGCATCGGCACCGCGCGGGCCGACGATCCGTTGCTGACGTGCCGGCTGTCGGGAATGGCGAAGCGCTCGCCGGTGCGCGTGGTGCTGGATCGCGCATTACGCTTGCCGGGCAGCGGCAAGCTGGTGCATTCCGCGCGCGAGGTGCCGCTGTGGGTGATGACATCGGATACGTCCGAAGCACCGGCAGCGGCAAAGCTCGGCGCGGCGGGAGCGCAAATATTCCGGCTGAAGACTGGTGAGAACGGCCTTGATCTTCCGGATGTGTTGCGGGCGCTGTCTGAGAAAGGCATCACCCGCTTGATGGTCGAAGGCGGTGCGCAGGCCGCAGCCTCTTTCGTGAAGGCCGGACTGGTCGACGAAGTCTGGCTGCTGCGCGGACCAAACGAGATCGGTGCAGACGGCGTGGCTGCGCTTGGTGCATTGCCGCTCGGCACCATCACGCAGTCGTCTTCTTTCCGGGTTCGTGCTAGCGAAAAGCTCGAAAACGATACACTTACGATTTACGAGCGAGTTTAGATGTTCACCGGGATCATCACCGACGTCGGCGAGATCGCCAGCCTCAAGCCGGTCGCGCAAGGGCAGTTGCATCGCCTGAGGATTTTGTGCCGCTACGATCAATTCACCATTGCCGATGGCGCATCGATCGCCTGCAATGGCGTGTGCCTTACCGTTGTTGCTTCCGGTGTTGAGAACGGACGAACCTGGTTCGACGTCGATGCCGCTGCCGAAACGCTCCGCATGACCACCGCGCGACACTGGCAGGTCGGCACACGGCTCAATCTGGAACGCGCGCTGAAGATCGGTGACGAACTCGGCGGCCACATCGTCGCCGGCCATGCCGACGGCATCGCCACCATTGTGACGCGTGACGATCTGCCCGACATGGCGCGCGTCGAATTCGATGCGCCGCGCGATCTGGCGCGTTTCATCGCGACCAAGGGGTCGGTGACGCTCGATGGCGTCTCGCTGACCGTGAATACGGTGGCGGATAAGCGCTTTTCGGTGCTTATCATCCCTCATACGCTGTCCGTCACCACATTGAGCGACTGGCAAACGGGCTCCGAGGTGAACCTGGAAGTGGACCTCATGGCCCGTTACGCCGCGCGGCTGACGGAGATGAAATAGCTATCTTCGCGCTTGGATTCGGGGCGTCCAGCGACTACAACCCGCGACGTTGTTGACAATCTGCAAATGGTTGGATTGTCCGCTTTCTTGAACTGGATCGACCCATGGCCGACGCGCGACGCGCCCCGCTGAAAGACCAGGCTGACGTGCGCGGTGCGCGCGCACTGATCGTCGAGGCGCGCTTTTATGACGACATTCAGGACACGTTGTTGCAAGGCGCGGTGGCGGAACTGGACGCCGCCGGCGTGACGCACGATGTCGTGACCGTGCCGGGCGCGCTGGAAATTCCGGCCGCGATCGTCATTGCCTTCGATGCCGCCGAGAAGAGCGGCACGCCTTACGACGCCGCGATTGCGCTCGGCTGCGTGGTGCGCGGCGAAACGTTCCACTTCGAAATCGTTTCGATGGAGTCCTCGCGCGGCCTGATGGATATCTCCATTAACCGCCGCATCCCGCTCGGCAACGGCATTCTCACCGTTAATACCGATGAGCAGGCTTGGGCGCGTGCCCGTCCCGGCGATTTGAACAAGGGCGGCGACGCCGCGCGCGCCGCGTTGGCGATGTTGCGTCTCAAGCGCCGTCTGGCGCAGGCCTGAGCATCATGGCGGACATCAAGAAAAATCCGGCCAACCCCAATCCTGCCAAGCCACAGGACAGGAAAGCCAACCGGCGTGGCGCGGCGCGGCTCGCCGCCGTGCAGGCGCTTTACCAAATGGACATGGCGGGCGCGGGCATCAACGACGTCTTCGCCGAGTTCGAGAGCCATTGGATCGGCAACGAAGTTGAGGGCCACCAGTATCTGCCGGCCGAGGCTGCGTTCTTTCGCGATGTCGTCTCCGGCGTGGTGCGCGATCAGGCAAAACTCGATCCCTTGATCGACGAGGCGCTCTCACGGGGTTGGCCCCTGAAGCGGATCGACGCCATCCTGCGCGCGGTGCTGCGTGCGGGTTCGTATGAGCTTGAACATCGCAAGGACGTACCGGCGCGTGTCGTGGTGTCGGAATATGTCGATGTCGCGCACGCCTTTGTCGAAGGCGACGAGACCGGCATGGTCAATGCGGTGCTTGACCAGATCGCGCGGCAATTCCGCGGCGGCGAGTTTGGGCGGGGGTAGGGGATGAGCCGTCACCCTGAGGTGCCGAAGCGAAGCGGAGGCCTCGAAGGGTGGTGGCCGTTCATCCTTCGAGGCTCGCAAGTGCTCGCTCCTCAGGATGACGGTCGCTGTGAGTCGATGCGCGTGCCCCATGCCCTCCGGTGAAGACGATCTGATCGCGCGATACTTCAAGCCGCTGGCGACCGCGCCGGGCGCTTTGGGGCTGACCGACGACGCCGCCATCCTGCAAGCCGGCGGCGACGATGTTGTGGTCACGACCGACGCCATTGTCGCGGGCGTGCATTTCCTGCCCGACGATCCGCCGGATACCGTGGCACGCAAGGTGCTGCGGGTGAACCTGTCCGATCTTGCGTCCAAGGGAGCGGACCCGGCCGGTTTCGTGCTGACCCTGGCGTTGCGCGACGTCAGCGAAGCGTGGCTCGCGCCGTTTGCGCGCGCGCTGGGCGAAGACGCGGACCAATTCAGTTGCCCGCTGCTGGGCGGCGATACCGTCTCGACGCCGGGGCCAGCCATGATCTCGGTGACCGCCTTCGGGCGGGTTCCCCTCGGCAGAATGGTCAGGCGAAGCACTGCACGGGCTGGCGACGTCATCGTGGCCAGCGGCACCATTGGCGATGCGGTGCTCGGCCTGGCGATTCTCAAGGGGGAGCGGGGGCCGTTCGACGACGATGCGGCGGCCCGCGCGGCTTTGATCGAGCGGTATCGGGTTCCGCAACCGCGCGTGGCATTGGCGCATGCGGTTCGCGATCACGCCAGCGCCGCGATGGACGTCTCCGATGGCCTGATGGGTGACCTCGCCAAACTGTGCGCCGCTTCGGGCGTCTCGGCCGTCGTGGACGCTGCCTCGGTTCCATTGTCCACGCCTGCGGGAACCTGGCTGGCAGGCGACCCAAGCCTCGTCACGCGGCTGGTTTCCGGGGGCGACGATTACGAGATTCTCTGCACGGTGCCGGAGAATCGGCTTGCCGCCTTCGAGGCCGCGGCAAGGTCGGCGGGCGTGTCGGTCCGCGTCATCGGCCGCATTGTCGCAGGCGAGGCTGCTCCGCAATTGGTTGACGCCGGAAACAGGAAAATTCCCCTCGATCGGCAATCCTATAGCCATTTCTAGGACTTCGCGGCCGCTCTGCCGATCCTGTGCCTAATTCGGCACGGTTCAGAAATCCTTTAAAAAACCTTTGCTTATGACCTTGGCATCGTTGCGTGGCAGTCGCGATTTTGGCATGGTCCCGCCGATTTAAGGCCGCTCTTTGGGCAGAGCGGGCTTTTTGGGCGTTCCTCCGCAATTGCGGTCATGAACGCAATTCGGGGCAACCAGGGATCTGAGGCAAATTCAATGACAGCATTATGGGTGATCGTGCTTTGCGGAGCACTTTCGATCGTCTACGCCATCTGGGCGACATCGTCGGTCTTGGGGGCCGACGCCGGCAACGCGCGCATGCAGGAAATCGCAAGCGCCGTACGTGAGGGCGCGCAGGCTTATCTGCGGCGTCAGTACATGACGATCGGTATCGTGGGCATCGTCATCTTCGCTCTGCTGGCCTACTTCCTCGGTCTGCTGGTTGCGGTGGGCTTCGCCATCGGCGCCATTCTGTCGGGCGCTGCCGGCTTCATCGGTATGAACGTCTCGGTTCGCGCCAACGTGCGCACCGCGCAGGCCGCGACCAAGTCGCTCGCCGGCGGTCTTGAACTGGCGTTCAAGGCGGGTGCGATCACCGGCCTGCTCGTGGCGGGCCTGGCGCTGCTCGGCGTCACGCTGTACTTCATGTATCTCACCCACGGCGCGGGCTATCCGGCCAACAGCCGCACGGTGATCGACGCCATGGTCGCCCTCGGCTTCGGCGCTTCGCTGATCTCGATCTTCGCCCGTCTCGGCGGCGGCATCTTCACCAAGGGCGCGGACGTCGGCGGTGACCTCGTCGGCAAGGTCGAAGCCGGCATTCCGGAAGACGACCCACGCAACCCGGCGACCATCGCCGACAACGTCGGTGACAACGTCGGTGACTGCGCCGGTATGGCCGCCGACCTGTTCGAGACCTACGCGGTGACCGCTGTCGCCACCATGGTGCTGGCCGCGATCTTCTTCGCCACGTCGCCGTTGCTGGTGAACATGATGACCCTGCCGCTCGCTATCGGCGGCATCTGCATCATCACCTCGATCATCGGCACCTTCTTCGTCAAGCTCGGTGCCAGCCAGTCCATCATGGGCGCGCTGTACAAGGGTCTGATCGCCACCGGCGTGCTGTCGCTGATCGGCGTCGGTTTCGTCATCCACTGGCTGGTCGGCTTCGGTCCGCTGGCGGGCGTGAAGTACACCGGCATGGCGCTGTTCGAATGCGGCATCGTCGGTTTGGTCGTCACCGGCCTGATCATCTGGATCACCGAATACTACACCGGCACCGACTATCGCCCGGTGAAGTCGATCGCCCAGGCGTCGGTCACCGGTCACGGCACCAACGTCATCCAGGGTCTGGCGATCTCGATGGAAGCGACCGCG
>JBARXT010000128.1:0-2597 GCA_049647485.1 Xanthobacteraceae bacterium
GGCCGGTGTCGGCCGTGGCGTGGCGGCGGTTTGCGACCAGGCGATGCCGTTCGCGCCGAGCGAAAGCGCTCCTGCAACGATGAAGGCTGCCGCGATGCGCATGGAATCCCCCTTGACTGGCCGATTGCGCTGCGACGGGTTGCGGAGCCACGCGCGCGCAAACGCCGCAAGTGGGGCAGATTCGTGCGGGCGCGGCAATGGCGGTTTTGTCGCGCACACAGGAGTTATAGCGTTTTCGAGCGACGTGTTTCCCGGCTCGCGTGAGGAAAACGCGTTTAATCAAAACTCTAACGCAGCGGCACGATGAAGTCGGTGCCCTGTCCGGTTTCGCTGCGATCGAGCGCCTGATCCGAGACGATGATCGAACTGCCCGTGGTCAGCGCTTCCGCGAGCCGCGTCATGGTTTCCGCCGGAATGGTCAGCCGATCGAGCGCCTCGGCGGCGCTGTCGGCGGTTGGAGCCGGCTCGGTGTCGATGGCGCCGATATCGTGTCGTCGCTTGGCGGCGCGACGGCTGGCGGCTTTCGACCGCGCCTCGACCGGCATCGTCAGCGCCGTCCAGCGGAATGTCGTGGCGCCGTCGCCATCGTTCGGCGCGGGCACGGCCTGCGCGGTGAAGACGTGGGTGCCGAGCGGACGCTCGCTCGATGCAACAGTGATCGGCACGTCGAACAGCGGCTCGAAGTTCTGGCGCACATAGAGCTTGCCGTCCTTGCCGCTGATGAACACCGCGATCGGTCCGGTGCGTTTCGGCACGGGCGGAGTAGCGGTCGCCGCTGGGACGGCTTCGCCGGCAGGTGCGGTGACGCCATCGTTGAGCGTCGCGAGCGAATTCGGCGGCGTCAGCGTAGCGCTGGCATCCGCTACCTTGGTTGGCCTGTCGGCGGCGAGACCGGTCGTGATCGGCTCGGCTGCTCCGCTGGTGTGCGGCATCAGCGATGGTCGCAGGTCTTTCAGATCGATGGCGATGGCCGTGGTGGTGGCATCCGTGCTTTTCGCGGAATCGATCGCCGCGTTGATGAGCGACGCCGGCGAGGCCGGGGCGGCGTCAGCCGAAGGCACCGTCGCGTCAGCGGGAGGCGCGACTTGCGGCGCGGGCTTCTGCGTGATGAGCAGCGGATGCGAGAACGCGACGGGGCTGACCTCGCCGGAGGTGACCACCACGCGCGCGCCCATCCGGGTCCAATTCCAGATCTGCGTCGCGAAATGGTTCGGCATGCGGATGCAGCCGTGCGACGCCGGATAGCCCGGCAGCGCGCCGGCATGCATGGCGATGCCGGACCACGTCAGCCGCTGCATGTAGGGCATTGGCGCGCCGCTGTAGATGTTGGAGCGGTGCCACTTGTTCTTTTGAATCACACTAAAGATGCCGAGCGGGGTGGCGTGGCCGCGCATGCCGGTGGACACCGGCGCTTCGGCGAACAGGCCGTTGGCATCGTAAACTTTCAGTGACTGATTTTTGATCGAGACGGTGACGATGAGCGGGCGCTGCGGCTTGCGCGCGGGCGTAGCGGTTTCCTTTACCTTCGGCGCGCGATGGCGCGCCGGCTTCGCACGGCGGTGATAGACCGGCGGCGGCGGCGCTTCCGGCTCGTAAATGATCTCGTCGGACCAGAAATCCTGTGGCAGCGCCACGGCAGGCGCGAGGCCGCCCAAGACGATTGCCGAGCTGAGAAGGGCTCTCGTCCAGAGACGGGAGGGGCGGGCGCAAGCGAATGGTGCCCCGGCTCGCGCGCCGGCAGGAATCTGTTTGATACGCAACGCAACACTTCCTTACATTTCGGCCTCGATCGTTGGTGCGCCAATGAGGCAAGGAGTTCACGTTAGCGCCCGCAAATCTCAGCCGAGCCGGAAATATCTGGCAAATCCCCTCATTTTGCCTTAACGGCTTGCGCCCCTACCGATGGCCGGAGGGTGATCCTATATGGCCGGAGTTACGGCAACGGAGAGATCGATGGCACTGGGTAAACGGCAACGCGGACAGATTCGCCCGAAATTGATCGGCCTTGCCGTCGTGGTGTTCGCGTTGCTGACGGCGTTGTCGGCCTTCGCCGCCGATGAGCCGGATCTGATCTTCCGGCGCTCCACCGTGTTCAAGTGGGTCAGCCCCAACGACAAGCTCGCCACTTACGCCATCGACGATCCGGAGATCGAAGGCGTCGCCTGCCATTTCACCGTGCCGGAAAAGGGCGGTTTCAAGGGCTGGCTGGGGCTCGCCGAACAGGTATCGGACATCTCGCTGTCGTGCCGCCAGATCGCGCCGATCCGCTTCAAGCCCAAGGCCAAGATGGAGCAGGGCGAAGATATGTTCAGCCAGCGCCGCTCGCTGTTCTTCAAGAAGATGCAGATCGTGCGTGGCTGCGACGTCAAGCGCAACGTGCTCGTCTACATGGTCTACTCCGACAAGCTGATCGACGGCTCGCCGAAGAACTCGACCTCGTCGGTGCCGATCATGCCGTGGGGCGCCGCCGACACCGACGTGCAGAAGTGCGGCGATTTCTTCAAGTAGGTCTTGTTTGCGCCCCGGAATTTGAGTTCGGATAACGTTCGTCGCAAGACTTGAACAATCTCAGCGTCGTCCCCGCGCAGGCGGGGACG
>JBARXT010000129.1:0-6885 GCA_049647485.1 Xanthobacteraceae bacterium
TTGCTGATCGGCTCGTCGACCGGCGGGCCGCAGGCGCTGATGAGTTTGATTGGCGAGATTACGCCGGTGATCGATCGCGTTCCGGTGCTGATCACGCAACATATGCCGCCGACCTTCACCACCATTCTTGCCGAACATCTCGCGCGCACCGGAGGTCGCCCGGCCGCCGAGGCGGTGGATGGCGAGCCGGTGACGGCGGGGCGTATCTATCTTGCGCCGGGCGGCCGACATATGCGCGTCGTGCGTCACGCCGGCGGCGCGGCGATTGCATTGGACGATGGACCGCCGATCAATTTCTGCAAGCCCGCCGTCGACCCGCTGTTCGTGTCGGCGGTCGATGTCTGGCAGGGCGCGATTCAGGCTGTCATCCTCACCGGGATGGGCTCGGACGGCATGCGTGGCGGCAAGCAACTCGTCGCGGCCGGTGGCAGCATCGTCGTACAGGACGAGGCGACCAGCGTGGTCTGGGGCATGCCGGGTGCGGCTGCCAACGCCGGCATCTGCGCTGCGATCCTGCCGCTGGGGCAGATCGCGCCGAAACTTATCAAGCTGTTCGCGGGGGACAGATCGTGACGCCTGCGGACTATCAATTTCTGCAAAAGCTGCTCAAGGAACGTTCTGGTCTCGATCTCTCCGCCGACAAGCAGTATCTGGTTGAAAGCCGGTTGCTGCCGATCGCACGCAAGCTCGATCTTCCCGGCATTGGTGAACTAACGCAGAAGATCAAGGCCGGCGCTGAAGACATCGCCAGGCAGGTGGTCGAGGCGATGACCACCAACGAGACGTTCTTCTTCCGCGACAAGATTCCGTTCGATCATTTGCGCGAGACGATCTTGCCGACGCTGCTGCGCACGCGCGCCAGCCGCCGCACTTTGCGCATCTGGAGCGCGGCGTGTTCGACAGGGCAGGAGCCCTATTCGATCGCGATGTGCCTGAAGGAGTATGGCGCCGAGTTGAGCGGCTGGCGCATCGAGATCGTCGCCACCGATCTTTCGCAAGGCGTGCTGGAAAAATCCAAGGCCGGCATGTTCAGCCAGTTCGAGGTGCAGCGCGGGCTGCCGATCCAGTTGCTGGTCAAGTATTTCCGCCAGATCGGCGATATGTGGCAGATCAACGCCGATATCCGCGCGATGGTGCAGTTCAGGCAGTTGAACTTGTTGCATGACATCTCGCATCTCGGCGTGTTCGATGTCGTGTTCTGCCGCAACGTGCTGATCTATTTCGATCAGGACACCAAGACGGTGATCTTCAAGCGGCTCGCCAAGGTGACGGCCAACGACGGCTACCTCGCGCTTGGCGCGGCGGAAACGGTGGTGGGGCTGACGGATACGTTCCGGCCGGTTCCGGATCGCCGCGGGCTTTACAGCCCCAACCTCGCGCGCGTGTCGCCGTCCATCGTTCCCGAAGAAGCGCCGCCGCTGTTGCGCAGCGTTTCGCCGATCGGGCGCTGAGGCTTCGGACGTTCTTCCTGGCTTTTCACCGAACATCACTCGTCATGCCCGGACTTGATCCGGGCATCCATCTTTGAAGAAATGGATGGATATTGCCCGGCTAAATTCGGAAGGATGTCCTTGTGGGAAGCCGCGATTTTCCGCGGCGGCTGGGTCCCGCGGGTAAGGCTCTGTCGAAATGGCCGGAGGCAAGTTCAGCCGATGCGACCCACCCGCGCAAATAAAAACCCCGCCGGTAAGGGCGGGGCTGTAGTCGGGAGGAGGCGCCTTGCAGAAAGTCTTGTTACAGAAACTCTTGCCGGCTCGCCGGAACGGGATCAGGCCGGAATGCGGACCTCGTCTTCGGTCGGCTCGCGCAGCACGTAGCCGCGGCCCCAGACGGTTTCGATGAAGTTGCGGCCGTCGGAGGCGTTGGCAAGCTTTTTGCGCAGCTTGCAGATGAAGACGTCGATGATCTTCAGTTCCGGCTCGTCCATGCCGCCGTAGAGATGATTGAGGAACATCTCCTTGGTCAGCGTGGTGCCCTTGCGCAGCGAGAGCAGCTCCAGCATCTGATATTCCTTGCCGGTCAGATGCACGCGCTGGCCCGACACTTCGACGGTCTTGGTGTCGAGATTGACGATCAGGTCGCCGGTCTGGATCACCGACTGGGCGTGGCCCTTCGAGCGGCGCACGATCGCATGAATGCGGGCGACCAGCTCGTCCTTGTGGAAGGGTTTGGTCATGTAGTCGTCGGCGCCGACGCCGAGACCCTTGACCTTGTCCTCGATGCCGGCGAGGCCGGAGAGGATCAGAATGGGCGTCTTGATCTTCGAAACACGCAACTGCTTGAGCACGTCGTAGCCGGACATGTCGGGCAGGTTGAGGTCGAGAAGGATAATGTCGTAATCGTAGAGTTTGCCGAGGTCGACACCCTCTTCGCCGAGATCCGTCGTATAAACGTTGAAGCTCTCGGATTTGAGCATCAGCTCAATCGACTGCGCGACAGCGCTATCATCCTCAATCAGCAATACGCGCATGCCAGTCCCCTATCGTAGCCGCTCCGGGCGTCAGGTCGTCCGCACTACTTGCGGCACTGGAAACGCCTTTGAACAACTGATTCGAATCCTGACGGGATATGGTTAACAAAACCTGATTCCTCTCCGCAAGCTCTATCGTGCAATTTTTGTCGAATCGCCGTAAAACGTTGCCTTGAGGCAGCTTTTATTATCCGTTCTCACTCAAGTTTCGCATCAAGAGACGGGCCTAACCGCCTCTTAGGACTCGCACCTCATTCAGACGCGCGGGTCCCGTCAGTCACCAAAGACAGTGACGCAATGATTAACGATGCGGGTAAACACGAAGTTAAAGCCATTCCCGCAATACGCGGAAACTTAAGGTTTTCGCCATGAAAGCCCTCGCCAACCAGATCGACGACATCGACGGCGTCAATATTTATGGCCGAGTTGTCGGGGTGCGCGGGTTGATGGTTGAGGTCGCCGGGCCGATCCACGCCATGTCGGTGGGCGCGCGGATCGTGATCGAGACCGGCACCAACCGCTTCATCCCCTGCGAGGTGATCGGCTTCACCGGCAACAACGCCGTGGTGATGCCGTTCGGTCCCCTCGACGGTGTGCGGCGCGGCTGCCGCGCGGTGATCGCCAACGCGTCGAGCATGGTGCGGCCATCGCCGTCCTGGCTCGGTCGCGTGCTCAACGCCATGGGCGAGCCGATCGACGGCAAGGGGCCGCTGGAGCAGGGGGCTACCCCGATGCCCTATCGCAATGCGCCGCCGCCGGCGCATTCGCGCAAGCGGGTCGGCGTGCCGCTCGACCTGGGCGTGCGCGCGCTCAACACCTTTCTCACCTGTTGCCGGGGCCAGCGCATGGGCGTCTTCGCCGGCTCCGGCGTCGGCAAGTCGGTGCTGCTGTCGATGCTGGCCCGCAACGTCGATGCGGATATCTCCGTGATCGGGCTGGTCGGCGAGCGCGGCCGCGAGGTGCAGGAGTTCCTGCAGGACGACCTGGGTGAAGAAGGGCTGGCGCGCTCCGTCGTGGTGGTGGCGACTTCCGACGAGCCGGCGTTGATGCGGCGGCAGGCGGCTTATCTCACGTTGGCCATCGCGGAATACTTCCGCGACGAGGGCAAATCGGTGATGTGCATGATGGACTCGGTGACGCGCTTTGCCATGGCACAGCGTGAGATCGGCCTGTCCGCCGGCGAGCCGCCGACCGCCAAGGGCTATACGCCGACGGTATTCACCGAACTGCCGAAGCTGCTGGAGCGCGCCGGGCCCGGCATCGGCGAGGGCTCGATCACCGGCATTTTCACGGTGCTGGTGGACGGTGACGATCATAACGAGCCGGTCGCCGACGCGGTGCGCGGCATTCTCGACGGCCATATCGTGATGGAGCGTTCGATCGCCGAGCGCGGCCGCTACCCGGCGATCAATGTCCTGAAATCCGTGTCGCGGACCATGCCGAAAAGCGCCGATCCTGCCTTTTTGCCGGTAATCACGCGGGGGCGTCAGGTGATGGCGACCTATTCCGACATGGAGGAACTGATCCGGCTCGGCGCCTATCGGGCCGGTTCCAGCCCCGAGGTGGATGAGGCGATCGGCCTGCACGAGCCGCTGGAGGATTTCCTGCGCCAGGCCAAGGACGAGGTCACCAGCCTGATTGAAGGTTATCAACGACTTGGTCAAATCCTAGGAACCTTGGAAACGGAACGCTAACTTTGTCGGGCCATCATCCCGCATCTGTTGTTCACCGGCGGGGCCTTTCATGAGGAGCCGGCTTTGTCCCGTTTTCGTATCGGGACTTCTGGGGAGTACGAGTCGATGAAGTCACGTGAAACCCTCATTCGTCTGAAGAAGTTTCAGGTCGATGAGAAGCGGCGCAGGGTCGCCCAGATCGAGTCCATGATCGCGGACTTCGAGCGGATGTCGGTCGATCTCGAGCACGAGATCGCGACCGAGCAGGAGCGTGCCGGAATCAACGACCCGACCCACTTCGCCTATCCGACCTACGCCAAGGCCGCGATCCAGCGCCGCGAGAACCTGACCCGTTCGGCGGACGAATTGCGGGTTCAACTCGACGATGCCAAGGCCCAACTCGGCGAGGCCTTCGAAGAATTGAAGAAGGTCGAACTGTTGGACGAGCGCGATCAGGCGCGAGGACGCGCAGAGGAGAATGCACGGGAGCAGGCCGATCTTAACAGCATCGGTCTGATGCGCTCGCGGATCGGCGCCGTCGCCTGAGCCGCTACGAAGGCCAGCGGAGTTGCTGAATAAAAGCCGGGCCGCGAGGCCCGGTTTTTCGTTATGGGCGCTGGTTTGTGGGCGCTGAAGCATGATCGGTCTGGATCGACGTGCGCGACATCGCGCCGGGCGTCAAACCGGAGCGTCATTTTGTGCGCGGATTTACAACTCGATCATCGTCGTCCCTGCGAAGGCAGGGACCCAGACTCCGCAGCGGTTCGGCTCAATCATCTGAGGCAAGATTGTTTTATAGTATCCCACGCCAGGGGATCTGGGTCCTCGCCTGCGCGAGGACGACGCCGAGATTGTTTGATCCCGTGGGCGAGATTTCCTCCGCCAAAAACGAAAAACGCCCGCGGGGGGACGGGCGTTTCTCTCTTGTCACAGGTCAGCTTGGGGGGACTGACTGATGTGACATACTCACGCGGCGACTTTGGGGGGCAAGGTAAAGAGCCTCGTGAATCTCGTTATTCGTTATCCTCGACTTGGTCCTCTTGCTGGTTGACCGAACGTCCGTTCTCAGCGAACCACCATCGTTGTGTCGGAGCTTGACATCGCGACCGGCGCGCCAGCCTTGATCACGCGTGCGGTTTGCACGCCGCTGTCCGCATCGATGCGCGCCGAAATGCCGAAGCCTGCCACTGCGATGCCAGCCACCAACGCAACCACCACGATCTTGAGGTGGGTCATGCGGTCGGCGCTGTAAATCGAATGGTTCATGGAAGCCTCCTGCCGTTCTCGCTGCCATATGCCTTGGGTCACCCCAACGCTGCGGCAGGTTCAAACCCCTGCTTCGAACTTCACGCAGTAAGAACGTAAGACCCCGGCTTTTCGTTCCGAAGGGGGTATCACAAGGCGGTGATAACTGTTGAACGCCCGCGATCCACAAATCGGAAAACTGCCGTAGCCTTTAATTACATGATAAATATCAAACGGTTGATTGGGATTCCGGAGTAGCCCGGATTTGCGGTGGTATAGCCATGCCCCGTCAACCATGCGGTAAAACGGTTGCCTGTTGTCAAAAAGTCGCAGGCGGGCTTGTCGGATCGACCGTCGATCTAGATGCTGCCGACGGTTTTCAGGCGGGCGCGTGGATGAATCTCGGCCTGCGACAGCACGCTGGTCTGCGCGCGGAAGCGTTCCACCAGCGAGCGTACGAAGGGACGGATCGCGGAGGACGTGACCAGCACCGGGGCCTCGCCCTCGCGCGCCGCCTGTTCGAAACGGTCGCGCACCGCGGTCATGAACTCCGAGAGTTTTGACGGCGCCATCGCAAGGCTGCGCTCTTCGCCCTGGCCGATGATGGATTCCGCGAACGCCTGCTCCCACTTCGCCGACAGTGCGATCAGCGGCAGGTAACCGTTCGGTGAGGTATTCTGCGCGCAGATCTGTCGCGCCAGTCGTGCCCGTACGTGTTCGGTCAGCGTTGCCGGGTTGCGCGAGAATGCCAGCGCGTCGGCGATGCCTTCGAGGATGGTGGAGAGGTCGCGGATCGAGATGCGTTCGGCGAGCAGCAGTTGCAGAACGCGCTGGATGCCGGAGACGTTGATCTGGCTCGGCACGATGTCCTTGACCAGTTCGCCTTGCTCCTTGGGCAATTCCTTCAGCAGCTTCTGCACTTCGCCGTAGGACAGCAGGTCCGACATGTTGGTCTTGAGCAGTTCGGTGAGGTGGGTCGAGAGCACCGTCGCGGCGTCGACGACGGTGTAACCCTTCAGCGTCGCTTCTTCCTTCAGGCCGGCGTCGACCCAGGTGGCCGGCAGCCCGAAGGTGGGCTCGGTGGTGTGGATGCCCGGCACTGCGACCTGATCGCCGGCGGGGTCCATCACCATGTACTGGTTCGGCCAGACGCGGCCGGAGCCGGCGTCCACTTCCTTGATCTTGATGATGTAGCTGTTGGCCTCGAGCTGGACGTTGTCGAGAATGCGCACCGCCGGCATTACGAAGCCCATCTCGATGGCGAGCGAACGGCGCAGCGCCTTGATCTGTTCGGTGAGGCGGTCAGTGCCGTCCGGCGCATTCACCAGCGGCAGCAACGCATAGCCGAGCTCGATCTTGAGATCGTCGATCTTGAGCGCGGTCGAAATCGGCTCGTCGGCCGCGGCCGCTGCAGCGGCGACTGCTTCCGGGGCGGCTGCCGCAGCGCTTGCTTCGGCTGCGACGGCGGCGCGCTTGCGTTTGCGCGAGGTCCAGGCC
>JBARXT010000130.1:0-3974 GCA_049647485.1 Xanthobacteraceae bacterium
CATAAAACCATTCCTGACGGCCCGCCCGTGGCGGGCCGTCAGGTCGTCCGGTCGATCGAACTGGAAACGTCCGCGTCAGTGGACGCTGACCGCCTGCAATTCGTTGCTCCAGGCGTTGGCGATCGCCGCTTCACGGCTATCGGTCAGCATGATCGGCGTGCCGTCGGCAGCATGCAGCGCGAACAGCTTGGTGCCCGGCGCAAGCTCCGGCGCCTGCGGGAACAGCCCATGCACGTCCTCGGACTTGATCTCCTTGACGTAGGCGATGTGGCCACCGCCCAGCGAGGCGAGCGCCTCCGGCGTGACGGTATTCGGGGTGAAAACGGTGTTTGGTTCGGTCATGGTCTCGACTCCTCTACAGTTACAAGCGGTCGAGTCCGCTCCAGTTCTCAGATTATTCGTGCTCATTGATAGCGATTGTCTTAACGACCCTTTCAGGTTCCGGCCTGGCCAGATCGATCGACAACAGCCCGTTCTTCAGGTCCGCACCCAGCACCAGCATCCCCTCCGCCAGCACGAAGGTGCGCTGGAAGTGGCGCGCGGCGATGCCGCGATGGATGTATTGCCGGGTCTTGTCGTCCTGCTGGCGGCCGCGGATGACGAGCTGATTTTCCTCCATGGTTACATCGAGTTGGTCGCGGGTGAACCCGGCCACCGCCAGCGTGATGCGCAGGCGTTCGGGCTGACCGTTGGTACGGTCGCACCGCTCGATGTTATACGGAGGATAGCCGTCGGCGCCTTTCACGACGCGGTCGAGCGCACGCTCGATCTCGTCGAATCCCAAAAGGAACGGACTGGACAACGTTGGAACACGAGACATACCAAAGTCCTCTCGAAGCGACTTTGTGGGTGGGCCCTTGCGGCGCCCGGTTGACCGATCGGCGATTGGCCCCTCGGTCACTACACAATATGGGCATATTCGAGGGCCGTTCAAGCGCTCCCCGAATGGCCCACAAGTGGTTGTAAAGACTAGAGTTCGATCCGGCTGCGGCCGTCGGCGCCGAAGATATGCAGCTTGTCGCGGGGGGCGACGGCGACGATCCGCTCGCCGATGGCGGGAGCAATTTGCCCCGGAATCCGGACGATGATCTCGCCCGGCGGCAGTTCCCCCGGTTTGGCGCTGACGGCGGCGGCCTCCTTGGCGCCGTTGCGCGAGCCGTAGACGAAGGTTTCGGCGCCGACCCGCTCGATGGCCTCGACGGTGAGGTCGTAGCGCACGCCGCCGTCCGGCGGGCCGCCGGCTGTCAGCGTCAGATCCTCGGGGCGGACGCCCAGAATGCCGCCGGCGCCGCCGGGAACCGGAACGCCGGCCTCGCCCGGCTTGAATGGCGTCAGGTTCATCGGCGGCGCGCCGATGAAGGAAGCGACGAAGGTGGTGGCGGGCTTCTGGTAGATGTCGAGCGGATTGCCGATCTGCTCCACCACGCCGCCGTTCATCACGACGAGAATGTCCGCCAGTGTCATCGCCTCGAGCTGGTCGTGGGTGACGTAGATCGAGGTGGTGTTGAGCCGGCGTTGCAGCTTGCGGATCTCGACGCGCATGGCGATGCGCAGCTTGGCGTCGAGATTGGACAGCGGCTCGTCGAACAAAAACACCTTCGGCTGACGCACGATGGCGCGACCCATGGCGACGCGCTGGCGCTGGCCGCCGGACAATTGCTTCGGCTTGCGGTCGAGCATCGGGCCGATCTCGAGGATCTGCGCCGCCTCGCGCACGCGCTTGTCGATTTCGGGTTTGGCCATGCCGCGATTGCGCAGGCCGTACGCCATGTTGTTGTAGACGCTCATGTGCGGATAGAGCGCGTAGTTCTGGAACACCATGGCGATGTCGCGATCCGCCGGCTCGATCTGATTGACGACGCGGCCGCCGATGTCGATCTCGCCGGAGGTGATGGTTTCCAGTCCGGCGACCATGCGCAGCAAGGTGGACTTGCCGCAGCCGGAAGGGCCGACCAGCACGCAGAACTGTCCGTCGCCGACCTCGAAGTCGACGCCCTTGATGGCGTCGACGCCACCCGGATAGGTCTTGCGGACGTTGCGGAGTGTAACACCAGCCATGAGCTTCCGTTTTCCTTGTGACAGCGAATAGCGAGTAGTGAATAGTAAGTAGCAAGAAAAAATGCGCGATCGACTTTGTTCGGATTTCTATTCGCTGCTTACTGCTCGCTATTCGCTCCCCTCACTTCTCCGTCTCCACCAGGCCGCGCACGAACAGTTTCTGCATCACGATGACCACGAGCACCGGCGGCAGCATCGCCAGGATCGAGGTCGCCATCACCACCGGCCATTCGGTCAATGCGTCGGAGGTGACGATCATCTTGCGGATGCCGACCTGAATCGTCTGCATGTCGTCGCGCGTGGTTATCAACAGCGGCCACAGATACTGATTCCAGCCGTAGATGAACAGGATCACGAACAGCGCCGCCATGTTGGTGCGCGACAGCGGCAACAGCGTATCCTTGAAGAAGCGGAACGGGCCTGCGCCGTCGATGCGCGAGGCTTCCAGCAATTCGTCCGGCACCGTCATGAAAAACTGCCGGAACAACAGCGTCGCGGTGGCGGAAGCGATCAGCGGCAGCGCCAGTCCCGAATAGCTGTCGAGCAGGTTGAGATCGGCGGCGATCTTGTAGGTCGGATAGATGCGGACTTCGACCGGCAGCATCAGGGTGATGAAGATGATCCAGAACACCGTCATGCGGAACGGGAAGCGGAAAAACACGATGGCGTAGGCGGAGAGGATCGAGATGAAGATTTTGCCGAACGCGATCGACAGCGCCATGATCAGCGAGTTGAGCAACATCATGCCGACCGGCTCGCGCGTGGTGCCCGACGAGCCGACGAACAGCGTCTTGTAATAGGTCTCGAGGAAATGACTGCCGGGCCACAGCGACATCTGGCCGTTGGCGATCACGGCGTTGTCCTGCGTCGAGGCGACAAAGGCGAGATAGACCGGAAACGCCACGATGACGATGCCGATCCACAGGATCGCATGGGCGACGTAACGCTGAAGTCCCTCGTTCTCGACCATCAGTACGTCACCTTGCGTTCGACGAAGCGGAACTGGACCGCGGTGAGGGCGATGACGATGCCCATCAGGATCACCGATTGCGCCGCCGAGGAGCCGAGATTGCCGCCGAGCAGGCCGTCGGAATAGACCTTGTAGACCAGCGTTTCGGTCGCCTTGGCGGGACCGCCGCGCGTCATGGTGTCGATGATGCCGAACGTGTCGAAGAAGGCGTAGACCACGTTGATGACGATCAGGAAGAAGATCGTCGGCGTCAGCAGCGGGAAGGTGATGGTCCAGAACCGCCGCACCGGTCGTGCGCCGTCGATGGCGGCGGCCTCATGCACGCTTTTCGGGATGCTTTGCAGGCCGGCGAGGAAGAACAGGAAGTTGTAGGAAATCTGCTTCCACGCCGAGGCGAGGATGATCAGCAGCGCCGCCTGGTTGCCGTCGAGCAGCGGATTCCAGTCGACGCCCATGGCGCGCAGGCCGTGCGCCAGAATGCCCAGCGACGGGTTGAGCATGAAGATCCACAACACGCCGACCACCGGCGGCGCCACCGCATAGGGCCAGATCAGCAGCGTGCGATAGACGCCGATGCCACGTAAGGGTTTGTCGGCCATCACCGCCAGCAGCAGCGCTGCCGAGAGCGACGACAAGGCGATCGCGGCGGCGAACACGAATGTGCGCGCGACGGAGGCGAAGTAATCGGGGTCGGCCAGCAGGTCCTTGTAGTTCTCGAACCAGATGAAAACGGTGGAAAGACCGAACGCGTCCTGCAGCAGGAACGACTGCCATACCGCCTGTGCCGCCGGCCAGTAGAAGAACACCAGCACGACGATCATCTGCGGCGCGATCAGGAGCCACGGCAGCCAGCGGGAGGTGAAGACCGATTGCTTTTGCATCGCTATCGCCCCGCGTCGCATTTCCCCTCCCCCCGCTCTTGCGGCGGGGAGGGGTCAGGGGTGGG
>JBARXT010000131.1:0-3099 GCA_049647485.1 Xanthobacteraceae bacterium
GAACATCACGTCAAACGCATCCCCGGCAATCGGCACAAGACCGACCACGCCATCGACCGCGACGTTTCCCAGCATTCGCGCCGTGATGTGCCACGGCGCGCCGAGCGCCCGCGCTTCGCGAACCAGCCATAGCGAGATCGCGGTAGTGATGATATCGCCCACCACCGGGATAAGGCCGATAAGGCCGTCGATGCCGTAGCGAACCTTGGTGCCCGGCACCACAAAGGCAACATCCAGCAGTTTCGCCAGAGCCTCGAGACGGGCGATGCGCTGCTCGCGCGTCAGTTCACCGAACGGATTCGCGCCTGAGGTGCGAAACTCGAACGACTCGAATCCGAACGGCCCATGCGCCGTCGACGATGTCTCGATGACGTGTCCATCCTGATCGATGACCGGACCGTGGTTCGATGCCGGGCGATATGGTCGGGCCGTTCCGGAATGAGATGCCTTGCTGATCATCCGCGCAACATGGGGGCCGGCCTGCCCCGACGCAAGCGTGTCGCCCGGTCGCAGAGTGCTTTCCTGTCGTCGCGTGCCGGTGCTGCCGTAGGCGTCTACGCCGAACGGCGCAGTTCGATCCGGGTGGGTTGCGGCGCCTCCGGCGGCTGATAGACCGCGTAACGATCCCGGCCCTCGTTCTTCGCGGTGTAGAGCGCCTGATCGGCGGCGGCGATCAAACGGTCCGGCTGCATCCCGATCTGCGACGTCCATTGCGCCACGCCGATGCTGGCCGCCAGCCGGAACGGCACGCCCCGCTCCGGCGTCAACTGCGCGCGGCACGCCTCGACGATATGCCGCGCGATCATCGCGCCCTCGCGCAACGTGGTCGCAGGCAGCACCGCGCAGAATTCATCGCCGCCGGAACGCGCCAGAAGATCGTCCGCGCGAAGCTGCGACTGAACCGTGCGGGCGAACAGCCGCAGGCATTCGTCGCCGATCACGTGCCCATAACCGTCGTTGATGGCCTTGAAGCTGTCGAGATCGATCGCCAGCAGCACGAACGGCTCATTGGTCCGCTTCGCAACCGCGCACGCCTCCGGCAAACGCTGCAACAGCATCCGCCGGTTGGCGACGCCGGTGAGTTCATCGAACAGCGCCAGATTGGCCACCTCGCCGCGCAACCGGTCGATCGCCATCAGCAGGAAGCCGAAATTCCACGCCATCGACAGAAACACCAGCACCAGCACCAGTGCCGCCTGCACCTGGTTGAAATCCACCATCGACGCGACGCCGCCGATATCGAACAGGCTGGTGATC
Organism: Xanthobacteraceae bacterium; assembly: GCA_049647485.1. Lineage (GTDB taxonomy): Bacteria > Pseudomonadota > Alphaproteobacteria > Rhizobiales > Xanthobacteraceae > 62-47. Next base: position 1,258 of record JBARXT010000131.1, read on the forward strand.
GCGCGCACCGCGTTCACCGCGACGATCAGCACGGCGACCGCGCCTGCGAGCCGCGCGCCGGGATTGTTCGATCGGTTGTCGCGTGAGAACAGGAGAGTCAGCATCAACGCGACCGGAATCGATTGCGCGATCGAATAGACGAATATCCGCATCGAAGTGCTGGGATAGATCAGCACGAAATAGTTCAGGGCCACGAAGCTGACGACGGCGACCGCGATATTGAATCGCCACGATGCGGGACGGCCGTAGAACCGCTCGACGCCCATCGCCGCCAATCCGGTGCCGACCACCAGGAACATCGCGCCGGCCATCAGCGGAACGAGCGGCGGCATCACCATGCGCATCATGCCGACGCTGGCGCCGGCGGCGATGCAGAACGCGGCGGCGGTCCAGTAGCGCGCCGCCTCGAAATTGCGATAGCTGCGCATGACGTAGGTCCAGATCAGACCCAGCGCCATGAAGTTGGCGACCAGCACCACCCAGAGCGTCGGCATGCTCAACATCGCACGCCCCGGCCCGCCTTTGGCCGTCTCCCCGTGGTGACAATTGCCTCGCCCATCATGCTCCCCGAATTTGCCTCAGGGTGCCCGCGCGGCACTTAACGGAGTCTGACCGGAAAAGAACAATCCCCAGCGTGGTTGTGAATTGATGAAGACGACGATACCGCCACGCGACCCGACGCCGTCGAGACATTCTTAACCATGCGTCCGCACGCGAATGGCGAACCGCGCCGCTCGGACGACCTAGCGCCCCGCCAGCTTGTCGGCGAAGTAACCAATGGTCTTGCGGTAGATCGTCGCCCGATTCCACTCGCGCATGGCGTCGAAATTCGCCGAGCCCTCGTGGTAATCGCCGCCGGCCTTCCAGCCCGCGGTCTTGAGCAGGTTGGCGGTGGAAGCGAGCACGTCCGGCACGCTGTGGCGCAGATCGACATGGCCGTTGCCGTCGTAATCGACGCCGTATTTGATGTAGGACGACGGCAGGAATTGCGTCTGGCCGATCTCGCCGGCATAGGCGCCGATCATGTCGTTGAGGCGCAGGTCGCCGCGCTGCACGATCTTCAGCGCCGCCATCAACTCGCCCTGAAACAGTTCGGTGCGGCGGCAATCGTGCGCCATGGTGGCGAGCACACGAAACACCGGCAGCTTGCCCATGTCGCCCTTGCCGTAATCGGTCTCGAGCCCCCAGATCGCGACGATGATTTCCGGCGGCACGCCGAACTGCCGCTCGATGCGCGACAGCAACGAGGCGTGCCGCTGCAGCATGGCGCGGCCCGCCTTGATGCGGCCGGCGCCGACGCGGGTGGCGACGTATTGCTCGAAGGTCTTGTTGAAGGTGCCGCGCTGGCGGCGGTCGAAGGCCAGCACCGCCTGGTCGAGCGCGACGCCGCCGAGCGCCTGCGAGATCACGCCCGGCGATACGCCGGCGGCCTGCGCCTCGCGGGAAAAGCTGTCAACGAAACGGTTGAAATCGCCGCCGCACTGGGCGGCGGAAGCGGGGTTTGCGGTGAGGGAGACGGCGGCGAGCGAAGCGGCGAGAAAAGCAGCGAGGCGGAGTTTCATTGCGACCCCTTTTGATGAATCGGCGCTGGTTATAGCACGACTATGGCGGCGCGATGATAACAGCGGCGTGGGTGGGCGGGGGATGGATACGGCTTCGCGATCTCGCGGCGCGGTGCGCCCGAGTTGTGCGGGAAACGCTTCGCCCTTTCTTTCGAGAGGGCGCGCGGAACGCCGGACGCAGGGTGCGTCCGCAGCCTCATGCGCAAAGTGAAAAAGCGCACGAGTTCGTCACCACGAAAGCACCGGATACATCCGGCGTTCCGCACGCGGTGGTTTTATC
>JBARXT010000132.1:0-15101 GCA_049647485.1 Xanthobacteraceae bacterium
GTAGAGCATGATCCCGAAAAGTGGAAACCGGTTTTCGGAAAAGATCATGCTCGAACAAAAGATAAGCGACGGGTCTGGTTCAACGCAGTTGGATCAGACCCTAGCCGCGTGCCGCCGCTCAGCCGTATGTCGGCTGGGGAAACCTCGCCCGGTCGTTCAGCATCTTCTCGAAGGCGCGCGCCGCCGGCACCGCGACGCGGCCCGCGGGCTTCAGGTGCCACATGGTCCGCTCGATGGCGACGCCGTGGATCGGCACCGTCCTGAGGCGGCCCTGACCGGTCTGATCGACGATCGCCGCCTCTGAGACGATCGACACACCGACGCCGGCCGCGACCACCTGCTTGATCGCCTCGGTGCTGCCCACTTCGAGCGTGCGCGTCGGCTCGATGCCGTGCGATGCCAGCGCTTGCGCCACCACCTCGCGGGTGCCGGAGCCGGGCTCGCGGACGATCAGGATTTCGTCTTCAAGCCGTTTCGGATCGATCGGTTGCCGCTCGCGGGCGAACGCGTGATCCGGCGCGACGATCAGGGCCATCACGTCGGTCTGCCACGGCTCGGCGGTCAACCCGCGCACCTCGACCGGGCCTTCGACGAGGCCGATATCGATGTCCTGATTGGCCATCTGTTCGGCGATGTCGCGGGTGTTGGCGCTTACCAGAAACAGATCGACATCGGGATGGGTGCGATGAAAGGCACCGAGATAGCGCGCCAGCATGTAGGTCGCGATGGTGGTGCTGGCGCCGATCCGCAGCGATCCGTTGTGCAGGCCGCGCAGCGCCGACAACTCGTCCTCGGCGGCGCGCTCCACCGCGAACAGCGCCTCCGCATGGCGCGACAGTGCGAGCCCTTCGTCGGTCGGCACCACACCCTTCGGCGTGCGATTGAGCAGCCGGCAGCCGACCTGCAATTCGAAGTCCCGCACCCCCTTCGAGATGGCCGGCTGGCTGAGGCCGAGCGCCTCGCCGGCGCGCGAGAAACTGCCGGTGCGGACCACGGCGGCGAACATCCGGAACAGGTGAAGATTGAGCGGCATAAGCTTTCTCTATCGGTGTATGAGAGAATAATATTTCCAATCGTCGGCGCGGCAACGCATATTCCTTCTACACCGAAGGATATCAGATTACGTGTCAGACCAGCTCCGCTCCGCCGGCCAGCCCGCCAGCCCATCCTCCCTTTTGACGAGAATAACAACGCTGCTGCCCGGCATCGCGCTGTGCGCAGTGGTGACCGGCCTCGCGGTGACGGTTCAGTCGTTCCAGGAGCGCACGTTCGGGCATCCCTATCTCGAAGCCATCGTGATCGCGATCCTGCTCGGCATGGCGGTCCGTTCGGCGTGGACGCCGGGAGCGCGATGGCGCGCCGGCATCGCCTACAGCGCCAAGCAGTTGCTGGAGGTCGCGGTGGCACTGCTCGGTGCGTCGGTCACCTTCGCGGTGATCGCCTCGTCGGGCGTGGTGCTGCTGGTGGCGATCGTCACCATCGTGGTGCTGACCTTGCTGGTGAGCTACGGCATCAGCCGCGCGCTCGGGCTGTCGACGCGGCTGGCGATCCTGATTGCCTGCGGCAATTCGATCTGCGGCAACTCGGCGATCGCCGCCGTCGCGCCGGTGATCAACGCCAGCTCCGACGATATCGCCTCGTCGATTTCGTTCACCGCGATTCTCGGCGTGATCATCGTGCTGGGCCTGCCGATCCTGGTGCCGCTGCTGGCGATGTCCGAAACCCAGTACGGCATTCTGGCCGGGCTCACCGTCTACGCGGTGCCGCAGGTGCTGGCGGCGACGGTGCCGGTGGGGCTGGTGGCGGTGCAGATCGGCACGCTGGTGAAACTGGTGCGGGTGATGATGCTGGGGCCGGTGGTGGCCTGCATCGCGCTCGGCGCGCGCCGGTTCACGCGCGACGGGGAGGGGCAGGCGGCGCAGCTTGGCTTCTTCAAGGCGGTGCCGTGGTTCATCGTCGCCTTCTTCGTGCTTTCGGCGTGCCGTTCGTTCGCGCTGATCCCCGACGTGGCGATTGCACCGATCCAGAAACTCGCCAGCCTTCTCACCGTGCTGTCGATGGCGGCGCTCGGCCTCGGCGTCGATCTGCGGGTGATCGGCGAGGTCGGCGGCAAGGTCACCGCGGCGGTGACGCTGTCGCTGGTGTTTCTGGTCGGCGCCGGCCTGCTGCTGGTGCGCTTCGTCCTGCCGGGATGACGATCAGATCTTGTCGCGCGAGGGGCGATGGCCGGCATAGCCGAGACGTCGCGAGATGGTGTTGGCGCAATCGAGCAGCGCCTTGGCGATCGGGCTGTTCCAGTCGACGTTGAAGGTGCCGGCCGGGCCCATCGCGGTGATCGACAACACGACAGCGCCGCTGTGGTCGAATATCGGCGCGGCGAACGCATTGACGCCGGGCAGCGGATCGCTGATCGCGCGGGTGATGCCGCGCTTGCGGATATCCGCCAGCATCGCCTCGGTCTCGGTGCTGTGGAGTGATTTCTTGCCAGAATAGCCGACGCCGAGCCGGTCGAGTTTCGAGTCCAGTGCCGCCTTCACCACGTTGGGCGGAAGGAACGCGGCGAAGATGCGGCCCGTCGCCGTCTCCAGCATTCCCATCACTGACCCGACCCGCATCACGATGTGGACCGGATGGCTCGATTCCTCCAGCCGCACCACGGTAGGGCCATAGGTGCCCCACACCGACAGCGAGACGGCGTGATTGATCTCGCGCGCCAGCGCCGCGATCTTCGGCGTGGCAACCCGGACGGCGGATAGACGGTGCAGGCTGATGAGGCCGAGTTCGAGCGCGAAGGCGCCGATATCGTAATGCCCCGTCGCCTCGTCCTGCTCGATCAGGCCGAGGCGCAGGAAGCTGACGAGATAAGGATGCGCCTTGGCCGGCGTCATGCCGGCTTCGCGGGCCAGATCGCGCAGCATCATCGGCTCGAGACTTCGCGCCAGCGCGCGCAGAAGTTGCCCGCCGACCTCGATCGATTGAATGCCGCGAGACTCTTTGCCCATGGTCGCGTGCTCTACACCCGCGCTGCGTTAAACCGCAAGGAATCCCCCATCGACCGGCAGCGTCACGCCGCTGACATAGGACGCCATGTCGGAGGCCAGGAACACCACGGGGCCGACCAGTTCGTCCGGCTGGCCGACGCGGCCGAGCGGCGTGCGCCCGACGAAACCGGCGAGTCGCGCGGGGTCTTCGCGCGTCGCCTTGGTCATCGCGGTTTCGATCACGCCCGGCGCGATGGCGTTGACGCGGATGCCGTCGCGGGCGAGTTCGCGCGCCAGCGATTGGGTCAATAGTTTCACGCCGCCTTTCGATGGCGAATAGCCGAGCGTATCGGCGACGCCGACGAAGGAGGCGATGGAGCCGATGTTGATGATGTTGCCGTGCGTCTGTCTCAGCGCCGAAAGAAAAGCGTGGGTGACGTTGAAGACGCCGTTGAGATTGACGTCGAGCACGCGCCGCCAGTTATCGTGCGCGCGGGGCGAGTCGATGGTCTCGCGGATGATGATGCCGGCGTTATTGACGAGGATTGCGACGGAGCCGATTTCCGCGCCGATGGTTTTTGCCAGCGCCGCGCAGGCGTCCGCATCGGTGACGTCGAGTTGAAACGACCAACTGCGCCGGTCGCGCGCAGCGATCGCCGTCGCCGTATTCTTCGCCATTGCCGCGTCGATATCGGTCACGACGACGTCGGCGCCGTGCGCGGCGAGGCCGAGCGCAATGGCGCGGCCGTTGCCTTGTCCCGCGCCGGTCACCAGCGCCAGTCGTCCTGCGAGCAATTGCGGCGTGCTCATGGCTCAGGTGCCTTGCGCTGCCGTGGACGCGAGGTGACGGCCGGCGATGTAGCCGAATGTCAGCGCCGGGCCGAGCGTGATGCCCGCGCCGGGATAGTTGCCGCCCATGATGCTCGCCATGTCGTTGCCCGCCGCGTAAAGGCCCTGGATCGGCTGGCCGCTGGCATCGAGCGCGCGCGCGTTCTCGTCGGTACGGATGCCGGCATAGGTGCCGAGATCGCCGATCACCATCTTGATGGCGTAGAACGGGCCTTGCACGATCGGCGCGATGCAGGGGTTGGGACCGTGCAGCGCATCGCCCTGATAACGATTATAGGCGCGCGTGCCCTTGCCGAAGCGCGGATCGGTGCCGCCTACGGCTTCCGCGTTGAATTCGGCAACGCTCGCCTCAAAGTTCTTCGCATCGAAGCCGGCCGTCTTGGCGAGTTCGCCAAGCGTCGCGCCGCGCATCAGGTAGCCGGTCTTGAGATGATGGCCGAGCGGCATCGGGAACGGCGGCACGCAACCGAGCCCGTATTTACGCAGCGACTGGTGATCGCAGATCAGGAACGCGGCGATCTCCTCGCCGGGCTTCGCCGCCTTGACCATCGCCTGAACGAAGTCGTGGTACGAATTGCCCTCGTTGGTGAAACGGCGGCCGTCGCGCATCACGGCGATGACGCCGGGTTTGGCGCGGTCGATGAAGTGCGGCATCACGCCCTTGCTGCCGTCCTTGCGCGTGGTGACCGACACCGGCACCCATGCGGCGGCATTCGGCAACCGGTCCTCGACGCTGCCGCCGGCGGATTCCGCCAATCGCAGGCCGTCGCCGGTGTTGCCGGTGGGGCCAGGCGAATAATGCTCGGCGCCGGTCGGCGCGTGCGGGAACATCGCCTTGCGCCGCGCCACGTCATGCGGGAAGCCGCCGCAGGCCAGCACGACGCCGCGCGTCGCGTTGACGCGCACATCCTTGCCCTCGTGCTGCACGACGGCGCCGCGCACCGCGCCGTTCTCGACGATCAACTCGCCCACCGGCGACGACAGCCACAACGGCACTTTGAGATCGAACGCCGACTTGGCGAGACGGCCGGCGAGCGCGTTGCCGTTGGTCAGCGTCATGCCGCGGCCGTGCTTCATGACGTCGCGGAAATGTTTCGACAGCCGCTTGGCGACGTAGAACGCCGAGGCCAGCGACTTGGTCGCGCGCATGAAGTGGATGATCTCCTTGCCGGAGCCCAGCATCATGCCGAACACCGTCAATTCCGGCAGCGGCGCGCCGAGATGTTTGATGTAATCGCCGAGTTCGCGGCCGTCGAACGGCCGCGTCACCATCGAGCGGCCGCCTTGCGTGCCGCCCGGCGCTTCCGCGTGATAGTCGGGGAAGGTCAGTGGCATGTCGAAGCGCAGCGCGGTCTGCGTGGTGAAGAAATCCACTGCCTCGGGGCCGGCCGACAGGAACGCATCGACGCGTGCGGCGTCGAAGTTGTTGCCGGCCTCGTGGCGCAGATAGGTGCGGGCGGCGTCCGGGGCCTCCTCGATGCCCCAGGCGCGCGCCAGCGAGGTGCCGGGAATCCACAGCCAGCCGCCGGAGCGAGCCGTGGTGCCGCCGAAGCGCGGCTCCTTCTCGACGATCAGGACCTTGAGGCCTCGATGCGCGGCGGTGACCGCCGCCGACATGCCGGCGGCGCCGGAGCCCACCACCAGCACGTCGCAATCGTAAGTGTTTGCCCCATTGGTCCCGTTCGCCATCGTTATTGCCTCACTTCTTGAGCAGCGGGCACTTGGATTCCGAGACCGGGCGATAGGCATCCTCGCCCTTGATGGTCTTGACGATCTCCAGATAGTCCCACGGCTCCTTGGATTCCGCCGGCGTCTTCACCCGCGCGAGATACATGTCGCGAATGACGCGGCCGTCCGCACGCAGCTTGCCGCCGTGTACGAAGGTGTCCTCGATCGGCATTTCGCGCATCTTGGCCATCACCTTGGCCGGATCGTCGGTGCCGGCGGCCTTGATCGCCTTGAGATAATGCAGCACCGAGCCATAGACGCCGGTGTGGATCATGGTCGGCATCACGTTGGTCTTGGCGAAGAACTTCTTCGACCAGGCGCGGGTCTTGTCGTCCATGTTCCAGTAGGAGGCGGTGGTCATGTAGGTGCCTTGCGCACCCTGAAGGCCGATCGCATGGACGTCGGTATCGAACATCAGCAGGCCGACCAGCTTCTGTCCGCCTTTGACGAGACCGAATTCGCCGGCCTGCTTGATGGCGTTGTCGGTGTCCTGGCCGGCATTGGCGAAGGCGACGACGTTGGCTTTCGAGCTTTGCGCTTGCAGGATGAAGGACGAGAAGTCCGCGGTGTTGGTCGGATGCTTGACGCCACCGACAATGGTGCCGCCGAGCAGCTTGATGAAGTGGGTGGCGTCCTTTTCGAGCGCATGGCCGAAGGCATAGTCGGCAGTGACGAAGAACCACGACTTGCCGCCTTCTGCGAGCACGGCGGAGGCCGTCACCTTCGACAGCGCGTAGGTGTCATAGGCAAAATGCACGGTGTTCGGGCTGCACAATTCGTTGGTCAGCGAACTCGCGCCGGGGCCGGACAACAGCGCGATCTTGTTGCGCTCCTTGGCCATGTTGTGGACGGCGATGGCGATGCCGGAATTCGGAATATCGGCGACCGCATCGACCTTGTCCTTGTCGAACCATTCGCGCGCGATCTGAACGCCGACGTCGGTCTTCATCTGATGGTCGGCGCTGATGATCTCGATCTTCTTGCCAAGCACGGTGGGGCCGAATTCCTCGACCGCCATCTGCGCGGCGAGCACCGAACCCGGGCCGCTGTTGTCGCGTCCCCAGCTCGACAGGTCGGTCAGCACGCCGATGCGGACGACGTCGTCGGAGATTTGCGCCGATGCCGTCGTGGTCATGGCGGCGAACAAGGCGGCGCAGATCAGCAATGGCTTCTTCATATGTGTTCACTCCCGAGAGTTGTCCCGCTCTTGCAGCGGCGGGTTTCAGATTGCGCAGGAGCCCGGATGGGCTGGTCCGGTGCCAAGTTTGATAATAACGAAGTCATTTGTCAATATAGAATTAGACGCCGGGCTGCTTGAACCGATCAAATCACCGACGGCCGCGTTGTGGTTGTCCCTCGCGGGAATAGCTGCATTGTTCGTTCGTCGTGACGTCCCGATCATCGATGAGGCGCGCGGAGCGTGGCAATCGCTCGCAAGGTGCGTCTGCCTCGCTCGCGATTGTGTCGCTGCCCCGGGTTCAATCACCGGTCGCGGGCTCAAACACCAAGATGATAACTTCGATGGTAACTTCGCACGATGCATCGGTTATCGCGTCGTACCGCGCTCATCGTGCTGTCATGTGAATCATTTGAAAGTGATTCGAGGGGATGGTGTGAGTTGCACACACGGTCATGTGTGCTAGAAGCGCGGTTGTCATGATCAAGGAGAAATCAGTGGCTCGGAAAACCAAGACAGTCGCGCGCAAAACCAAGACGGCAAAAAAAGCCAAGGTGGCGAAGAAAGTGACGGCGAAGAAGAAGGTCGTGCGTCGTCCTTATTCGAAAGCGGACATCAAGGAACTCAGGGCGCATTCGAAGGCGCGAACGCCTGTCGAAAAGATTGCCAAGCTGACCAAGCGCACCGTCGGCTCGCTGCGTCAGAAGGCGATGAAGCTCGGGATCGGTCTCGGCCACCAGCGCTGACGATTTGCAAAGAGATTAGCTCAGGTCCGGATTGCACCTGAAGCCATCCGGCATGAGCCTCGGCGGAGGCAGGAGAATGATACGTTCTCCTGCCTCCGCCGATCTGCATTTAAGGCCTCAGTTCCGGACGGTTTCGCGGATCGGGGCATCGGGGCGCGCTTTTGCGCCAGGCGCGCTTGATCGGACGCCGCGCCGCGCTATATCCAACTCATCCCAACTAACTCAAACTGATCGAGCCAGGATTTCGGTGATGTCGACGATTGATTCCAGCAGCGAAGCCCAACCGTTTCAGGCCGAGGTGGCCGAGCTTTTGCAGCTCATGGTGCACTCGGTCTATTCCGAAACCGATATCTTCCTTCGTGAACTGATCTCCAACGGCTCCGATGCCTGCGACAAGCTGCGCTACGAGGCCATCGCCAGGCCCGAACTGATGGAGCAGGGCGGCGCGCTCGCGATCCGCATCGTTCCCGACAAGGCCGCGAACACGCTGTCGGTGATCGACAGCGGCCTCGGGATGGACCGTCAGGAACTGGTCGACAATCTCGGCACCATCGCGCGGTCCGGCACCAAGTCGTTCGTCGCGCGCCTGAAGGAGGCGAAAGACGGCGCCAGCCTGATCGGCCAGTTCGGCGTCGGCTTCTACGCGGCGTTCATGGTGGCGGAGCGCGTCGTGGTCACCAGCCGGCGCGCGGGCACCGACGAGGCATGGGTGTGGTCGTCGTCGGGTGGCAGCGGCTTCACGGTGACGCCCGGCACGGCCGAGGATGTCGCGCGGGTCGCGCGCGGCACCGAGATCGTGCTGCATCTCAAGCCCGAGGCGGCCGAGTATCTCGAGCCGGCGCGGATCGAGCGCATCGTCCACGCCTATTCCGACAACATCCAGTTTCCCATCGAACTGGTGGGCGATAACGGCGAAGCGAAGCAGATCAATTCGGCCAGCGCACTGTGGCAGCGTTCGAAATCCGAATTGACGGCGGAGGATTATTCCGCCGCCTACAAGTCCATCGCGGGTGCGTTCGACGAGCCGGCGATGACGCTGCACTACCGCGCCGAAGGCCGGCAGGCTTACGCGGTGCTGCTGTTCGCGCCGTCCGCGAAGCCGTTCGATTTGTTCGAACCGTCGCGCAAGGGGCGGGTGAAACTCTACGTGCGGCGCGTGTTCATCACCGCGGAGGCGGAATTGCTGCCGCCTTACCTGCGCTTCATTCGCGGCGTGGTCGACAGCGAGGACCTGCCGCTGAACATCTCGCGCGAGATGTTGCAGAACAATCCGCAACTCGCGCAAATCCGCAAGGCGGTGACCGGCCGCGTGATCTCCGAACTGGAGACCTTGAGCGAGAAAGCGCTGGAGCAGTTCGACAAGATCTGGGACGCGTTCGGCCCGGTCATCAAGGAGGGGCTCTACGAGGATTTCGAGCGCCGCGAGAAGCTGCTGGCGCTGGCGCGCTTCACCACCACGTCGGGCGATCGCCGGTCGCTGAAGCAATACCTCGCCGATCTGAAGCCGAACCAGACCGAAATCTATTTTCTCGTCGGCGACAGCATCGAGCGGCTGAAATCCAATCCGATGCTGGAGGCGGCGTCCGCGCGCGGCATCGAGGTGCTGCTGCTGACCGATCCGGTCGATGCGTTCTGGACCTCGGCGCAGCTCGATTTCGAGGGCAAGTCGCTGAAGTCGCTGAGCCAGGGCGATATCGATTTCGACCTGATCCCGCTGCTCGACGACAAGGATAAGGCCAAGGACGAGACGGCTGTGGATGAAGCCGCCGTCATCGCGGCCGTCAAGGCGAGCCTTGGCGATCGCGTCGCCGACGTGAAGGTGTCGCGCCGTCTCACCACCAGCGCATCCTGCATCGTTGCCGGCAGCTTCGGGCCGGATCGCGAACTCGAGCGCCTCTTGGCGCAGCAGCAGCGCGGCGGCCGGACCAAGCCGATCCTCGAGATCAATCCGCGACATCCGTTGGTCGGCGCCGTCACCGCGACGGACGACACAACGCGGCGCGACGACCTCTCGCTGCTCTTGCTGGAGCAGGCGCAGATCCTCGAAGGCGAGTTGCCGGAAGACCCGGCGGCGTTCACCGTGCGGCTCAATCGTCTGGTGTTGCAGGCGATCTGACGGCGCTCGCATTGGCCGAAAGGCGCAACGCCGCGCGCTTGCAACACGCGCGGCGCGGGCGTTCAATTGAATCCTTCGCGCGGCGGCCGGATTGCTGCGATGACCAACCGCCATAGGCATGGCGGCGATTGCATCTCGTGTCTCGGTCCGCGCGCATTCGCACGGACCAGGAGAACAAGAATGTCGGACGGACTCTATCCCGCAGCCACGCGCGAACTGGCCGAAAAGCGGCGGGCGCTCGCGCCCGAAGCCGAGGCGGCCTTTCAGGCATTCAGCCAGAAGGTGTTCGCGGAAGGCGCGCTGCCGGTGAAGATCAAGCAACTGATCGCGGTGGCGGTTGCGCATACCACGCAATGCCCGTACTGCATTTCCGGCCACACCAAGGCGGCGCTGCGCCATGGCGCGTCGCAGGAAGAATTGATGGAAGCGATCTGGGTTGCCGCGGAAATGCGCGCGGGCGGCGCCTATGCGCATTCGCTGCTGGCGATCACCGAAATGGAAAAAATGGCGGCGAAAAGCGGGTAGGGAGTGATGAATTAGGATCGAGCGGACGTCGCCATGTTCGGCGGCTCCGTTCGGCTTGACAGTCGGTGCGTGAGGTCGGCTATACATAATTTCGCGCTTGGTGAAGATGCCATAGCGAAAAGATGGATGGCCATGGACCTGCGCCAGCTCCGTTACTTCATGGCGATCGTCGAGCAGGGATCGTTCTCGCGTGCGGCGGAGATGCTGGGCGTCGCGCAGCCGGCGCTCAGCCTGCATGTGCGCCATATGGAAGCCGAGCTGGGCACTCCATTATTGGTGCGCAGCCCGCAGGGCGTGGTCGCGACCGAAGCGGGGCACATCCTGCTGCGCAACGCACGCATCATCACCGATCAGTTCGCCATCGCGCAGCACGAGATCAAGGGCCATGAGTCAGACCCCGTCGGCGAAGTTCGCCTCGGCCTGCCGGGCACCATCAGCCAGTTCCTGTCGGTGCCGCTGATCGTCGAGGCGCGCCGGCTTTATCCCAAGGTCAAGCTGCGGATCGCGGAAGCCATGAGCGGCTTCGTGCTGGAATGGATGCGTGAGGCGCGGGTCGATCTCGCCGTGCTCTACGGACCGGCGCCGGATCGCACGCTGGTGTCGTCGCCGCTGCTGACGGAAGACCTGTGGCTGCTCGGGCCCGCCGCCCCGATCGACGGCGTCAAGCCGCCGGCGTCGGAGAGTTGCACCTACAAGCGTGCGGCGGCACTACCGTTGATCCTGCCCAGCAGTCATCACGGGTTGCGCGCGCTGCTGGAGAAGGAGGCCGTGAACCATGGGCTCACGCTCAACACTGTGATCGAGGCGGACTCCTACACCAACATCAAGGGATTGGTCGGCGTCGGGCTCGGTTATTCCATTCTGCCGTTTCATTCGATCGCGCAGGAGGTCGAGGCCGGCAAGCTGCGCGCGTGGCGGGTCACCAAGCCGGCGTTGCGGCGCGACGTGCATCTGGTGCATTCGGTGGCGCGGCCGCTGACGCACGCCGCCACCAAGATCGAGGCGCTGTGCCGTTCGACATTGCTCGATCTCGCCGCTACCGGCCGCTGGCAGGGCGCGCGGGCGCTGAAGGGGGCGTAGTGGCGCTGCTTCCGTCCAATGAGTCATTGCCGGGCTTGCCCCAGCAATCCATCATTTTTCGGAGATGGATGCGCGGGTCAAGCCCGCGCAGGACGCCCGTTACTGATGCCAAGCGTCTCTACTTCGACATCGCCTCCGCGCCTTCACCCGTAGCCCATAACGCCTCGAGCCCGTCGCGATAGGTCGGACAGGCGAGTTCGACCTTGAGGTCGCATTTCATCCGCGCATTCGAGATGCGGTTGTTGGTGGCGTAGAAGCTGCGCGCCATGTTGCTTATCTTGGCGCTCATCTCGGCGCTTGCGAAATCGATTTCCGGCGGCGGCGCGATGCCCATCAGTGAGGCGGCGAAGGTCACCACATCCTGCGGCGGTGCGGGTTCGTCGTCGCAGACGTTCCAGATGCCGGTCGCCTGATGCGCGAAGGCCGCCGCGATAACTTGCGCGATATCCGCGACATGGATGCGGTTGAACACCTGTCCCGGCTTGACGATGCGGCGCGCGGTGCCGGCGCGCAGGTTGACCAGTGCGTTGCGCCCCGGACCATAGATGCCCGCGAGCCGCAGGATGCTGGTGCGCTCGCCCGCCAGCGTCATCCATTCGCGTTCCGCTGTCGCGCGCGCCGCGCGGCGCCCGGCACTGGGCGCAACGGGTGCAGTTTCATCGATCCATTGGCCGCCATGATCGCCGTAGATTCCGACCGTCGAGAGATAGACGATGCGTTGAACACGGCTGGCTCCAATCAGGTCGCTGAACGCCGCGAGCGCCGGATCGCCGCTGCCGGATGGCGGCACCGAAACCAGCAGCAGGTTGGCCTCCGCGAGCCGCGTGGCGATGATCGGGTCGGCATGATCGGGGCCGAAGCTCAGCATTTCGCAACCGAACTGCGCGGCGTCGCGCGACGGATCGCGCACGGTGCCGCTGACGGACGTGAAGCGATCTCCGAAGCGATCGAGGAAATGTCGGCAGCTATAGCCGATCCCGAAGATAAACAGCTTCATGTTGTGTCCCGGGCGCCTTGAGGGAGGCACCCCGCCGCGAGGGCCGGGTGCATCACGACATATACCCTACGACGCCCGCGCCGGACGCGTCGCAAGTTTTCGCCAGGCCTCGACAAGCGCGCTCGCCGCGTCTTCGACGTCGCGGGCGGTGGTTGTTGTGCCCAGCGACAGCCGCACCGCGCCGAGCGCCTTGTGCTCGGGAATGCCCATGGCGCGCAGGATGGCGGAGGCTTCCTCACGGTCGGCGTGACAGGCCGAACCGGTGGAGGCCATCACCTGCGGACAGGCTTCCAGCACCGCGCGGCCGGAGACGCCGGGAAACAGCACGTTGAGCGTGTTCGGCAGTCGCGCGGTCGGGTGCCCCGTCAGAACGATGTCGGGAATTGCGGATTGCAGCCGCGCGAACAACGCGCGCGTGAGTGTTGCCATCCGTTCGGTGCCGCCGTCGCGCAGCCGGATCGCGGCGAGGCGGCAGGCTTCGCCGAGGCCGACGATGGAGGCGACGTTCTCGGTGCCGGGACGGCGGCCGGATTCCTGGCCCGCGCCGCGCAGCACCGATTGCGTGCGCACGCCGCGCCGGACGTAAAGCACGCCGATGCCTTTGGGCGCATAGAGCTTGTGGCCGGCGATCGACAACAGATCGACGCCGAGCGCCTTCACATCGACATCGATCTTGCCGACGGTTTGCGCGGCGTCGATATGCATCAGCGCGCCGTGTTCGCGCGCGGCGGCGGCAATCTCCGCGACCGGCTGCAATACGCCGGTTTCGTTCTGTGCGTAGATCAATGTGACAAGACCCGCGCCGTCGCGGATCGCGCTGCGTGCGTTGTCGATATCGATGCGGCCGTCGCCGCCGACATTGATGCGATGAATGGTGTAGCCTTGCTTCGCCAGCAGATCGCACGGTTCATCGGTGGCCGGATGCTCCACCGTGCTGGTAACGATGACGCGTTTGCCGCCATTCGGTTCGATGCTGCCGCGAATGGCGATGTTGTTCGCCTCGGTGCCGCCGCTGGTGAAGATGATCTCGTCGGCCTCCGCGCCGAGCAGTGCGGCGACATGACCGCGCGCGGTCGCGATGGCGTCCTTCGCCGCGCGGCCCAGTGCGTAGCCCGATGACGGGTTACCGTACTGATCGCGCAGGAACGGCAGCATGGCGTCGAGCACGCCAGGGGCGATCGGCGTCGTAGCGTTGTGGTCGAGATAGATCGGCATCGGTGTTTCCGGACATGACGACGGGCGCGGCATAATCGCGCCCGTCTCGTGAGCGAGGCTAGGCCGGCGTCGCTTCCTTTGCCGTCAGCGCGTAGCGGAAGTTGTCCGGGTCGAGGCAATCGAGCAGCAACGACGCGCGTTCGGCCTGCGGATACATCAGGAAGCCGAGCTTCGGATGCTTGCTTCCCGGCAGCGCCACGTCATGCGCGGTGTTGTAGGCGACCCAGTTGCCCTCCCATGCGCCGAACAGCGCCTTGCGTGCTGCCACCACCTTCGGATCGGTGATTGGAAGATTGGTCGGCGGCTCCTCCAGCATCACCTTGCGCACGTCGGCCGGATCGACCGGAACCCAGCCGAAGCCGTTGAGGAAGACCTCGGCACGGCAATGTTGCGCCTTGGTGACGTTGGCCGACCCCGCGCCGAGGCTCTTGTAGCCGAACTGCGAGGGCAGTACGCGAAGGCCGTAGACGTCACGTGCCGGCACGCCAGCGGCCCGGGCAAGGCCGACATAGAGCGCATTCAGGTCCGCGCACTTGCCGCCGAGATTGCCGCTCTTGAGCATGGCGGCAACGTCACCGATGCCGCAGCCGCGCGTCGATGCGGTGCGCACCGTGTTCTCGATCACCCATTCGTAAATCGCACGCGCCTTCTCGATGTCGGTCCTGGCATTGGCGGCCGCGATGATCTTGTCCGAAGTCTGCTTGACGATGCCGTCGACCGGAATCAGGTCGGTGCCCTGCAGGTTGAGTTGACGCTCGGCATCGCTGAGCGGTTTGACCTTGCCCGGCTTGTTGAGATCAATATCGCGGTCACGCGTCGCGACGCGGCTGGTGACTTCGATCACCGGCATGAACTCATCGTCCTTCCAGATCACGTGCAACATCTCCGCGCCGTATTTCGGATCGCGCATGCGCTCGACCTTGGCGGCGTTGCCGGTCCACTTGGTTTCGCCCGGACGGCTCCACTCCGTCTCGTTCATTGACGGCAGCGGAATCCACGCCTGCATCTTGCCGTCGGGTTTGGCGATCTCGAGTTTGGTGACGAGATCGACGTTGCGCCATGCGCCGGGTTTCGGCGCAAAGACGGCTTGCGCCCATGCCGCACCTGGTAGCGTCGCAGCCAGCGACAATGCGGTGGTGCCCTGAATGAATTCGCGTCGGTTCATCGTGTCGTCTCCTTGCGTGGATTGCTGGTTGTTTGAATGGAATAAAGGGCTTCGATCGTCGCCAGCACGTCGGGCCGTGACCAGTCGAGATCGCCTTCGATGAAAATCCGCGGCGTCAGATCCGGCGTCAGCACGAAGGTCGAGGGCAGCGCGCTGACTTTCCATGCTCTGGTGACGGCGCGATCACGATCGAGCAGCACTGGAAAATCCACCGCCAGTTTTTCGAAGAAGGCGCGCACGCGCAGATCGACCTCGGCGACATCGATGGCGACGATCGCCAGCGGTTTGTCTCGTGCGATGGATGTCAGCTTCTGCAACGAAGTGATTTCGCGGACGCAGGGCTCGCACCACGTCGCGAAGAAATGCAGCAGCACGGTTTTGCCCTTGAAATCCTGCAGATGGCGCGGCGTGCCGTGCAGGTCATCGAGGCTGAACGCAGGAAGCGACCCTTCGGTCCACGGCCGCAAGACGGATGAATCCGCCGCGGCGGGGGAGGGCGATACAAGGCTGACAATGCAGGCG
>JBARXT010000133.1:0-30809 GCA_049647485.1 Xanthobacteraceae bacterium
CGCGATCTGCTCCGATGTCAGCGTCCCGGTCTGATCGACGACGCGGCCGGTAAGTGGAGGAACGGCCACATCGGCAACCGCAACGACGGCCCAGCACAGCATCCATGCCAGCAGGGCCGCCGCGACCGTTTTGATCGCTGTCATGTGCGGTCCGCCGGCTTATTTGGCCGGCGCGGGCGTAGGCGCTGGTGCTGGTGCTGGTGCAGGCGCAGGGTTGAAGTCGACCTTCGGCGCGGTCGAAATCGCCTCCTCGTTGTCGACGGTGAAGTTCGGCTTCTCCTTATAACCGAACATCATCGCCGTCAGGTTCGACGGAAACGAGCGCACTGTGACGTTATAGTCCTGCACGGACTTGATGTAGCGGTTGCGCGCCACCGTGATGCGGTTCTCGGTGCCTTCGAGTTGCGACATCAGATCGCGAAACAACGCATCCGATTTTAACTGCGGATAGTTCTCCGTCACCACCAGCAGGCGCGACAGCGCGCTGGAGAGTTCGCCCTGCGCTTGCTGGAACTTGTTGAAGGCGGCCGGATCGTTGAGCGTTTCGGGCGAGACCTGAATGCTGCCGACCTTGGCCCGCGCATTGGTGACGCCGAGCAGCACATCCTTCTCCTGCTGCGCGAAGCCCTTCACCGAATTGACAAGGTTGGGAACGAGATCGGCGCGACGCTGATATTGATTGATGACCTCAGACCAGCTCGATTTGATCTGCTCGTCCTGACTCTGGATCGCGTTGTAACCGCAATTGGTCAAGCTCAGTGTCGCCAAAGCCGCCAGGACGGTGAGAAGCCGACGCATCAATATCTCCTGTCATGTCGCCAACGCTCGCATATCCAACGGACACGCAGCATTCAACCGTGAGCATACCTCAAACGACAGCGGACGCCACGCTTCATCAGCTACGGTGAAGTTCTACCATCCCCCTTAAGCGTTCTGGACGCGCTTCTCAGCGTCCCGGATCGCCTGCCAGATCTTGACCGGTGATAACGGCGTGTCGAGCGTCGTGATGCCGAGCGGCGCCAGCGCGTCCATCACACCGTTGGTGATGCAGGGTGGCCCGCCGATCGCGCCGGATTCGCCACAGCCCTTGGCGCCGAGCGGATTGGTGCGGCACGGCGCGGAACCATCGAGAGTTACATTGATCGCCGGAATATCGCTGGCGCGCGGGATGCAGTAATCTTGATAGCTCGCCGTGAGAAGCTGGCCATCCTGATCGTAGGCGACGGTTTCATACAGCGCCTGACCGATGCCCTGCGCGACGCCGCCGTGCACCTGACCGGCGACAAGCATTGGATTCACCGCGACACCGACGTCATCGACCGTCGAATAGCGCACCACGCGGGTCATGCCGGTGTCCGGATCGATCTCGACCTCGCAGATATGCACGCCGTTCGGCCAACTCGGCCCATCGACCTCACCAGTGCTGTCGACGCTCAGCCGCGCATTCTGTTCCGCCTTTGCGATATCGAACAATCCGATGCGGCGGTCTGTGCCCACCACGGTCAGCCAGCCGTCGCTATATTCGATGTCGTCCACCGCGGCTTCCAACAGATGCGACGCTTTCTCGCGCGCCTTGGCAATCAGATCGGCAGAGGAGACTGCAACCGCGGTGCCGCCGACGAACAGCGAGCGCGAACCCACGCTGCCATAACCCTGCGCCAGATCGGTGTCGCCCTGCACCACGTCGACCTTGTCGATCGGAATGCCAAGGGAGGAGGCGATCATCTGCGAATAGCTGGTCTCCAACCCCTGCCCCATCGCCTGCGTGCCGGAGTGCAGCACGACGCGCCCCTCGGCGGTCGCGTGCAGGCTGACCTTCTCGCTATGCGCGCGGCCGCCGGTCCATTCGATATAGCTGGTCAGGCCACGGCCATAGAGCAGACCTTTCTTCTTCGCCGCTTTCTTGCGCACCGCGAAGCCGTCCCAGTCAGCCTGTTGTGAAGCGCGCTCGAGCATGTGAGCGAAGGCGCCACTGTCGTACACCTGCCCCGCGGCGTTAGTGTAGGGCAGTTGATCCGGCTGGATGAAATTGACCTTGCGGATCTGGCGCGGATCCATGTTGAGTTGCCGTGCGGCAGCATCCATCAACCGCTCAACGACGAACACCGCTTCCGGGCGGCCCGCACCACGATAAGCCCCAACCGGCGCGGTGTTGGTCATCACCGCCTTGACGTCGAAGTGCACCAGCGGAAGATCGTAGACGCCGGTGGCCACGAACGGACCGAGCACCAGCGGAATAATGACGCCAGCGCCGGCCAGATACGCGCCGGTGCCGCCGAGCGAACGCACGCGATAGGCCAGCACGCGTCCTTTCGCATTCAGCGCGAACTCGGCCGTCGAGGTGAGATCGCGTCCGTGGGTGCCGCCGACGAACTCGTCGGTGCGATCGCCACGCCAGCGCACCTTACGATTGAGTTTCACCGCCGCATAAGCAACAAGACCATCTTCCGGATAAAGACCCGTCTTCTGTCCGAAGCCGCCCCCCATGTCGCCGACCTGAACATGAATGCTCTCTTTTGGCCGCTTCAGGATCGCGTCAGCAAGAATGTCGCGGGTCGAGGTCGGCGTTTGAGATTGGACTTGCAGGATCAGCCGTCCGGATTTCTTCTCGACCTCCGCGATGGTGGCGCGCGGCTCCATCGCCGACGGCACCAGCCGCTGGCTGGCGACGTCGAGTTTCACGACATGCTTCGCCGTCGCGAACACTTTCTCCACCTTGGCGGCATCACCATAACTCATCGCCGCGACGATATTGTCCGGCGCCTCCTGCCACGCGCGCGGTGCATCGGGCGCAACCGCTGCGACCGGATCGACCACCGACGGCAGCACATCGTAATCGACGGCAATGGCTTCCATCGCCAGCCGCGCCGCATCCGGCGTCGTGGCAACTACCGCAGCGACCGGCTCGCCGGTGAACCGCACGACCTCGTGCGCCAGCAGGCGACGCGGCGGCAGCAGCATCTCCGAGCCGTCGGGACGTTTGAAGATCGGCAGCGTCGGAATACTGCCGATATCGTCAGCGACAAGGTCCGCGCCGGTGAAGATCGCTTCCACGCCGGGCATCGTTCGCGCGGCCGCGCTGTCGACCGACAAGATGCGGGCATGCGTGTGCGGCGAGCGCAACAGCACCAGCCAGAGCGCGCCGTCCGCGGGGTTGTCATCGAGATATTTGCCATGTCCCGTCAGGAGCCGCTGGTCCTCCAGACGCTTGACGGACTGACCGGCGCCGAAGCGCATGTTAGCTGGCAGAATGTTCATGCGAGAAAACCTTTGATCGATGGAAGCGCAGGACGCGCGACGTTATTCGGGAGAGCGAACCGGTCACGACGCGCCCGTTTCGCCGAGACGATTAGGCGATGTCGGACAGCACGGCTTCGATCACCTTGCGTTCGTCAGCACTCAGCGGCGATTGCGGCGGGATGGGATCGCCGACGTCGTAGCCCTGGATGCTCAACCCGGCCTTGATGCAGGCGGCGAGATTGTACTTCGCGAACGCCTCATTCAGCCGCCACATCCGGCGCTGCAACACCAGCGCTTCGTCCCAACGGCCAGCTTTGCACAGGTCGTAGAGCTTGACGCTGTCGCGCGGCGCGACGCACGCCGGTCCCGCCATCCAGCCGCGTCCGCCGATCAGCATCACCGCCGCCGGAATATGCGCGGAGGCGGCGAACACATGAATCTTGTCGCCGCAGCGATTCATGATCGACAGCAAGCGGCCGGTGTTGGTGGAGGCATCCTTGATCCCGACGATACGGGGATGCTCGGCCAGACGCGCGATGACGTCGAGCGTCAGATCGGAGCGCTGGAAATTCGGGTTGGTGTAGATCACCACCGGAATATCGACCGCATCGGCAATGGCGCGGAAATAGGCTTCGACCTGCGCATCCTTGAGCGGAAAGTATGCCTCGAGAATGGCGAGGATGCCGTCGGCGCCCATCTGCTGATAGGTCCGTGCCTGCGCCACCGCGTCCGCTATCGCCGTCGATGCGACACCGACGATCACCGGCACCCGACGCTGCGCCGCCTCGATGGCGGCTCGCACCACGGTGGCACGCTCCTTCCCGTCGAGATAAGCGAACTCGCCGGTCGAGCCGAGCGGCGTCAGCCCGTGGACGCCGGCTTTGATCAAGTCGTCGCACAGCCGCCCAAGCACATCGGTGCGGATGGCACCCACCGCATCGACGGGCGAGACGAGATAGGGGAAAACGCCGTGAAAATCGGAATGCGGATTGGTCATGGTGAGCGTTTTTGCGGGGAACACACGCCCTTCGTCAAGCGCCGCGGCGGAATGGGTGGTTCCCGTCGTTATCCCTTGATCGCCGCGAAACCCGCTTCCAGCCCGGCGATCAGATCGGCCTCAGCCTCCATCCCCACCGACAGCCGCAGCAGACTGTCACTGATGCCGGCGACGCGCCGCGCTTCCGCACCCATCTTCACATGAGTCATCGTGGCGGGATGCGCGATCAGGCTTTCGACGCCGCCGAGCGATTCCGCCAGCGTGAATACCTCGACGGCTTCGACGAAGGCCCGCACCGCCTCGGTGCCGCCTTTCAGTTCAAAACTCAGCATCGCGCCGAACCCGGCCTGCTGCTCTTTCGCCAGCGCATGCCCGGGATGTGACGGCAGGCCGGGATAATACACCGCACGCACCAGCGGGTGCTTGTACAGAAACGCGGCGATGGCTCCGGCATTGGCCTGCTGCCGCTCGATGCGGGCGAACAAGGTCCGTACGCCGCGCAACGTCAGATAGGAATCGAACGGCGCGCCGGTGACGCCGACGGTATTGACCCAGTCGGCCAGCGCTTCGACATCTTCCTTGGCAGCGGCGATCACCGCACCACCGACCACGTCGGAATGGCCGTTGAGGAACTTGGTGGTGGAATGCACGACATAGTCGGCGCCGAGCGCGATCGGTCGTTGCAGCGCCGGCGACAGGAACGTGTTGTCGACCGCCACCTTGGCGCCGACCGCCTTGGCCTGCGCCACGATGGCCTTGATATCCGTCACCCGCATCAGGGGATTGCTCGGGGTTTCGATCAGGATCAGCGCCGGACGACGAGCCATCGCCGCCGCCAGCGCCGTCGGATCTCCCAGATCGACCAGCACCAGTTCGATCTGCCCACACTGTTCGCGCGCCGCCAGAAGCCGATGGGTGCCGCCATAGCAATCGTGCGGCGCAATCACGAGCCCGCCGCGCGGCGCGCGCGACAGAACGACGTCGATGGCCGCCATGCCGGAGCATACCACCACGGCGCCCGCCCCACCCTCGAGCTTGGCGATGGTGTCCGCCAGCAGGTCGCGGCTCGGATTGGCGGTGCGCGTGTAATCGTAAGGACCAGCCTTCTCATAGGCCGGGAATGCGAAGGTGCTCGACAGGTAGATCGGCGGCGTCACAGACCGGAAGGCGGGATCGGTCGCAATTCCGTTCGCGACGGCCACGGTGTGGGGATCCCTGGGTTTCGTCATCGTCTTCGGTCCTGATTTCGTCATGAGGCGCCGGCAGCCTTCCTTAGACCCGGCTGCGCCTTTTGCGCCGCCTGTGTAATGGCTTTCGGGGACAAAAGAAACCGGGGCGGCGCGGGCATCAAAGCCCGGGCCGCCTCGCTTCTTCTGGAAACTGCCTTGGTTCCGGGTGTTCCGCTCAGTCGTTGAAGTGGCGGCCTTCCGTCACCTCCGCAACGTAGCCGGCGCGAATGGCGAAATCGCCGAAATGCTCCTTGGGCCGCCGCGCTTTGGCATAGTGACCCAGCACCTTCTCTAGCGCCTCGAGGATGACCGGCTCGCCGACGTTCTCGAGGTACATCTTGTTCAGCCGCTGGCCATGGAAGCCGCCGCCGAAATAGAGATTGTACTTGCCCGGCGCGCGGCCGGTCAGCGCGATCTCGGCAATGTAGGGCCGCGCGCAGCCGTTCGGGCAGCCGGTCATGCGGATGGTGATCGGCTCGTCGCGCAGGCCGTGCGCATCGAGGATCGGCTCGATCTTCGACAGCAGCGTCGGCAGGTAACGTTCGCTTTCGGCCATCGCGAGGCCGCAGGTCGGCAACGCTACGCAGGCCATCGAATTGAGCCGCAGCGCGCTGCCGACATTCAAGCCGGCCAGGCCGTATTCGTCGAGCAGCTTGGCGATGGCGAGCCGATCCTCCGGCGCGATCTCCGCGATGGTCAGGCTCTGGTTCGGGGTGACGCGGAACGTGCCCTTGTGGGTCTGCGCGATAGCGCGCAGACCGTCCATCAACCGCAGTTCCGGCGTGTTGATGACGCGGCCGTTCTCGATGAATACCGTGAAGTGGTGGCGTCCGTCGTCGCCCTGCACCCAGCCCAGCGGATCGCCATTCGAAGTAAATTCGAACGGCTTCGCGGCCGCGAATGGTTGACCCAGCCGGCGCTCGATCTCGGCCTTGATCCAGTCCAGTCCCTTGTCGTCGATGGTGTACTTGAAGCGGGCGTGAGGCCGACTGACCCGATCGCCGTAATCGCGCTGCACCGACATCACCGCGTCGATGGTCTGGATCAATTGATCGACCGGAATGAAACCGATCACATCGGCAAGCCGCGGATAGGTTTCCGGCGCCTGATCGGTACG
Source organism: Xanthobacteraceae bacterium (assembly GCA_049647485.1). Taxonomy (GTDB): domain Bacteria; phylum Pseudomonadota; class Alphaproteobacteria; order Rhizobiales; family Xanthobacteraceae; genus 62-47. The sequence goes on from JBARXT010000133.1 coordinate 6,584, forward strand.
GCCCATACCACCGCCGATGGCGACATTGAAACCCTTCAGTTTGCCGCGCGAGACGATGGCGATGAAGCCAAGATCCTGCGCATAGACATCGATATCGTTGCTCGGCGGGACGACGAAACCAATCTTGAATTTGCGCGGCATATAGGTGCGCCCGTAGAATGGCTCCTCGGGCTCCTTCACCTCGCCGGCTTCCTGCTGATACCAGATCTCGTCGTAAGCGCCGGTCTTCGGGATCGCATGATCGCTGGCCTGTTTCGCCAGCGCGTAAACTTCGGCATGAATCTTCGACAGGTGCGGATTGATCGACGCCATCACGCCGCGGGTATCGTCACCGCAGGCCGCCCGCGTATCGAGCACCACGTCGCGCAAGCCCTGCATCAGGGCGCGCAGATCGGTCTTCAGAACATGGTGAAACTGAAATGTCTGCCGCGTCGTCAGGCGCAGCGTGTTGCCGGCATAATCGCGCGCCAATGCGTCGAGCTTGAGCCACTGGCTCGCACTCAGCACACCACCCGGCAGACGCACCCTCGCCATGAAGCTGAAGGCGGCCTCCAGCTTCTGGCGGCGACGCTCGTCGCGAATGTCGCGGTCATCCTGCTGATAGATGCCGTGAAATTTCATCAACTTGGTATCGCTGACAGTGACCGCGCCGGTGATCGGATCGAACAGGCTCTCGTTGATGGTGCCGCGCAGTTGGCGGCTGTTGGCCTTCAGCGTCTCGTCCGGCCCGAGCTTGTCCAGCGGTTGCGAAATATCCCGGCTGCGATCCAGCGTCGTTGCGTTCGTCATATCGGAGCCTCAGTAAACGTCGCGCTGGTAGCGATGGTCGCGCTGCAACGCCGCGAGATAATCGGCTGCGGCAGCGGCGTCGCGGCCGCTTTCCTGCACGACGATGTCGAGCAACGTCGCATGAACGTCCGGCGCGAGATGCGCCGCATCGCCGCAGACATAGAGGTGCGCGCCTTCTTCCAACCACGCATAGACGTCGCGGCTGTTCTGGCGCAGCCGGTCCTGCACATAGGCTTTCGGCGTCCGGTCGCGCGAGAAGGCGACATCCATCCGGGTGAGCACCTTGTCCTTCAGCAGGCCCTGCCATTCGGCCTGATAAAGGAAATCACTGCGGAAATTGCGTTCGCCGAACACCAGCCACGAGCGCCCGGACGCGCCACGCGCCTCGCGTTCCTGCATGAAGGCGCGATAGGGCGCAACGCCGGTGCCGGCTCCGATCATCAGGATCGCGGATTCGTCACCCGGCAGACGGAAATGCGGATTGCTCTGGATATAGACGGGGACGACGGCGTCCGGCGCGGCGTGCTCCGCCAGATAGCTGGAAGCGACACCGGCGCGCGGCTGCCCGTCGAGATCGTAGCGCACCGTGCCGACGGTGAGATGCGCTTCGTCGGGTACGGCGGCGAGACTCGACGAGATCGAGTAGAGCCGCGGTTGCAACGGCCGCAGCCCGCGCACCAGCGCCTCCGCATCGATGCCCTTCACCGGAAACTGCCGGATGATATCGACGACGTGGTGCTCGCGCATGAAGGCCGAACGCGCCTCCGCCTGCTCCGGCCCACGCAGCCGCGCCAGCGCTTCGGCGCCGCTCAGTTCCGCCCAGTGATCGATGAAGCGCGGGGTCACCGCGCTGACCTCGAACGCCGACGACAACGCCTCGCCAAGCGATAATTGCTTCTGCTTGACGGTGACCGGTGCATCCGCCGCAAGCCCGATATTTTCCAGCACGGCCTCGACCACCGCCGGGTCGTTGCGCGGAACCACGCCGAGCGCATCGCCCGGCTCGTAGATCAATCCCGAGCCTTCCAGCGATAATTCGATGTGGCGGGTTTCCTTGCTCGAGCCACGCCCGGTCAGCACGATGTTGTCGATGACGGTCGCCGCAAACGGATTCTGTTTGTCGAACGCGGAGCTCGCGACCGGCCCGGCAGCGGGCGCGCGCGCGGTTGCAGGCGCAAGCGACGCCGTCGATTCTTGCGGCGCGAGTTTTGCAATAACAGCTTTGATCCATGTCGGCGCGGCTTCGTCGAAATCGACGTCGCAATCGACACGCGCCTCAAGCCGCGTCGCGCCGAGTTCTTCCAGGCGGCGATCGATCCGCTTGCCGCCCTCGCAATATTTCTCGTAGGTCGAATCGCCCAATGCGAGCACAGCGAAGCGCAGGTCCGGCAACTTCGGCGCCTTGCGGCCTTCGAGGAATTCGAAGAACGCCACGGCGGATTGCGGCGGATCGCCTTCGCCATGCGTGCTGGTGATCACCAGCAAATCCTGCTCGTCCTTCAGCTTGCGCGTCTTGTAGTCGGCCATATCCGACACCGTCACGACGATACCCTGCTGCTTCGCGGCTTCGGCGACGGTCTTGGCGAGGCCGCGGCTGTTGCCGGTCTCGGTGCCGTAGAGAACCGTCAGCGTTCGCGTCTCAACTGCCGGAGCGAGCGGCTGCTCCGGCTTCGCGCGTTCGAGCACCGCGACCTGATCGAAGCCACCGGAGCCGCGCGCCGTGGAGCCGACGCCCGCGAAGTAACCGCTGAGCCACAGCGCCTGTGCTGGCTGCAACGAGACCGCGAGGTCGTTAATCCGTTCCCATTGATCGCTGCTCAGGCCAGGGCCCGAGAATTCCATCTTGGTCATCGCACTCAATCCCGGTGCCCTTCGGCGCTGTTCGATCCGCTTTGGCACGGCGCGGATCATCGGACGCGCACCACCGTCGAAGACGAAATGGCCGCATTCACCGCTGTTGACGCGTGAATGGGGCGCGACCCAAATTCAGCATTTTCCTGAGCAAAATCAACGAGATTGATATTTCCTCAATCCTCGTCACGGCGTTCGAGTTGTTCTCATGCGACGCGTGTGGACAGCAGGAATCTTGCGCGCACCGCCGAAACCGGTTCCCAACGACGCGACTCTGTCCACGACGCGGGAACGCCGGACACAACAAAAGCGGCTGACCGAATCCGGCCAGCCGCTTGCGTCGTCAACGCGAAAGATCGATCGCGTCTTACTTCTTGATCATCGGGCAGTTGCCATCCTTGAGCGGACGGAACGCTTCAGCAGCCGGAATGGTCTGCACCAGCTTGTAGTAGTCCCACGGCCCCTTGGATTCCGCCGGCGACTTCACCTGGAACAGATACATGTTGTGGATGTGGCGACCATCCTCACGCACCGTGCCCTTGCCGAACAGCGGATCATCCGACGGCATCTCCTTCATCTTCGCGACGATCACCTGTCCGTCCGAACTGTTTGCCGCCGCGGCCGCGCGCAAATAATGCAACGTGCCAGCATAGACGCCTGCCTGGATCATGGTCGGCCGCTTGCCGCCCATCATCGCCGCGAAGCGATCGGAGAATTTGCGCGTACCGTCGTTCATGTCCCAGTAGAAGGCTTCGGTGAGATAAAGACCCTTGGCCGTGTTCAACCCGATGGCATTGACGTCGGTGACCTGCATCAGCAGCGCCGCCAGTTCCTGGCCGCCGGCCTGCAAACCGAATTCCGACGCCTGCTTCACCGAGTTGATGGTGTCGCCGACCGCATTGGCAAGCGCGACGACCTTGGCCTTGCTGGCCTGCGCCTGCAACAGGAACGATGAGAAGTCCGCCGTGCCCGTCGGATGCCGAACGGCACCAAGCACCTTGCCGCCCTCCGCTTTGACCACCGCCGCCGCGTCGTTCTCGAGCGAGTGGCCAAAGGCATAATCGGCGGTGACGAAGAACCATGTGTCCTTCTTGGCGCGCAACAGCGCCAGCGCCGTGCCGTGCGCCAATGCCCAAGTGTCATAGCTCCACTGCACGGTGTTCGGCGAACACTTCTCGCCGGTCAGCAACGAGGTGCCGGGGCCGGACGCGATGAAAGCAGCCTTGCTGCCGCGCACCACTTCCTGCACGGCCAGCGCCACCGAGGAGAACGGCACGTCAAGAATGGCATCGACCTTCTCGACATCGATCCAGCGGCGCGCCAACACGCCGCCGATATCGGCCTTGTTCTGATGCTCACCCTGAATCAGTTCGACCTTGATATCCGGCTTCTCCTTGTGGAAATCCTCGATCGCCAGTTTCGCGGCGGCGACCGAGCCTGGCCCGGTCGAATCGGCCGCGAACCCGCTCAGGTCGGTGAGCACGCCGAGCTTCAGTGTGTTGTTGGGAATTTCCGCTTGCGCGGTTCCCATCGCCAGCATCAGGGCAGCAGCGCCCGCCAAAAAGCCCGTTGTCGATCTCAGCATTCCATCTCACTCCCGTTTTTGATCTTGTTGAAGTCCAGTCGAACGAACGGCACCGCCTAATGGCGAAGACTGCTTAACACCTCTTGCGCGACATCGATACGGACGGTGCCGCGTTCCACCAACGCCTTCGCCACCGCATCAATCTCGTCGCCCACCGCACCCGCCATCATCGCGATGTTCTGCGCATGCAGTCCCATGTGCCCGGCCTGAATCCCGGTGGTGGCGAGCGCCTTCAGCGCCGAGAAATTTTGCGCCAGCCCCACCGCCGCGATGATGCGCGCGAGCCGCTCCGCCGTCGTGACGCCGAGAATTTTCAGGCAGGCTTGCGCGGTCGGATGAATCTTGGTGGCGCCGCCGATCAGGCCAACCGCCAACGGCAGTTCGATCGAGCCCGACAGATTGCCGGCGGCATCGACCTCATAACGCGTCAAGCTGGTGTAACGGCCGCTGCGCGCCGCAAAGGCGTGAGCGCCCGCTTCCACCGCACGGGTGTCGTTGCCGGTCGCCAGCACCACGGCACTGATGCCGTTCATGATGCCTTTGTTGTGCGTCGCCGCGCGATACGGGTCGGCCTCGGCGAACTGATAGGCGCTGATGATGCCGTCGCGCACGCCCGCGCCGCCGATCTCGTCAAGCGTCCATGTCGCGTGAGCGCGCGCCAATCGTCGGTCCGCAAGGTTGGAGAGGATACGCAAAAAGACCTTGCCACCGCTCCACGCCGCGATATGCGGCGCGATCTTTTCCGCCATGGTGTTGACGGCGTTGGCGCCCATCGCATCGCGGGTATCGACGATCAGATGTGTGACCAGCATGACGCCGCCGAGCGTATCGAGAATCCGTACCTCGAGATCGCGGAAGCCGCCGCCGAGCTTGACCAGCAGCGGATCGCAGTCGTCGCAGATGCGCTTGATCTCGTCGCGCTTCTCTAAAAGGCGCAGCCGCGCCGCATGCGGATCGGATACGCCGACCGCCTGTACTTGCGCGATCATCAAGGTGCCGGACACGGAGGTGATGAATCCGCTGTCGTAATTCTGCCGCGCGGCGTTGCAGACCGCCGCGACCACCGAGGATTCCTCTGTCGCCATCGGCACCAGAATATCCTCGCCGTCGATCCGAAGATTGGTGGCGATGCCGATCGGCACGTTCATCGTGGCGATGACGTTCTCGATCATCTTGTCCGCCAGCTGCACCGGCAGGTTGCCCATGTTGGCGAGATGTTCAACGGTCGCCTGATCGAGCCCGGCAAACGCCGCCACCAGATCGAGCCGCTCGGCCGGAGTCTTGCGGTGAAAGCCCGCGATACGCGCGCTGCGATTGCTGCCGTGCCTGGGGATCGTCATTCCTCACCTGCTATTGGGCCAAGCCTGTTGGCTCTATTGGTTGAACCGTACGCACGGATGGGTACAGTGCAAGGAACGCTTTGCGCATTTTGGGCATACCCCGTACCGGCACGTTGATGGGTACAGTTGAGAAATCAGAGTTTCGAGATGCGCGATCCCGGGTCGAAAGCATTTTCGATACCATCGTCGGCCAGATCGAGCGTGGACTGATCCGGTCCGGCGAACGATTGCCGTCGATCCGCGTTGCGGCGAGAACATTCGGCGTTTCGAAAAACACCACGGTCGATGCTTACGAACGTCTCGTCGCATCCGGACAGGTGGAGAGTCGTCCCGGGTCGGGCTTCTACGTCTCACCGCACCGCCCCAAGCGCACCGAACAGAAATCTCCGGATAAGATCGAAGCGGTCGATATCGTCTGGCTGCTGCGCGAGCAACTCGACAAGCGCTACGAAGTGCGGATCGGCGACGGCCGGCCGCCGGCGGCATGGATGGAGGGCTCGGAGGTCGGCGCCCATCTGCGGCCAGTGACGCGGCCCGGTAAACGTCAATTGCCGGAAAGCTACGGTAGTCCCTACGGCCTTTTGCCTCTGCGCCAGCGCATCGCACTGATGCTGGCCGAGCGCTCCATCAACGCCGATCCGGCACACGTGCTGCTGACGCAGGGCGCCAACGATGCGCTCGATATGATCGTGCGACATTTCATCGAGCCGGGCGATCCGGTTCTCGTCGACAGTCCAGGCTATTACCCGCTGTTCGGCAAACTGCGGCTTGCCAAGGCAAAGTTGCATGGCGTACGGCGCAATCCCGACGGACCCGATCCCGACGATCTCGCGCGCCTTGCGTCAGCGACCGGCGCGAGATTGTTCTTTACCCAATCGCTGGCCCACAATCCGACCGGCTGTTCGATCACGCTACCCGTAGCTTATCGGCTGATGCAGGTCGCGACCCAGCACGATCTGCGGATCGTCGATACCGATCCCTTCGCCGATATCCTTCCAGCCGGCAGTCCGCGGCTGGCGGCGCTGGATCAGCTTGACCGGGTCATCTACGTCGGCACCTTCGCCAAGACATTGTCGGCCAGCCTGCGCTCCGGTTACATCGCCGCCGATCCGGATACCGTCGGCGCACTCGCCGATCTGAAAATGATCACCCGCGCCAACAGTTCCGGCTATGTCGAACAGATCATCTACGATTTGATTACCAGCGGACGCTATCGCGGCCATCTGAAGCGGCTCGGCGGACGGATCGAGGTCGCCACCGCCGCCGCTCATCACAGTCTGGCAAAACTCGGTCTGCCGGTGTTCGGCCATCCCGGCGGCGGCTTCTACATGTGGTGCGAATTGCCGCCGCACATCGACGACAAGCACCTATCAAGGATTGCCGCCGCGCAAAGCATCCTGCTCGCGCCCGGCTTCGCCTTCAATCCGGAAGCGACGCCGAGGCCACCGGCGATGCGGGTCAACATCGCCTACGCCGGCGACGCGCGGTTTGCCCGCTTCATGCGCGAGAACGGCGCAACGATCACTCGTCACACATAAAGCTATTCCGCTGCCTCTCGCGCCGACAAGCCTTCCTCGATATCGAGTTGCAGGACGTCGTTGAGGCGGTTGAACGCACCGCACAGCGCGATCCGCCAGGTGAGTTCGACGATCTGCGCTTCGCTGAAATGTTGCCTGAGGCGATCGAAGATTTCGTCGCGCGTCCTGTTCCAGTTGTTGGTGACCGTGATGGAGTATTCGACGATCAGCTTGTCGAGGTCATCGAGTTCGGGATGGTCCTTGTAGTCGAGCAGTCGCGCCGCGCCTTCCTCGGAAACGCCCTGCACCGCGAGTTTCGGCGCATGATGCGACACGCAATAAGTACACTGGTTCAGCAGCGAGACAGTAACTAGCGCCAATTCCAGATGACGCTTCTTGATCAGGCCTTCGTCGGCCAGCGCGACCAGCATCGACCAAGTGTGGTCGAAAATCGGCGGCCGATGCGCCATCACCCCGGCCTGATTTTCGAACGGCCCATAAGTGGTCATCCGGTCCCACAACGGCTGCAAGGCTACCGGCAGATCGGCTTTGGTTTTGATCGAGATGCGGCTCATTGCAAGACTCCACGTTCGCTGTTCGCATGTTTCAGTTTGGCGGCCGATCAGCAATTCTGCTCGAACCCGCCGAGAGCGGCGGTGAGATTGGCGCCGAGGATATCCGACAGATAGCCGCCTTCCTGCACGAACACGGTCGGCAATCCAAGCTCGGCGATCGCCGCACCAATGCGGTGAAAACCATCGGTCGTCACCGCAAGACCCGCCAACGGATCGTGTTCGGACGCATCGAGCCCGAGCGCGACCACCAACGCGCCGGGTGCGAATGCAGCAAGCATCGATTTCGCACGCGCCAGCGCGGCGATGAAACCGTCGTCGCCGGTGCCGAGGGGAAGCGGAATGTTGAGGTTGGCGCCCAGTCCCGCACCGGCGCCACGCTCGTGAGCGTGCCCCCACACGAACGGATAGAACCGCGCGGGATCGGCGTGGATCGAGATCGTCAGCACGTCGCCGCGCTCGTAAAAGATGCCCTGCGTGCCGTTGCCATGATGCACGTCGACATCGAGAATCGCCACGCGCTCGTGAACCTTTCGCAAATGCGCGGCAGCGATGGCGGAATTGTTGAGAAAGCAGAAACCGCCCGCCATATCCGCGAAGGCATGATGCCCCGGCGGCCGGCACAATGCATAGCTCGCCCGCTCACCGTCCAACACCAGTTGGGCGGCCGTGACCGCCACATCCGTCGCGGCGCATGCACCTTTCCACGTGCCAGGCCCGATCGGACACGCGGTATCGGCCGTGTGCCAGCCCAATTTACCGGTGATATGCGCGGGATAGGTCGCCGCGTGGCGCACCGGGTGGATATTGGCGATCATCTCGGGACCGGAATCGCCGAGCGCGACCCACTCGTCCCAGGCCTCTGCAAGGAAGGCGAGATAGTCCGCGGTATGTACCCGCGCCCGCGGCCCCTGTCCGAATTCCTGCGGCGCGATCAGCGTGTGACCGCCCGCCTTGACGCCGGCAAGCAGACGATCGGCCCGCTCCGGCTGTTCGGTGGTGCGCTTGACCACGCCGCGCACCAGAAAGAATTGCGGATCGTGGCTGCGGTGAAGTTCGCTGTAAACGGCTTTCAATGGTGTCTTCCAAATGCGGGATCAAGGATCACCAGCCAACCTACGGTGCACGGCAACGTCGATGCCAGACGACTTTATGCCCAAAACGGCAACCGAGGTCATCGTGCGCTGCAACAGCCTGTGCGATGGCCCCTATGCATCGATGCATGGGTGATCCACCCTTATCTCGGCGCTATGCCGATGCGTCTTGCAGTCCGCATACTTTCAGCGTAGGCGCTGCCGCGGGAGTGAAAAGCCGACATGAGCGAGGCGCAAGAAGACAAAGCTGGCCTCGGATTTTTTCTGGTGCTTGCGCTGGTCGTGCTGGCTTGCGGACACATGCTCTCCAGCATGTTGCGCACGCTTCCCGCCATCGCCGTCGATGTGATGGCGCCGGATCTCGGCACCTCGGCGCACGAGATCGCCAGCCTCACCGCTGCCTACCACTTCGCGTTTGCCATTTGCCAGCTTCCGATCGGTGCGGCACTGGACCGCTTTTCGGTCAGAACGGTGTCGTTGACCTTGTTCGCCGGCACCATCGCCGGTTCGGCGCTTGCAGCCACATCCACCGGTCCTCTGAGTTTCCTCATCGCGCAACTGGTGCTCGGCATGGCAACATCCGGCATGTTGATGTGCCCGATGACGTTGGCTGCACGTGCGCTATCGCCGGCTCAATTCGGATTGTGGTCCGGCGTCATCCTTTCGCTCGGCAACATGGGCATGTTGCTTTCCGCCAGTCCGCTGGCCTGGCTGGTGGATGGCTTCGGCTGGCGTAGCGGCTTCTGGATCGCAATGGTTCTGGGCTTTCTCATTGCCGCCGCGGTGTTTGTCCATGTTCCGAACGATCGGCCGCCGCAGATCAGACAACGCGCACTCCTTCGTGAGATGATCGAAGTCCTGCGGCTTGCGACAACGCCATCGCTGCGCGGGCTGACCGCAATCGCCTTGACGTCGCTTGCAGTGGTGCTGGTGCTTCGCGGGCTCTGGGGCGGACCCTGGCTGATGGATATCAAGGGTCTGTCACGGCTGGACGCCGGAAACGTGCTGTTCGTTTTCACGCTGGCACTGATCGTCGGCCCGTTCCTGATGGGACTGGCCGACCGCAAACTGGAGCGCCGCCGCGCACTGATCGTCGGCGCCCATCTCGGTGTCGGAGCCGGACTGCTGCTGATCGCCGCCGGGGGACCGGGCAACGTCATATCGACGCTGTTCGCGATTCGACAAATGCCAGTATCCTACGACATCGCTCTGCTGATCGCGCTGGGCTTCCTGATGTCCGCGCAACCGTTGATCTACGCCATGACCCGGCAAGCGGTGGCGGCTGAGAATACCGGCAAGGCGCTTTCCGCGATCAACCTCGCCTTCTTTCTCGGCACGGCCATCATGCAATCGGCCACCGACCCCATCGCCGGGGCATGGGGCTTGTCCGCCGTATTGCTGTTCATGGGCGGCTCCGTGCTGGCCGGCACACTGGCGTTCCTCTGGTTCACGCGCACGGTGCGCTGAACGGCGGATGAGGATCAGGCGCCGGACTTGCGCTCCGTCTGCAACACCTCGACTCCTTCGAACTTCGGGTGCCCGAGATAAAGACTTTCACCGGTCTTGTTGTCGGCACGGGCATGCGCACGCCGGAACGATTCCGATTTGGTCCACGCCTCGAACGAGGCGCGATCGGCCCAGACGGTATGCGAGGCGTAGAGCGTGTGGTCGCTAGCTGCAGGTCCCTTCACCAGATGAAATTCGACGAAGCCCGGCATATCCCCGAGATAGGATTCACGCGTGGCCCACAGCGTCTCAAACGCCTGCTCGGAACCCGGCTTGACCTGAAACCGGTTCATCGCGATGAACATGCCTGCGCCTCCTCTGAGAAAATTTCGTCATGGTACGTCGTCGATCATAGTGGTCATCGCACATGAAGACGAGTGCGCAATCCGCCGCGCAGTCCACGCTGCCGGAAAAATGCGAAGACATCTCTGCGATTTCGGCGAACCTGGCCGCGTTTCCGGCAAATGTGACCAAAATTGGCAATGCGCTTCATCGCCCATTCAGGCGAGAGATTTTTCAATGCGTCCACCCAACAGCACGGAGGAACGAATGAAAATTCTCGCATCCGCATTGTTTGCCGCCGGCCTCCTCGGCATGGCATCTACGGCGCAGGCCCTTCCCGCCACATCGACCACGAACGCGCCTCACGCAATCACCGAGATTGGCTGGCGCTGTGGTCCGGGTTGGCACGTCAATCGCTGGGGTCACTGCGTTCCGAACCGGCGATTCTATCGTCCTCACCGATATTGGGGGCCGCCACGCTTCCACCGGCACCACCATCATCATTGGCGGCATCACCACCGTCACCATCATCACGGACACCACCACCGTCATCATCGCGGGCATCGTCTGTAATTCGCCCGCTCAACACCCGCCTCGTTCATCGAGGCGGGTGTTTGCTTGAGCAATCCGGACGACCTTTGAGCATCTCGCCGTCTTCATCACTAGTTGGCGGATCAGCCCCCCGGTTGCGCGTGTGATCGCTACGAATTTCACGACGGCGATCCAGCGCTCATCAGTGAGGTCTATACTGATCGTGTGGGATGCCGTGATGGGGAAGCTTATCTATTCCTCGTCGAATAGATACTCTAGAATGGGCTGGGTTTGTTTGATGAACCCGGCTATGTCACGATTTGTCACATGAGTCAGCATATTCCGCCATCAGATGCGCATTGGCCGAAAAGCGCGATCTTCACTATCGGACATTCGACCTTGCCGATCGAGCGGTTCATCGAACTGCTGAAAATCTAAGGCATCGAGCAACTCGTCGATATCCGCACGATACCGGGTTCGAGACACAATCCGCAGTTTGGAAGTGACGCTCTCGCCGGTAGCCTAAGGGCTGCCCACATCGGATATATCCATATGGAGGCCCTGGGCGGCTTGCGGCGCGCCCGCAGGGATTCCCAGAATGCCGGCTGGCGTAACAAGAGTTTCCGAGGTTACGCCGATTACATGCAGACTGCGGAGTTCACTCATGCGCTGGAGGCGCTCATCCGAATGGGCCGGCAGGAGCGCACCGCCATCATGTGTGCGGAGGCTGTCCCATGGCGCTGCCACCGCTCGCTCGTCGCCGATGCGCTCAACGTGCATGGCGTGCCGGTCATAGAGATATTATCGGAGACCAGCTATCGATCGCACAAGCTAACACCCTTCGCGCAAATTCACGGAACGTCGATCGTCTATCCGCCCGAGCAGCCGAACTAATTCCCGGCTGTTTCGGGATCGAAATGCGCGAGACATCGAGGCAATCTGCGTGCAGATACTCAAGGAGCATCGAGAACTGAACTTCAGTTTACGATCCGCTTCAGCGCAGATCCTTTGTGCATCGCGACGTGATCGGTCTTGTCGCTCTTGATTTCATACTGCGGGTCAGAGAACGCGTTTAAAGCCGGATAGGCGGCAGCACGATCCAGCATCTACGTGTCCTAGGGTCGCGAGGACCACGGCCGCCTCCGAGGTCAGCATCCGGAAGGAAAGGTCTCCTGGAAATAGAGATCGATCACTGTGCTGGAATGGCTGAGATAGCCGATGGCGATGTCCTGACCGATATTCAGTTCGAAATCGCTGCCGCGCGTGGTGAGCGCAAATCCGCCCTTGATGGCCGGCACGCAGATGCCGCCGTCGATCAAACGCTCGATGCGATGCACGACCGGGTAACCTTCGTCGCTGCCGCCGCTCGCTGCGGTATAGGCGTCCGCGCCGAGCACCAACGCATAAGGACCGTTACAGCAGGCAAGCCGCAACTCGCTCACGACCTGCGCCACGGCATCCGGATAGGACTTCACATTCGCCGAAAGCATCACAGCCGCGTTGCTGCTGCCCTCACCGATTCCCTGTATTCCGGGCCGCCGCGTTGTTGTCGAAAACAGAGCGGTCTTCGGCGAAGGCAATCTTGCGCGCGGCGTCCTTGACCGGCGACCAGTCCGAATCCTCCGCTCCACGGTCGACGTCGTCGACGGCCTGGCGTGCGAGCTGAAATGGAACGCGCAATTCGACAAGGCCTTGACCCGTGCTCTTTTGCGCCGATGCCAGTCGCCGATTACACCTCGGGATCGACATCGTCCAGAAACGTCGCCGTCGGCACGAAAAACAGGCATCCCGTTACAGCGCGACTGAAATCCAGCAGATGGTCGTAAGTCCCCGGCGGGTTGCCGATGAACATGTTCTCCAGCATCTTTTCGATGCGTTGTGGCGCACGCGCATAGCCGATGAAGTAAGTACCGAACTCTCCTTTGCCAACTTCGCCGAACGGCATGTTGTCGCGCAGAATCTGAAGCTGCTCTCCGTTCTCCTCGATCGAGGTCAGGACGTTGTGCGCATACGGCTTCTTCACGGAATCGGACTGTTCGATGTCGGACAGTTTGTGGCGTCCGATAATGTTTTCCTGCTCCTCGACAGGCACCTTGTTCCAGCGTTCCAGGTCGTGCAGATACTTTTGCACGATCACGTAACTGCCCCCGGCGAAGCTGGAATCTTCTTCGCCGACAAGAGTGGCGGCATCGGCGGCTGCACCTACGGGATTCTCGGTGCCATCAACGAAGCCAATCAGATCGCGATCGTCGAAATATTTGAAACCGTGCACTTCATCCACGGTCGAGACCGCGCCAGCGAGCCGCGACGTAATATGCGTTGCGAGTTCGAAACATAAATCCATGCTCGCCGCGCGGATGTGAAAGAGGATGTCACCGGGCGTCGAAACCGCAGTGTGCACGCCATGAATCTCGCAAAACGGATGCAACTCCTTCGGCCGCGGTGCTCCGAACAGCCGGTCCCAGGCCTCGGGGCCGAATCCCATGACGCAGGATAGCTGCCCATCGAGATTGCGGAAACCGACGCCGCGCAACAGGCTGGAGAGACCGGCACATAGAGCGCGGATTACTCTCTCAGGCCCCGATCCGGGATTGATGGTCACCACGAGAAATATCGCAGCCTGCGTAAGTCGGGTGACAACTGATTGGGAGACGGGAGGCGGTAAGCTTGAAACCATATTCAGTGAATATCCCTTGCGCAACGTATGTAACGTATGACCGGCTCAACCGATGACACGCCGAAAAATGCTCGTTGCACCGTTATCGCGCGTCACGACGCGCGACGCCAGCCTGCCATTGAGATGGGCGTCCGTCATGCTTCACCCACGTAAGGGGATCACAAGGACGCTCGCCCGACCGCACCACAAAGTTCCCCGCTCCATGTCCTGGAATGCATGACCGTTCGCGGCGACGCCTGCCACGATGCCTTGTGGCAGCGAGCGGGTCCTGCACGTTGTACTGGATCACTCACTTCAGGGGCGGCCGCCGTAAGCCGGATCCCAACCCTTCTCCGCCAGCCAGTCGCGCGCGGACGCCGCGAGATCCAGCGTGATCTTGCGATCCTCCAGGAGTTTCCGCAGTCCCTTGAACTGGATCGCGCCCATCGCGCTGCGCTGCAGGCGCTGGAACAGAAAGATCTCGTCGATGCTGTTGAGGAACTGAAGTGGAGCTTGTTGTCCATCATTCTTATGGCTTGTGGCCCTCATCATGCGATCGAAGAATGCATCACGCCCACAATATCCAATTATCGCATTGATATACTGGATAATATGCTCCTCCGAACGGATAAATTGTCTGCACGCGATCGGTTCGACCGGACGTCGCCGTCTTAGAATACCCGCTCACGCGACGTGCGTTTGAGAAAACGATGACACGCTCGACCACTGCAAATTTACAGCTCCATTTCGGCGAGGCAGCTTTCCGAAAGAAACAAAAGGACACCACGCAAGCGTCCAAACCCATGAATATTTCTTGCCGGGTGGTTCGATATGCATGCACGCCGTCAGAATGCTCAATCAAGGTCGCCGACGAATTGGCGCTGGTCGGATCGCCAATATTGATCCTGATGGCCATGCCTGCTGCGTATGTCTTGGTGGCCAACCGATATCAGGGGGCGTCGTCTGAGCGGACAATCCCGCCTTCTCCCTCCAAGCGAGCAATCTGGTTCACATCTTGGCGGGTGAATTTCAATCGGACGCCAGCCCCCATGCCGTCCCCCTCGTCGATCACAACGACTCCGAATTTTTCACACGCGCGACTGATGGCTTCGGCATCATTTTCTGAACGAAGCCAGGCGCTGCCATTCGCTTCCATCAACGTCATTGCGTCAACGGAAATCCCCGCGGCCACAGCGAAATCTTCCCGGCTGATGCCGGCCAAAGCGCGCGCCGCCGCAATTATCCGTCCGGTCATTCTTGTCTCGGAGTTCATCTTCACGTCCCGCTACAGAACACGCAAATAATGCTTGGTTTTGTCCTTTTGAACAAGCCGGGAAACCGGCTGCAATGCTGCAATAAAGCAGGTCCATGCAGGGTGCGCCGACCCACGTCGTGAGTAGCTTCGACTCCCGAGTGGGCTGGTTTCAGCTCTTTCGACCTGGCACCGGACGCACACCTGCGGCATTCCTGCGCTTTCATAGGCTCGCTGAGTTAGTTAAAATCATCCGCCATATGACGCCGAGTCGACGAGATTCGAGGCATCGTGCGGCTCCTCTGGCGTGTCGGATCGGCTATCCCTCCTCGAAATCTTCTCGAACGACGGCGGCATATCAGAGCGTCCGGGGCTCCGTTGCATTTGCACCAGATGCGGGCTCGTCAGCCGATCAGAATTCTGCGGGCGTCGGGGATAAGCTTGTCCTCGCATCCTTTTGTTCGTGTTATGTAAGGAGATCGGAGCCATCGCGATCGGGAAGTGCTAGTGATATCTCTTGAATTGCTCCTGTTTGGGCTTATTGCACTTCCTTTCCTGGGAAGCTGTTTAGCCATACTGTTTCGCGTGAACGCCCGTGACGGAGCCGCATATTTCGCCGGATTGATCGCCCTGACGGCCTTGGCGCTGACCATCGCGATGTACCCGCACGTTACTGACGGTAAAATCCTGCAATACAAGTACGATTGGGTTCCAGAGCTTGGGCTGGACTTCAGCCTACGCATGGACGGTTTCGCCTGGATCTTCGCCGCGCTGATCACCGCCATCGGATTTCTGGTCGTATTGTATGCGCGATACTACATGTCCTCGAGCGATCCTGTTCCTCGATTCTTCGCATTTTTGCTGTCCTTCATGGGGGCAATGCTCGGGATCGTACTCTCGGGAAACGTCATTCAGTTGGTCTTTTTCTGGGAACTGACCAGCCTCTTCTCCTTCTTGCTGATAGGCTATTGGTACCACAGCGCTCAGGCGCGTGACGGCGCCCGTATGGCACTGACCATCACGTCCGCCGGCGGCCTTTGCCTCTTTGCGGGCGTTCTGATTCTAGGCCACATCG
The DNA here is from genome assembly GCA_049647485.1 of Xanthobacteraceae bacterium. GTDB lineage: Bacteria > Pseudomonadota > Alphaproteobacteria > Rhizobiales > Xanthobacteraceae > 62-47. Next base: position 22,634 of record JBARXT010000133.1, read on the forward strand.
TCGGAAGTTACGATCTCGACCGCATCCTCTCCTCGGGTGCCGTCATTCGATCGCATCCTCTCTACGTGCCGGCCCTCCTTCTCATTCTTGCCGGCGCTTTCACGAAGAGTGCACAATTCCCGTTTCATTTCTGGCTTCCGCAGGCAATGGCCGCGCCGACGCCCGTCTCCGCCTACCTCCACTCTGCGACAATGGTCAAAGCCGGCGTGTTCCTGTTGGTGCGCCTTTGGCCTGCGTTGGGGGGGACGAACGAGTGGCTCTGGCTGGTGGGATCCGCCGGGCTTATCACCTTCGTCGTCGGCGCTTTTTTTGCGGTGTTTCAGCAAGACCTCAAGGGGCTTCTTGCCTATTCGACGATAAGCCACCTCGGGCTGATTACATTGCTGACCGGCCTCGATACGCCACTCGGGCAAGTCGCAGCCATTTTCCACATTATGAATCACGCGACGTTCAAGGCTTCGCTCTTCATGGCGGCCGGGATCATCGACCACGAAACCGGAACGCGCGACATCCGGCGCCTGAGCGGTCTGCGGCGCTTCATGCCCGTTACGGCGGCCCTGGCGATGGTCGCTGCTGCTGCGATGGCGGGCGTGCCACTCCTCAATGGTTTCCTTTCAAAGGAAATGTTCTTCGCCGAAACCATTGAGATCCACGACAACTCCTTAATAGATCAGGCATTACCGTATATCGTCACGATTGCGAGCATGTTCACCGTTGCATATTCGTTACGATTCATCCTCGATGTGTTTTTCGGTCCCGCTCCGACAAGTTTACCGCGTGTTCCGCACGAGCCGCCGTTCCTGATGCGCTTGCCGTCCGCACTATTGGTGCTGGCATGTCTTGTCGTCGGAATCGTTCCAGCGATCACGATAGCCCCTCTTTTGACAACGGCCCTCCACGCCGTACTCGGCCCCGTCCTTCCGGCGTATAATCTGGCTGCCTGGCACGGGTTCACGCCCGAACTCCTGATGAGCTTGGTTGCCATCGCCGGCGGAGCCGCGATCTACCTCATGCTGCGCTCCTATTTGAGCGTCAATGAAGGACCTCCGCTGCTTCGTCACATCAAGGGGCAACGCATTTTTGAACGTGTCCTGATCACGCTCTCATGGCGGCTTGCGCGGTGGCTGGAGCGCCTGCTTGGTACGCAGCGTCTGCAGCCGCAACTGCAGATTTTGATTTGCGTCGCTCTTGTCGTTGGACTGGCACCGATTTACATGCGCGGGATCGGCCACGAGGACTCCTCGCGGATGACATTTGATGTCGTGTTCGCGATTATCTGGGCTGTCGGCATTTCCTGTGCCCTGACCGCAGCCTATCAAGCCAAATTTCATCGCCTTGCAGCGCTCATTCTTGTCGGCGGCGCCGGCTTCGTGACCTGCATCAGCTTCGTCTGGCTCTCCGCGCCCGACTTGGCCTTGACACAGCTGGTCGTCGAGACCGTCACGACCGTGCTGCTCGTTCTCGGTTTACGTTGGTTGCCGAAGCGTTTCGAGAAGGAGAAGGGAGAATCGGCCGACGCGACACGGGGTATCCTGCGTTGGTATCGCGTGCGTGACATTTTCGTTGCCGCGGCCGCAGGCGGCTGCATGGCGGCACTTGCTTACGCCGTCATGACAAGGCCGTCTCCGGACAGCATTTCCAGCTTCTTCGTCGAGAATGCCTACACGAAAGGCGGCGGCACCAATATCGTGAACGTTATTTTGGTGGATTTCCGTGCATTCGACACACTGGGGGAAATCACCGTTCTCGGCATTGTCGGCCTCACGGTCTTTGCGTTGCTGCGGCGGTTTCGTCCCGCCTCCGACAGCATTCCGATGCCCGAGCAACAGCGCGCGCAAGATCTCTTCGATGATGAAAGCGAGACGCGTCAGCGTGGCGCCACGGTCAAGAGCGCGATGGCAATTCCTGCACTCATGATGGCGGCACTGTTTCCGCTTATCATCATGACGGCTCTCTATCTGCTCCTTCGCGGCCACGATCTTCCCGGTGGCGGATTCGTCGCCGGCGTGACCATGGCGGCAGCATTCATCCTGCAGTACATGGCTCGCGGGACCATCTGGGTGGAATCGCACCTGCGCATTTTGCCGATCCGCTGGATGGGCGCAGGCCTGCTTGCGGCCGCAGGTGTCGGCGCAGCAGCCCTGCTGTTTGGCCGCCCGTTCTTAACTTCGTCGTTCTCGTACGTGGATATTCCCGTGATCGGACGCGTGCCGGCTGCCAGTGCGATGCTGTTCGACCTGGGCGTGTTCGCGCTGGTCGTCGGCGCAACCGTGCTGATGCTGATCGCAATAGCGCATCAATCCATGCGCAGTCATCGCGCACCCCGTGCGCCCCTCGCCAACGAATCCAACATCGAGATGCGCTGATGGAGATCGTTCTCGCTATTGGCATCGGCGTGTTCGTCAGTTCAGGCGTTTGGCTGATCTTTCGGCCGCGCACGTTCCAGGTCGTCATCGGACTGTCGCTGCTCTCCTATGCGGTTAATCTGTTTATTATCGCCATGGGACGGCTGAAAACCGAAGCGGCCCCGATCCTCTCAGCCGGGGGAGTGGGCGACCCAGGGCGCTACGCCGATCCGTTGCCGCAGGCGCTCGTCCTGACCGCTATCGTTATTAGCTTTGCCACGACGGCCCTGCTTCTCGTCGTGCTGATCGCGTCGCGAGGCCTCACCGGCACGGACCATGTTGACGGGCGGGAACGTTGAGCAGCATCGGAAACCATCTGATGATCGCGCCGGTTGCGGTGCCGCTATTCGCCAGCGCAATGATGCTGGTTCTCGGCGGTGACCGTCGCACCTTGAATGCGACGCTCAATGTTGCATCCGTCGTTGCGCTCGTCGGAATTGCGATCGCCTTGGTCCGGGGAACCGATGCTTCGCCAGATGGCCTACTTGGCGTGTATCGGCTCGGCGACTGGCCCGCACCATTCGCCATTGTTCTGGTTGTCGACCGGCTGACTGCCATGATGTTGCTGCTGACGAGCATCCTCGCGTCGGCCACGCTCATATTTTCGCTCGCTCGGTGGCATCGCGTAGGCGCGCATTTCCATTCCCTGTTTCAGCTTCTGTTGATGGGAATCAATGGAGCATTCCTTACGGGCGACCTCTTTAACCTGTTCGTCTTTTTTGAGGTCCTGCTCGCAGCCTCCTACGGCCTGGCATTGCATGGCTCAGGAACGGCGCGCGTAACCACCGGCATGCATTATATCATCGTCAACCTGGTGGCCTCGCTTCTGTTTCTCGTCGGAGTCAGCCTGATCTACGGCGTCACCGGAACGCTCAACATGGCCGATCTGGCAACGCGCATTCCAGCTATCCGCGCCGAAGATCGCGCCCTGCTGGAAGCGGGTGCCGCCGTCCTTGGCGTTGCCTTTCTGACGAAGGCCGGCATGTGGCCGATGTGCTTCTGGCTTCCCCGCACCTATGCCGTCGCGCCGCCTCCGGTTGCGGCGCTTTTCGCGATTTTAACAAAGGTAGGTGTCTACATCATACTTCGGCTTTGGCTGCTTCTGTTCGGAGATCACGCCGGAGCATCAGCCCATTTTGGCGGCGAGCTGCTACTGATGGGCGGAATGGCAACCATCGTTTTTGGTGCGATCGGATGTCTCGCGTCCCAGGACATGGCCCGTCTCGCCGCCTATTCCGTGCTCGTATCTTCCGGCACGGTGCTCTCCGCCATCGCCATGGGGTCTGTCGGCATGACAGGGGGCGCTCTCTACTATCTCGTTAGTTCGACGCTTGGCCTGGCGGCGCTCTTTCTTCTGATCGAGCTTATCGAGCGCGGCCGTGAGCCAGGCGCCGACCTGCTCGCCGTGACGCGAGAGCTCTATGGCGAAGAAGATGAACTCGATGAAGCAAAAGGAACGGGCATTGCGATCCCGGCGAGCATAGCCGCCCTGGGCGGCGCGTTTATCTGCTGCACCCTGGTTATTTCCGGACTGCCGCCACTATCGGGCTTCGTCGCCAAGTTCGCATTGCTGACGGCAGCCCTGAATTCGCAACCGGATAGCATCCCGATCGCCGCCTGGATATTCCTCGTCATTCTGATCCTGTCGGGACTCGCAACTCTGATCGCCACGACCCGCGCCGGAATCTACGCGCTTTGGGCGTCACCTGACCGGGCTGTACCGAGTGTGCGTTTGATCGAGATAATACCCATCGTTGCGCTGATTCTGCTCTGCGCCGCACAGACGATGCAGGCCGGGGCAGTCATGCGATACGCGCAGGCGGCAGCGGCCTCGCTGTACACACCGCACGACTATTTGCGCGGCGTTCTCGGTGTGGAGAGCGTACCCCAAAATACCCGGAGGGAGCCTCAATGAAACTGCTCCCCTATCCGATCGCAAGCACCATTTTTCTCGGCTTCTGGCTGCTGTTGAATCAATCCTTGTCGCCGGGCCAGTTTCTTCTGGGCACAAGTATGGCGTTGATCGGCGGGTGGGCGCTGGCAGCACTGGAGCAGCCGAAGGCACGTCCAGGGCGGCCCCTTGCGATGCTGCGCCTGGCCCTCATCGTCTTCGCGGATATTGTCAAATCCAATATTGCCGTCGCGCGCATCATCATCGGTTTCGGGCGGAGAGAGCGACGTCCCGGTTTCGTCGATATACCGCTTGAGTTGCGCGACCCTTATGGCCTGGCACTCCTCGCGTGCATCATCACCTCGACGCCCGGAACGCTATGGGTCAAATTCGAGGAACCGACCGGCACGTTGACCATTCACGTCCTCGACCTGGTCGACAAGGCTGAATGGATCAGCACCATCAAGAGCCGCTACGAGCAGCCGCTTTTGGAGATTTTCGCATGAATGCGTTGCTTGCGTATGCGATCATGTTTGCCCAGATCTCCCTGGGAATAGCGATGATATGCGCTGCGTATCGCATCCTGCGCGGGCCGCGCGCACAAGACAGGGTTCTTGGGCTGGATACCCTTTACGTCAATGCGATACTGTTGCTTCTCGTTTTTGGCATCAAATCGGGGTCCACTCTCTATTTCGAGATGGCGCTGGTGGTCGCTCTGCTCGGCTTCCTTGGCACTGTCGCGCTTGCCAAATTCCTGCTCCGCGGCGAGGTGATCGAATGAGCAGTGTCGCCGAGATCTCCGCTCTTTCGGCATTTTTTACGGCTGCATTCCTGCTGCTGGGGTCTGCGCTGACCCTGATCGGCTCGTTCGGACTGCTTCGGCTTCGCAGTTTCTATGAAAGAGTTCATGCGCCCACGCTCGGAACGACCCTCGGTGTCGGCTGCATAGCAATGTCGTCGATCGTCTACTTCTCGACGCTCGCAGGCCATCTCGTATTTCATGAAATCCTGATTGTCTTGTTCGTGACTATCACCACGCCGATCACGCTGATGGTGCTGGTCCGCGCAGCGCTGTTTCGTGATCAAACGGAAGGACAAGACGCATCCCTGACCAATATCGAAAGCGGTCCGCGCGAAGAGCATTGAACTTTGCGAACCGCGCTCCTGAGGTCGTGACCGATCTCGAGCGGACAATAGTATTTCGCGACCCGCAAGCAGGAGTAACAGCATCTGACCTTAACGCGTCCCACCAGCCCGCGATTTAGGCCTTTTTGGACGACAATTGACCATCTCCAGAACTTCGCCGGCATCACGTCCGGACATTCCGAGATGTCCTTGTCGATCGGACCTTCATAAGGCGTTCGGAACCCTGGTTTGCTGACGATCCGGATCGAGAATTCCAGCAGCCACGATGATGGCGCAAGCACGCGACGGATCATTAAGCGCCTGCGCCAGTGCCAACGCAGCCTTCGCCAGAAACAGCGCCGTTCGATCAGCCCCTTGTGCCGTCCTTATCCGGTCGACGGTGAGAGCAAGCGTTTCAAAGACGTCTTCGATATCAGCCATTTCGACATCAGCCATGGGAGCGAGCCTTTCCGGCGCAGATTACAGCAAGGGCCGACAGCACGGCCGCCGGGGCCGGCCTCGTCGCCCAGCGCGCGCCAATATGCATGTCAGGACGCACCAGAACCGCTGATCCCTCGGATGCACCGAGGCGCCGCGCCGCCGCGCCATCGGGCTCCAGGGCCAGAACGGTCAGATCGATATGCTGAGCAGCAACCGGCGCGCCAAAACATAGCAACGTGAATCCCGAGCCAAGCCGCTCCGAGAGAAATCCTCCTTGGGGCAACGCGGCATCCGGCAGCATTGCACCCAGTCCGGCGCCCGGACCAAAGCCATCGGCATCCGCGATGACTGCCGGGCTATCGGCATAGGTATAGGGCGTCATCTGTCGTGGATTCGCCAGCGCTCCCGCCCAAGGTTCGGTGAGGGCCAGCGACAGAGCCGCGTCGCGCATCAGGGTCCAGCCTGGTGTCGGCGGGGTCATGAAGCGGGTCGATTTCGCGGCGTTGGCGAAAACATCCAGCGTCGCTCCACGCCGTTCCGGTGTGTAGCTGTCGAGAAGCCCCTGTTCCGCGCGCCCAGTGAGTACGCGGCCGAGCTTCCAGCCGATGTTATAAGCATCGGCCAGGCCATTATTCAGGCCGCGCACGCCGAAGATCGGGACGATGTGCGCGCTGTCGCCAATGAAGAATACGCGTTTGTGCAGAAACTTGCGAAATCCTAAGCTACGAAAACGTGGCTGAAAATACCGCGTGCCGCCGGTTCGGTCAGGACCACGAACTACCAAACCGCATCGATCGGGGGCTGATCGCCCTCGCTGCGATCATGATCAGCGTCAGTAGCTGGCAGCAACGATGCAGGTTCGGCTTGCCACGGCAGGTTTCGCCGCAAAGATCAGGTTTGCATTGAAACTGTTCAGAGAGTGAAGCACAACGTGCCGGGTGGCGTCGGGCGAAGCCGTGATGGCGCCGGGAATTACCTCCGATAGGTGGTCGCAGACCGGTTCTAATCTGGACGCCGTATCACGCCCCTCGACTCGCTGCGATGCTCCCGTTAACCTCAGAAACACACTGAGGGCATCACATGGAACAGATTCTGATAAATCTTGTTGCCGGCGCGCTCGGCGGAAACGCCACTGGCAAAGCTTCTCCGACTTTCGATCTTGGCACCTTGGGCAACACGATCGCCGGCCTCGTCGGCGGCGGCGTTCTGGGTCAGATCATCACGCTCGTTTGGCCTGCTGTCGCGACGTCGCTACAGGGCGGGAATTTCGATATCGGTTCGATCGTCGCTCAGGCCGTTGGTGGCGGTGCCGGTGGCGCAATCCTCACGGCCATCGTCGGCGCAATCAAAAACAAAGCCACCTGACCACAGGAGTCTCCAGATGAGTGAAGCTGGTATTGGCTGGATCGCAGCGATCATCATCGGCGGTTTGGCTGGATGGTTTGCCTCGATGTTCATGAAAACCGGCACGGGGATTTTTACAAACATCGTCCTCGGTATTGTTGGCGCAGCCGTCGCCAACTGGCTTCTCGGCCTGCTCGGCGTCGCGCTTGGGGGATGGATCGGATATCTGATCGCGGGCTTTATCGGCGCCTGTATTGTCATCTTCCTCTGGCGCGCAATCCGCGGCCGAACATAGAGCTGACAGGCAGCTACCACGCGACGGCTGGATTGGTCTGCTTCGGAATTACTCGGGTGTCGCAGTCCGGCAGCCGTAGTGACGCAGATACGAGCAGCCCAAGAGTAAGAAGGATAGAGCCATCAGCCCAAAACAAGGGCGCTCGACAGCGACATGCCGCGAGCGCCCTTGTTTCCATCGTCATTCAGGCAATACGCGTCATCACGCAATCCGTGTTAAGTCTCCAGTTGCTTGCCGATCGGCATGTTGCGGAGACGCTTCCCGGTCGCGGCAAAAATGGCATTGACTAGCGCCGGAGCGGACGGGGGCACGCCAGGCTCGCCTACGCCGCTCGGCGGCGTATCGGCCTCGAACGGCATGATGTGCACGTTCGTAACCAGTGGCGCATCGTCCATCCGTATCATTGGAAAATCATCGAAATTCCCCTGCTGCACCTTGCCGTCCTTGAACGTGATCTCTCCGTGTTTCACAAGGCTCAGCCCCATGATTGCGGCACCTTCGATCTGCGACTGAATCCGCTCAGGGTTGAATCTGGATCACAATTGCGCATGGCGTCTTGTTGTAACTTCTTTGCAGTCAGCGCACATCATGAGGCCGACAACACGACGGCAGCCGACGACGTGCCAGACCTTCACAAAACATCTTGCATCATTCGGGACCAATGCATGGGCCCTG
>JBARXT010000134.1:0-11807 GCA_049647485.1 Xanthobacteraceae bacterium
GCCTATGACGCAGTCTCGCGCGGACTGTAGACCGCGATCGGCAATGAGACACCGCGTAACTCATGCTTGCCGAGATCATCGAGCGCGATATCGAGATGCCGTGCCGCCGTCTCGGTAATCAGGATGCTGCGGCCAAGCGTCTTCTGCAACGCCTCGACGCGGCTGGCTTCGTTCACCGCGGGGCCGATCACGGTGAAATCGAGCCGCGACGGCGCGCCGATATTGCCGAAGAACACTTCGCCTTCGTGTAACGCGATGCCGGTGCGTAACGGATGCCAGCCGTCGATGCCGGCAAGTTGCGGCAACGCGCCGGCATTGAGCGCGTCGAGATCGTGAACGGCCCGCTGTGCGGCAGCGAGCGCGGCTTGCGCTGCGACCTGGGCGCTGGTTTCCGTGCCGATGGGAAATACCGCGAGCAGCCCGTCGCCCATGAATTTCAATACCTCGCCGCCATGCGCCAGCACCGCGCCAGCCAGCGTTTCGAAGTAAGCGTTGAGCAGCACGATCATGTCGGCGCCGGACAAATGATCCGACAGCGTGGTGAAGCCGCGCAGGTCCGATACCCAGATCACCGCGCGGATGGCCTCGCCGTTGCCGCGCTGGATCGATCCGCTCAGCACCTTGCGGCCCGCGACATCGCCGAGATAGGCGTTGACGGCGTTCTCCGCGATGCGCTGGGCGATATGCCGTTCGACATGCAGCGCGAACAGGTCGAGCACGTTCCGCACCTCCGCACCCGCCGATTGCGGAAAGCCGCCGGAATGCTTCGTCGCCAGCGTCATGGCGTGGCGATAGCCGGTGCCGCTGCTGAACGGCAGCGCGACGTAATCGGTGAGGCCGGCGTCCGCCAGTTCGGCCATCATCGGAAACTCGGCGCGCGCCTCGGGGCTCTGCGGATTGCGACGCAGCGGTTCGCCGGTGGTGAAGATGCGCGCCAGCGGATTGAGCTTGAAGCTGTCGGTCTCGGAGGTCGCATGCTGCACCTTCACCTCGTAGCAGGTCGCGTCCTCGCGCCGCCAGTTCCAGGCGAAGCCGAGCAGTTGCGGGTGCAGCGTTCCGATGTGCAGGCTGGCGCGGTCGAGCGGGATTCCGGCGGCGATCAGGCGCCACGGGAAGGATTCGAACAGCAGCAGCATTTCGGTTTCGCGCGCCGCGCCCTTGAGCAGCCACGTCGCAATGTCGGCGAAGGAGTTGGTGTCGGGCGCGGAGGCAACGCCGCGCGACGACTGCCGCACGATCGTCACGCCATGCGGAAACTGCCGTGACGGAGGTGGAATGTCGGACGCGATGGTCAACGGTCAACTCGCGGCATCAGCAGAGTCCTGCTGCTATCTCGGTGCGAGCAGCACGCGCAGGCCGTCCTTCGGCTTCGGAATCGGCCACATCTGCCACGAGGCTGTGTAACCGGGTTCGAGCGACACCTCGAGGTTCTGCACGAAGTGCCGCACGAAACACTTCGCCTGCATGTAGGCGAAGTGAAGGCCGAGGCACATATGCGCGCCGCCGGAAAACGGAATCCAGGCGAAGCGATGGCGGCCGCGTTGCGCCTCGTCGGTGAAGCGCAACGGATTGAAAGCGTCCGGCTCGGGCCAGATCTCCGGCATGTGGTGGGTGTAGAGCGGATTGACGCCGACCAGCGTGCCGGCGGGAATCGCAAAGCCCTTGAAGCTGAAGTCGCGGGTGGCGCGGCGCGGGATCGACGGCACCGGCGGCTTCATCCGCATCGCTTCCTTGAAGGCCATCTCCGCGAGCGGCATCGCCTCCAGCTTGTCGAAGCTGATCGGTTCGTCACGACCGAGGCCGAGCGCCGTTGCCTCGTCGCGCAATTTGTCCTGCCATTCCGGGTTGGCGGCGAGCGCGCCCACCAGCGACGTCAGCGACGAGGTCAGCGTGTCGTGCGCCGCCATGATGAGGAAGCTCATATGGTCGACGATATCCTGGGTCGACAGAAGCGCGCCGTCGTCATGGGTGGCGCGGCACAGTTGCGAGAACAGGTCGTCGCCGCCCTTTTCACGGCGAATTGGAATCTGACGCGAGAAGTATTCGACGATGCGGGCGCGCCCCTTGACGCCGCGCGCCATCTGGGTGCCGGGCCACGGCTTGCGCACCGGCGAGACCGAAGCGGCGATCATGTCGATGAAGGCAGCGGTCACCTCGTCGACCTCGGGGCCGATGTCGGTGCCGAGGAACGAGGTGGCGGCGAGGTCGAGCGTCAGCTGCTTCATCGCCGGATAGAACAGCATCGCGCCGGGCGGCTGCTGCCGCCAGCGGGCGACGCGCGCGCCGATGCCGGAATCGAGCTGCGCGAGATAGGATTTCATCGGCCCGGACTTGAACGCCACCGACAGCGCACGGCGATGCAGCCGGTGCTCCTCGAAATCGAGCAGCATCAGTCCGCGCGGAAACAGGCGGCCGAGGATCGGTTCCCAGCCATGGGTCGAGGAGAACAGCTTGGTCTGGTCGAACAGCACCAGTTCGTTGGCCTCGGGGCCGAGCAGGCTGACGCTGGTTTCGCCGAGCACGCGGCTGCGATAGACCGGGCCGTAGGTCGCGGCCATCCGCTCCACCTCGCCGCGCGGATCGGCCAGCACCGAGAAGGTGCGGCCGACGACCGGCCAGCCCTCGTCGCCGGGGATATGAGCCAGCGCCTGCCGTTTCGGCGCCTGCAGCGGGGCTGCCATCGCGGGAGCGGCCAGACCTTGCATCGACATCGGGTGTCCTCCTCGATCCGGCAGAAGCTGAGGCTCCGGCGCGCAATTTGCAAGACCAGCGAGCAAGACCAGCCTGACGTTCCCGCCCGGCTGACGTACAGGAATCCGCGACGCGCCGCCGCAGCGGCTTCTCTTGCGAAGACCGGGCCGCCATTCCCATCTGATAATCGGGCCGCTGTGGCGGCGACTGGAGGAACCGATGAGTTATTTTCGCACCGCGATCCTGCTAGCGGGCCTGACCGGCCTGTTCATGGGCGTGGGCTATCTGATCGGCGGCGCGGGCGGCGCGATGATCGCGCTGGTGATCGCGGCCGCCACCAACCTGTTTGCTTACTGGAACTCCGATCGCATGGTGTTGTCGATGTACGGCGCCCATGAGGTCGATGCACGCTCCGCGCCCGATTTGCATCGCATGGTGCAGGAGCTTGCCACACGCGCCGAACTGCCGATGCCGCGCGTCTTTGTCATGGACAATCCGCAGCCGAACGCCTTCGCCACCGGCCGCAACCCGCAGAACGCCGCGGTCGCGGTGACCACCGGCCTGATGCAGTCGCTGAGCCGCGAGGAACTCGCCGGCGTGGTGGCGCACGAACTCGCCCATATCAAGCATCACGATACGCTGCTGATGACCATCACCGCGACCATCGCCGGCGCGATCTCGATGCTGGCGCAGTTCGGCATGTTCTTCGGCGGCAACCGCAACAACAACGGCCCCGGCATCATCGGTTCGCTGGCGATGATGATCCTCGCGCCGCTCGGCGCCATGCTGGTGCAGATGGCGATCAGCCGTACCCGCGAATACGCCGCCGACGAGATGGGCGCGCGCATCTGCGGCCAGCCGATGTGGCTCGCCTCGGCCCTGTCGAAGATCGAGAACTTCGCGCACCAGGTGCCGAACGAGGATGCGGAGCGGGCGCCGGCGACCGCGCACATGTTCATCATCAACCCGCTGTCGGGGCGCGGCATGGACAATCTATTCGCCACCCACCCCGCGACGGCGAATCGTGTCGCGGCGTTACAGCAATTGGCCGCGCAGTCCGGTGGCGGCTTTGCCCCGCCGTCTCCGCCGCGGCCGGCACCATCCGCCGTGCCGCGCGGTCCATGGAACGGCGGCAGTGCGCGCCGTGGCCCGTGGGGCTGAAACCGACGCGAGCGATGAGCGTTGAATTGAAGCACGACAATGGAGCGTGCCTTGCAATCGGCTCATGCGCCGGTTCTTTCTCGCTGTTTTGTTCCCGAAATTCTTGTCATGCATGGGACCATCGCGCGTGCTGCCGCGCTGGAACGAATGACGCCGCTATCGCTTGAATGCTCCGGTTCTCACAGAGGAGACATTCATGAATCGTCGTTTGATCGAAACTGCCGCGCTTCTTGCCATTGTCGCGATGCCGGTGATGGCGCAGGCGCAAGGCGTGCCGGGCGGCATCGAGCGCGGGGCGCGCGAGGGCGAGCGTGCGGCCGGTCCTCTCGGCGCCGTGGTTGGCGGCACCATCGGCGGTGTTGTCGGCGGCGTCGCGGGTATTCTGGGTGTCGATCAGCGGCCGCGCTTCCATCGTTACGTGGTGGAACAGCATCGGCCGTCCTATCACTATCGCGAGGACGTGCGCGTCGGTGTGGTTCTGCCCGAGCATGGCGTGACCTACTACGAGGTTCCGCAGGAATACGGTGCACGCGGTTATCGTTATACTGTCGTGAACGATCGCACTGTGCTGGTCGATCCACGGACGCGCCGCATCGTCGAGATCGTCGAGTAAAACAGATCGTCGAGTAAGATTTTTCGCGACACGTTTTCGCCCAAACCGGTTGGCAAGATTGCGGCGATGAAACTTTTCGCCGCAATCGACGTTACTTGCCCATGATGAGCCCTGATATCTGGTACGTGGCGTTCGGCCCCGACAAAACGTTGAAATCCGACGATCGTGCGATCCGCGCCGTGCGCTCCACCCGCACTTTCAAGACCGAAGCGGATGCCAAGACGTTCGCTCTGGAAATCCTGGCCAAGGGCTGGTCGGCGACGGCGGGCACGCTCAATCCCTATCAGCCCAAGCGGGTGATCGGCGCGTCGCAGATCGAGGATTGGGCCGCGCCGCATCTGCGGTAGTGCGGGATCGATCGAGGTTTGTGCGACGGCGCCATCTGAGTGTCTGACGGGAAATTCAGTTCGAGTTTCCGGGGTCGATCTCGTTGCGTGAAGAGGAATCCGTTTCGTCATGGCCGGGCTTGTCCCGGCCATCTACGTCTCTCTTGCTGGCGGATCGTCAAGGCGGGACGGTCGGAATAAATCCGGCCATGACGAGCTCAGGTGGCGGCCTCTATTCGATCCTATTTCCGTTCGAGCGCCGGACACGGCCAGCGCTGCTTTGCGCGGCGCGACGACTACATCGCACCGTTCAGGAACGGGTTGGTCTGGCGTTCGTGCCCGAAGGTCGAGCCGGGCCCATGGCCGCAGATGAACTGCACGTCGTCGCCGAGCGGCAAGAGCTTCTCCGTGATCGACTGGATCAGCGTTGCATGACTACCGCCGGGCAGATCGGTTCGCCCGACCGAGCCGTTGAACAACACGTCGCCGACATGGGCGAATCGCATCTCGCGATTGAAAAACACCACGCTGCCGGGCGAGTGGCCGGGACAATGCAGGATGTCGAACGTCATCTCGCCAAGCGCGACCTTGTCGCCTTCGTCGAGCCAGCGGTCGGGCGCGAAATTGCGTACGCCGGTCATGCCGAAGTTGGCGCCGCTCTCCACGACATGATCGAGCAGAAATTTGTCGGCGATGTGCGGCCCGACGATCGGCACCTTGAGCAGGTCGCGCAATTCCGCCGCGCCGCCGACGTGATCGATGTGGCCGTGGGTCAGCCAGATCTGCTCGACGGTCACGCCGGTCTTGGTGACGGCATCGACGATGGTGGGCACGTCCCCGCCGGGATCGAACACCACCGCGCGTCGGGAGTTCTCGCACCAGAGCAGCAGGCAATTCTGCTGAAACAGGGTGACGGGAATGATGGCGGCGCCGGCTTTCGGCTTGTCGCCGGACGTGTCTTGGGGAGCGTTTGTCATACGTCGCACATTGCCTATTTTTGCGGCTTCGCCAAGGGGCATCGGAAAACCCAACGCGGCTTCTTCGCGCGAAACGCTCCGGGCGAGTTCGCGCCGCGCCTCACAGGTTGAATGCTGACTCGTCCCCTGACGGGCGATCGAAAGAAATTTGTTTGCCGATATCCCTCCCCGGACGTGGGGAGAGATATCGCTGTGTTTGAGATCAAATCGCGGGAGGTGAACTCCGCACAGGTCCGGCGCGGCGGCCGGCGTTATCGCGCGATCTGCTTCTTCAGCGTCTCCTCCACCACGCGATCGAACGACGATTGCTTCGGCGGCGCCTTGGCGCGGCGTTCGGCGACGAAGGCATCGCGCTGCGCCACCAGCTTGGTCAGCCGGGCGTTGAGCGTCGCGCGGGTTTTCAGTTTTTCGTCCAGCATCGCGGCGCGCTGCTCCGGCGCCAGCTTGCGCAAGGTTTCGGGCAGTTCCTCGTCCTTGACGCTATCGAGCTTGCGGCGGCCGGAACTGACGTCGCTGACCAGATCGCCGCCGCCGGTGATGGCTTCCGCCGAGGCAGCGGAGCGCTTGTTGAGGTAGCTCGCCATGTCGGTTGCGGCGGCGGGCGCCGCGGCGGCTACTTCGGACAACTGCCGGGCCTTCTCCTCGGTGCGCTTTTGCAAGGCGCGCGGACCATAGGGCATCACGGTGCCGTTGATTTCGTTCTGCAGGATGATGATCTCGTCGTCGAACGGCGTCTCGATGATGACGACCTGACCGCCGTCCTGCGGAATCGGGATGAAGCGGCCGTTGCCGTTCTGCGCGATGTCGCGCCAGACCCGCTCGGTATCGCGCGCACTGCCGGCCAGCACCGCGTTGACGACGATGTCCTTCTGTTTGGCGACCGACAGGGTGACCGGATATTTCGTGTCCTGGGCATAGTCCATGTGCGGCGGCGCATCGCCCACCAGGAAGACGATGCGGCGTGCGTCGCTGCCCGGCGTCCATTTCAGCTTGTTGACGGCGACGTCGAGCGCCTCGTTGACGCTTTCCGGCCAGTCGCCGCCGCCGCGGGCCTTCACCGCCAGTAGGTTGGCGTAGAGGTCCTGGATGTCGGTGGTGAGATCGTAGGTTCTGGTGACGTAGTCGTCGCCGATGTCGCGATAGGTGACGAGACCCATGCGAATGTCGGCATCGGCGTTGCCGTCCGCGATGGCGGTGGCGATCGACCAGATCTTTCGCTTGGCGCCTTCGATCAGGCCGCCCATCGAGCCCGTGGTGTCGAGCACGAAGGCGACCTCGATGGTCGGTTTGGCGATGGCCGGCGAGGCCATCGCGACGAGGGGCAGGGCCGCAATCGCCAGCGCGAGGGTGCGAACGGTGGTTGTGAACGTCATTTTACCTCCAGAAGCCCGCGCCAGGCGCGGTTGCACGACCCCCGTGCCCTTGCGAGGTCGGACGCACGCCGCCGCGGCGCGACCGGTTGTCGGACCGGTCGGTGCTCGATCTCACGCTGCTGTGTGGTGACGAAATCTGTTAGGGTTCGAAGATCATGGAATCGGTTGGATTAAATCGCGTGCCGCCGCCGGATCGCCGTCAGTCGCAGACGGCGCTCACGGTCGCGCGCGGCACCGCGCGCTGGCTCGGATCGCTCGGCTTTTCCTGCATCAGCGAATTGTCGCTGCCGTCGGGGCGTCGCGCCGATCTGGTGGCGCTCAATGCGCGGGGCGATCTGTGGATTGTCGAGATCAAGTCGTCGCTGGAGGATTTGCGGGCGGACCAGAAATGGCACGAATATCGTGCGCATTGCGACCGGCTGTTCTTCGCCTTTCCGCAGGATCTGCCGTGCGAGATTTTCCCGGCCGAAACCGGACTGATCGTCGCCGACGCCTATGGCGCGCATCTGCATTGCGAGGCGCCGGAGTACAGGCTGCCCGCGCCGACGCGCAAGCTGATGACGGTGCGGTTCGGAATGGCGGCGGCGCAGCGGATCAATCGGCTGATCGATCCGCAAGGATACGCTTACGACGATCTGGCGTAAGGCCGCGCCTCAACGCGGCGCGCGCTTGGCGAGGATGCGCTGCAAGGTGCGGCGATGCATGTTGAGCCGTCGCGCGGTTTCCGAGACGTTGCGGTTGCAAAGCTCATAGATGCGCTGGATGTGTTCCCAACGCACGCGATCCGCCGACATCGGATTGCTCGGCAGTTCCGACTTCTCGGTGCCGCTGGCGAGCAGCGCCGCGACCACGTCGTCGGCATCAGCCGGCTTCGACAGATAATCGACGGCGCCCATCTTCACCGCGGTGACGGCGGTGGCGATGTTGCCGTAGCCGGTCAGCACGATGGCGCGTGCGTCCGGCCGCTGTCGTTTCAGGGCGGCGACGACGTCGAGGCCGTTACCGTCGCCGAGCCGCAAATCCACCACGGCAAAGGCCGGTGCGGACTTGCCTATATGGCTGAGCCCGTCGGATACGCTCTCGCAGGAGGTCACAGTGAACCCGCGGGTTTCCATGGCGCGCGACAGCCGTTCGAGAAACGGTTTGTCGTCTTCCACGATCATCAGCGAGCGATCGGTCTCGGTGGCAAGTTCGGCAATGGCGGTCACGGGCGTTTTCCTGATTGTCGATCTTCAGAATATGGGGTGCTGCCATGCAAATCCAAGGGCACATATCGTCGCGAGTAAAAGGTTGTGAGTTCCCTCGGTCGTCACGCAACCGCCCCCTCATGGCCGGGAGACGCTGCGGTTATCCAAACACCATGCGTAAACAACAAGATAGGTTTTGCTAGACGTCGCTGGCCGTCTGCGAGGTTTCGAAACTGGCGCGCGGCCAGGCGATCCGGACCACCGCGCCGTGCTCCGGAAAGGTGCGATTGGAAAAAGTCACTTCGGCGTCGGAGCGTTCCAGGAAAGTGCGGGCGATGAAGATGCCGAGACCGAGGCCGCGGCGTTCGCGATGGGTCGGGTCGAGGCCGCGGCGGCGCGTGAGATAAGGCTCGCCGATCCGCTTCAGCAGATCGGGGGCGATGCCAGGTCCGTCGTCGGAAATGATGATCTCGACAAGATCGTCGTTCCAGCGCGCGTCCACTTCGACTGTGGTGCGGGCGAAGTCCACCGCGTTTTCGAGAATGTTGCCGACGCCGTAAAGGATTGCCGGGTTGCGCATGCTGGCTGGTTCCGCGCCGTCGGACGTGGCGATGTGAATCTTGATAGCGATGCCGAAATCGCGATGCGGCGCGACGGACTCTTCAATCAGTGTCGAGAGCGGCATCCGGTCGAACGGCGCGCCGGACGATGACAGTTGCGCGATCTTGGCGAGAATGTCGCGACAACGCTGTGCCTGTTCGCGCAAGGTTTTGACTTCGCTCGCCAGCGGACTGTCCGGCGGCGTCGTCTGTTCGAGTTCGCGCGAGATCAGGAAGATGGTCGAGAGCGGCGTGCCGAGTTCATGAGCCGCCGCGGCGGCGAGGCCGTCGAGCTGCGTGAGGTGTTGTTCGCGGGTCAGCACCAGTTCCGTTGCCGCCAAAGCGTCGGCCAGCTTGCGCGCTTCCTCCGTCACTTGAAAGGTGTAGAGGCTGGTGACGCCGATCGCCAGCAGGATCGAGAGCCAGATGCCGGCCATATAGACCGGCGGCAGCACCAGCGGTCCCTCCCGGTGCCACGGCAGCGGCAGGTGATAGAAGCCGAGCGCGGTGGCGCAAACCGCGGCAAAAACGCCGAGTGCAATCGTGATCCGGGTCGGCAACGCGGTCGCGGAAATCAGCACCGGGCCGAGGAACAGGAACGAGAACGGATTTTCCAGTCCACCGGTGAGATAGAGCAAGCCGGCGAGTTCGGTGATGTTCAGCGCGAGCAGGGCCGCGGCGTAGCGTGGCGCCAGCCGCTGCATCGGATTGACGGCAATCTGCAGCGCCAGAGTGATGACCGCCGAGACCGCGATGATGGCGACGCAAGGAATGATCGGAACGTCGAAGTCGAGACTCTGGACCACAAAGAAGATGGCCGCGAGTTGCCCGAGGGCTGCGAGCCAGCGCAACCTCAGGATGGTGTCCAGACGGATATACCGTCGTGGGTGATCGAAAGCGGGAAACGCGATGTCAGTCATGATCTGATTCTAATGCATTGCCGGTCGGTGTGGGTATGGACTATCCGCCGCGGGGTCTTTTCGCGGTCCGGAAGTGTGATGACAGAACCACAGGCGGCGAGAATCGAACCTGCGCCTTTCGGGTTCCATGGGTTAATTGCCGTTCTGGAGGCGGAATCTTTCCGTTAACCGGCCTTCGGCAGGATGAAATCGCCCATTCGCGGGGCATAGCAAAATGGATGCATTGACGCTCCGCAGTGCACCCGTCACACTATTGCAACGCAAAATAGAATCGGGGATTAGCTGATGGCGATTGGGGAATTTGGCGGTGCGCCGACCTTGCCGGTGCAGGGTGGCTCCGCGATGATGACGCCGCTGTACTGGATGTATGAGATGGGGCAGTCCTCGCTCAATCCGGCGCGCGCAGTCACGGATGCCACCAAGATCCTGTTCGAGAATCCGATCAATCCCTGGTCGCACACCACGTTCGGCAAGTCGGTTGCCGCGGGTTGCGAATTGTTCGAGCGCATCACGCGCCGCTACGGCAAGCCGGAATGGGGCCTCGATTTCACCGAGGTCGAAGGCCGCCGTGTTCCGGTTGCGGTTCGCTCGGTCTGGGAAAAGCCGTTCTGCCGCCTGTTGAACTTCGATCGTGGAATTACCGTGCCGCTGAGCAAGCCGCAGCCGCGCGTGCTGATCGTCGCGCCGATGTCCGGTCACTATGCCACGCTGCTGCGCGGCACTGTCGAAGCCTTCCTGCCGGGACACGACGTCTACATCACCGACTGGGCTGATGCGCGCATGGTTCCGCTGTCGGCGGGCCGCTTCGATCTGAACGACTATGTCGATCATCTCGTCGAGATTCTGCATGTGCTGGGCGGCGATGTTCATATCGTCGCGGTCTGTCAGCCGGCGGTGCCGGTGCTGATGGCGGTGTCGGTGATGGAAGCGGAGAACGATCCCTGCGTTCCGGCGTCGATGACCTTGATGGGCGGCCCGATCGATACACGGCGCAATCCGACTGCGGTCAACAATCTGGCGCAGGAGCGTGGCATCGACTGGTTCCGCAGCAACGTCATCACCAAGGTGCCGTTTCCGCATCCCGGCTTCATGCGCGATGTCTATCCGGGCTTCCTGCAATTGACCGGCTTCGTCAGCATGAATCTCGATCGCCACGTCGATGCGCATCGGCGGCTGTTCGACAATCTGGTCAAGGGTGACGGCGACAAGGTCGAGAAGCATCGTGACTTCTACGATGAATATCTCGCGGTGATGGACCTGACCGCCGAATACTATCTGCAGACCGTCGATCAGGTGTTCGTCAAGCAGTTGCTGCCGAAGGGCGAGATGACCCATCGCGGCAAGCCGGTCGATCCGTCGAAGATCACGCGCGTGGCGCTGATGACGGTGGAAGGCGAGAACGACGACATCTCCGGTTTGGGGCAAACCGAAGCAACCCACGGACTGTGCAGCGCGATTCCGGCGAACCGCCGCGTTCATTACGTGCAGAAGGATGTCGGGCATTACGGCGTGTTCAACGGCTCGCGCTTCCGCAAGGAAATCGTGCCGCGCATCTCCGCCTTCATGCAGGCCTCGTCGTCGCAGTCATCGTCGCAAGTTGAACTGGCGATGGCCGCCGCCGAGTAGCCATTTCGGGCGCAATCGAACGCAGTCGGGCGTGGCGATGCAATTGCTCGCGCGCCCGGTTCGACTCATGGCTATGAATTGAATCATCATTCATGGTGGCCGGAAGTAATGAATGTGGCATCGCTTTTTCGGGGCGGAAATCGAGCGTATTTGAGCTGAAAATTGGCTGTTCGGCCCACAGGATATAGGGCGATTTGCGCCAGCTACCCCTGTATATTGGGCAAATGATTTGTTTTTGCGCGGACGGCTTTCCTTGGCGGCGGATGTGGCAGAATCCCGGCGACTTCCTGAATGCCGGATCAGCAGACATGGCTTTTCGCGCCCTCCTTTATCG
>JBARXT010000135.1:0-14267 GCA_049647485.1 Xanthobacteraceae bacterium
CCTCTACACGAACACTCGCTTTAGGTTCTTTACTTATCGGGTTGGAAATATTTGCTTACGCTTATAATCGAATAACAGGCTGCGTTCCTTCATTTGTGGATGCCTGCGAGGCTTCTTTGAAGCCAGAGTAATTATTGGCACTCAAACGACAAGCGCGGCTGTCACCTTTACGAGATACAGGTCACGCGCTCTCACCCGCACGTCCACACCGGCCCGATCGGCGTCTGTGTCCAGCATGGGCCGAAACTGCCGCCGTTGTAGCGGCCGCGCGAGAAGCCGGGCTGGCCGGGATAACGCAACTGGCCGTCCCAGAAATTGTAGTAGCGCGGCGTCGGGCCGATGTACCAGTGGCGCTTCTTGCGGCGCGCGTTGCGCAGCACCGACGCCTCCTGCTTGAACAGCGGCGCGGCGTTGTTCAGCGGCTGCTGATAACCCGGCAGAAAGCCGTAGTGATGCGGACGCAGCGTCTGCTTCTTGTGACGCGGCCCAGCCGCCGCGGCGGTGGCGGCCAGCGCGAGAACAACGACAATCGACAGGCTTATGAATCGCGACATGAGGTGGGCCCGGAGTCCTTCTGCCTTTGACGGGGTCGGCGCCGTCATGCCCGGACCTGATCCGCGCATCCATCTTTCTTTTGAAAAGGATGAATTGCCGGGTCAAGAGGCGAGCGAAGCGACGCCGTTCTTCGAACGGCTATGCCCGGCAATGACGCTCTCCTCAAAACGCGTCCGCAAAACGCCAGCCGCAATCTAGACGCACGGCGGTTAGGACACCACTCACATTGAAGCGAACGCACGCGGATGCGCAGCGTCATCGGCGCGCACCCATGCATTGCCCCTCTTGCAATGCGCCCAATCTTCGCCACCTGTTGGGAACCAACCCCACATTCCATTCCCCGGAGCCCCGCATGACCGACGCCCCCTATACGCCGCCCAAAGTCTGGACCTGGAACAAGGAGAACGGCGGCAAGTTCGCGTCGATCAATCGCCCCATCGCCGGCCCCACGCATGAGAAGGCGCTGCCGGTTGGCAAGCATCCGCTGCAGCTCTATTCGCTGGCGACGCCGAACGGCCAGAAGGCCACCATCATGCTGGAGGAGCTTCTGGCGGCGGGCCACAAAGGCGCGGAATACGACGCATGGCTGATCAAGATCGGCGACGGCGAGCAGTTCTCCTCCGGCTTCGTCGACGTCAATCCGAATTCGAAGATCCCGGCGCTGCTGGATCGCAGCAATCCCGACAAACCGATCCGCGTATTCGAGTCCGGCGCGATCCTGCTCCATCTCGCGGAAAAATTCGGCGCGTTCGTTCCGAAGGACGCCGAGGCGCGCGCGGAGTGCCTATCGTGGCTGTTCTGGCAGATGGGCAGCGGGCCCTATCTCGGCGGCGGCTTCGGCCACTTCTACGCTTACGCGCCGACCAAGATCGAATACGCCATCGACCGTTTCGCCATGGAGGTGAAGCGGCAACTCGACGTGCTCGACCGCCGCCTGGCCGAGAGCGAATACATCGCGGGCCAGGACTACACCATCGCCGATATCGCGATCTGGCCGTGGTACGGCGGGCTGGCGAAGGGCGTGATCTACGGCGATTCCGGGACGTTCCTTGATGTCGCGAGCTACAGACACGTGCAGCGCTGGACCGCGCAGATCGCGGCGCGGCCGGCGGTGAAGCGCGGCCGCATCGTCAACCGCGTCTCCGGCGATCCCGCGCAGCAACTGCACGAGCGCCACGACGCCGGCGATTTCGAGACCAGGACGCAGGACAAACTGGAGGCGGTGAAGTAATCGCGGCACATATCCGGTCAAACAAGAAGCCCCGCTCGCGCGGGGCTTTTGCATTCTGCGTCGATAGCTTCGCGTGAGGCGCGTCAGCTTCCCATGCACTTCTTGACGTAGCTGTTTTTCGCTGCGCCGGAGAGCGGCTTGCCTTCCGCGCTCTTGGCGTTGGTCTCGCAGCACTTCTTCATGAAACTGGTCTTGGCGGCGCCGGCTAAGGGCTTGCCGTCGGCGCTGACGGCGTTGCAGGACTGCGCCAGGGCAGGCCCGGCGGCAAACAGGGTCAACACGGCAATCAGAGACAGACTTTTCATGGTGGTCTCCCGGAGGTTGGGCGCTCAGCGTACCTGAACCCATCGCACTGACAACGCCCCAAACCAAAAATGTTTGCTTATATTCGACCCGCCCGTAGGACGATTCGGCTGAATAACCGGCCGGCGCAACCCTGCTGTGCTCCGGCGCCGTTTTACTTCGCATCCGCCAGCCCCTAAACGACGGCACATGTCGAAAGCGCCGTCCGATCCCCGCCTTGTCGGGTTCCTGCTCCTTGCCACCACCATTCTCGCCTGGGGCCTGAACTGGCCGGCGGTGAAGGTGCTGTTGCTGGAATGGCCGCCGTTTTTCTCCCGCGGCGTGGCCGGCGTCGCGGCCGCGGTGCTGCTCGCGGGGATCGCGATGTGGCGCGGCGAGAGCCTCGCGGTGCCGTCCCGCTTCTGGCCCCGCCTTGGCTTCGCCGCCTTCACCAACGTGTTCGCCTGGATGGGGTTCGGCACGCTGGCGATGAAATACCTGCCGATCAGCGAGGCGGCGCTGCTCGCCTACACCATGCCGATCTGGACCATGCTGTTCGCCTGGCCGGTGCTCGGCGAACGGCCGACGTTGCGCGGCGTCGCGGCGCTGGTGCTGGCTTTCGCCGGCCTCGCGGTGCTGTTCAGCGGCCAGAGCTTCGCCTTCGACGAGACCAAGCTGATCGGCGTGGTGACGGCACTTAGCTGCGCCATCCTGTTCGCCTTCGGCAGCGTCACGGCGCGCACGCCGATTCCGCTGAAGCCGTTCGCGCTGGTGGCCTGGCAACTCGTGCTCGGCTGCGTGCCGATGATCGTCATCGGGCTCGCCTTCGAGCATCCGGATGTCGGCGCGCTGTCGCCGCGCGGCTGGGCGCTGATGCTCTACATGACGCTGGGGCCGATGGCGATCGCTTACGTCACCTGGTTCGGCGCGCTGAGCCGCCTCAAGCCCGCCGCCGCCACCACGGGCTCGCTCGGGGTGCCGGTGGTCGGCGTCTGCTCCGGCGCGCTGTTTCTCGGCGACCCCTTTGGCGCGCGTGAAATTGTCTCGCTGGTTCTCACGCTGGCCGGCGTCGCGCTGGCGCTGCGCCGCGAGCCGCCGCTGGTGGAATAACGTGCTTACGCCGGCTCGATCAGCCTCAAGACCGCGGAGAGCTGCAGGCTGCGCTTGCCCGCAAGCGCCGTCCCTTCCAGATCCGCGCCCTTCGCGTCATAGCGGCCGGAAAAGCCGAGCTGTAGAGGCCCCGCAGTACCGAGCCATCCCCTCGCCGCCCACGGCCGGATCGGCCGACATTGTCTTGTCCCGAAGTGTCCCTGTCACAGGTCCGCACGGCGAGGCAAGAAAATTTCCCGAACGTTCCCGGTCACGTCGCCGCAGACGCGGTGCCCCGCGTTTCCCACGACACCGAAGTCAATTTAGAGCGTGACCAGTCAGCCTCTGAAAATCATGTTCCAGGGAGACGATCGCGACACGTTCACGAAACGACTCCATTTCGTTCCAAAAGAACGAATCGCGTGCGACGCAAATCACGCGAAGCGTCCTTTAACAAAGCGTTTCAACGCGGATTTTCGCGCAGCCAGTTGAGCAGTGCGGCATTGATCTCGCGCGGATAGCAATGGCTGAGATCGTCGATCTCGCCAAAGCCGACATCGGCGCCTGCGCCCGCGAGCGCCTCGGCGGCGCGGCGTGCGACCTCAACGGGAAACATCCAGTCGCGTGCGCCATGGGTGATCCGGATCGGCAATCCGTCGAGCCGCGCCGCGTCGGCCATCGTCGCCATCATTGGATGAAAGGTCGCCGAAACCGGCGCGAGATGCGTGAAGCGCGATCCGGCCTCCAGTCCGCTGACATAACAGAACGTGCCCCCGTCGCTCATGCCGGTGAGCAGCAGCCGCGTCGCATCGACACGCCAACGCGCACCGACCTCGTCGAGGATGCGATGCAGGTTCGGCGTATCGGTATCGTCACCCATCAACGCCCATGTGCGTCCCGTCGCGGTCGGCGCGACAACGATGGCCTCGAAACTGCGCGCGTCGCGCAGCCAGCTCCACAGAAAGGCGCGACCGTGACCGCTGCCGCCGTGCAGCGCCATCACCAGCGGCAACGGTCGTTCGGGTGAATGGCTTTCCGGCACGTAGAGCGAATAACCGCCGCGGCTGCCGCGCTCGTTGTCAAAGTGCATCACGCCGGTTTCACCATCGCTCGGCGGCTGCGCGGCATATGCGACAATGTCGGCATCGCTGCGCAACGATGCATCGAGATAGAAACTGTTCACGACGGGATCGCGTGACGCGAGCGGATACAGCGCCTCCAGCGCGCGCGGCAGGTAACGCAGCGCGCCATAGATCGCATAGAGATCGTCGCCATTGGCCAGCGCCGTGCGCATACCGTCGAACGCCGACAGCACGAGACGCGCCGAAGCGGCGGCTGGTTCGTCCTCGTCATCGACGCCATGCAATGCCTCGCGCAACGCCTCGTCCGGCGTGCCCACCGCAGCGAACATCTGATCGAACGTCATCGGATCGAGATACCGCGCGACGAATTCCAGCACCGTCAGCGCACGCAACAGCGGCGGGAGGATCGTGGCGGCGTTTGGGGTCATTGCGTCGTTCCGAGGCTTAGGCATTGACTGACCATCTAAGCAGTCAGACTAACCATATCCTAGGACTTCGTCATGGCCGGTTAAGCTTAGCTCAAACACCCAGACTCAAGCCCGTATAGTTCTCCGCAAGACTTGTCTGCGCCGCCTTTGAGCCCGAGAGATAATCGAAATCGGCGCGCTGGATGCGGCGGCCGAATGCGCCGGTCTCCGGGAACGTATGCAGCAGCGAGGTCATCCACCACGAGAACCGCTCGGCTTTCCATATCCGCCCCAGCGCCTGCTTCGAATAGCCGTCGAGCCCGGCGGACGATTTCTCCGCATAGAATTCGGTCAGCGCCTCACCCAGCATCGCGACGTCGCTGACCGCGAGGTTGAGCCCCTTGGCGCCGGTCGGCGGCACGATGTGGGCGGCATCGCCAGCGAGGAACAGCGCGCCGAACCGCAGCGGTTCGGCGACGAAGCTGCGCAGCGGCGCGATGGATTTTTCAATCGAAGGCCCGGTGTGCAGGCTCTCGGCCGCCGCCGGATTGATCCGCCGCCGCAACTCGTCCCAGAAGCGATCGTCGGACCAGTCCTCGGCCTTCTCGCCTTCCGGCACCTGCACGTAGTAGCGGCTGCGCGTCGGCGAACGCATCGAACACAGCGCGAAACCACGTTCGTGGTGCGCGTAGATCAGTTCGTCGGAGACCGGCGGCCGATCCACCATGATGCCGAGCCAGCCGAACGGATAGTGCCGATCGAACAGGCTCAGCGCCTTCTCGGGAATGCTGGCCCGCGACACGCCGTGAAAACCATCGCAACCCGCGATGAAGTCGCAATCGAGACTGTGGGTCGCGCCGTCCTTGCGCCAGGTCACGCGCGGGTGCGCGCCGTCGAAGTCGTGCAGCGCGACGTCCTCGGCTTCATAGATCGTGGTCAGACCGGAGGCTTTGCGCGCGTCCATCAGGTCGTGCGTCACTTCGGTCTGGCCGTAGACGGTGACATGACGGCCGACCAGCCCGGTGAAATCGATGTGCTGGATATCGCCATCGAAACACAGATCGACGCCGTGATGGATCAGGCCCTCGGCGTGCATCCGCGCGCCCAGCCCCAGCTTATCGAGCAAATCGGCGGTGCTCTGCTCCAGCACGCCGGCGCGAATGCGCGACAGCACGTAATCGCCGCTCTTGCGTTCGAGAATGACGTTGTCGATGCCGGCTTTCTCGAGCAGGCGCCCCAGCATCAACCCGGCCGGTCCGGCCCCGATGATCGCGACCTGCGTGCGCATAAAAAACCTCCCCGGCCTGGTGGCCCGATTCTAACATTTGCATCCCATTCCGGCGGTCGTCCTTGCAAAGGTTAGAATCGAAGGGCCACCAGAAATTCAAAATTTGAGTGGAGTTCCGGATTTGACATTCGCCTCCCGAACTCGCGGCAATGCAGGTAGCGAATGTCAAATCCACTCCACTCGCATCGTTATCCAGCCGCGATGTTGATCGGACGCGGTCGCGCTGCCAATGGACAGAACCGGCAAACGAGGGGATAATTCGAACATCGAGGAGACGATGTCGGCCATCCCCACTTACGCGCTGTACGGCGAGCAGGGCTACAATTCCAGTCCGGACTGGCTGCATTGGGAAACCGTGCTGTCGCGCTCGCGCCTCCACGGCTTTCGCATCGCGCCGCATCGCCACGAACAGTTCTTCCAGATCCTGCACCTCACCGGCGGCACCGCCGAAGTCACCATGGACAACGTCATCGAACGCATCGGGCCGCCGGCGGTGGTCGCGATTCCGGCGCTGCCGGTGCACGGCTACGTGTTCTCGGAAGATGTCGAGGGCGTCGTCGTGACCTTGTTCGAACGCGATGTCCGCGAGGCGCTGGCGCCCGCGCCGGAGGTCGATACCTGTTTGCGCCGGCCCCACATCCTGCACGGCTCGAGCGACGAGATCGCGCAAGTGGGACACGAAATCGCGGCACTGATTGCGGAGGCCGACTTGCGGGCGCCGGGTCGCGCCATCGCCATGCGGGCGCGGATCGGTTCGACCTTGGCCGCGATCTATCGCGCGGTGCTGGCCACCACCGAACCCACGCAACAAAGCGGCGGACGCGCGCAGCGTCACGCGCAGGCATTTCATCAACTGGTGGAGCGGGAATATCGACATCATCGACCGATCAGCTTTTACGCGAGTGCGCTCGGCATCACGCCGCCGCATCTCAACCGGATCTGCCAGTCGGTGCTGGGCGCGTCGGCCTTGAAGGTGATCGAGCGGCGGCTGTTGCTGGAAGCCAAGCGTTACCTGACATTCTCGTCGCTCAGCATCAAGGAAATCGCGGCGCTACTCGGCTATACTGACGCCGGTTACTTCAACCGCATGTTCCGGCGCGAGACCGGCGTCGCTCCCGGCAAATTCCGACAGGTGCGTTGACGGGATCAGGCAGCCGCTTCCAGTTCGGCATCGAGGTCGGCGATGACTTCCTCGAACGCCGAAATCGCGGCCTGCACCGCGGCGATGCGCATCAGTTCCTCCGTGGTCACCGCGCCTTTGCGCTTCTGCAAGGCGACGACCATATCGCGCCGCAGTTCTTTAAGCTGAACAAGCGGTAAACCGTGATCTGGCAAATCCCGCAACATGACGATGTCCCAACCTCCAGAACGGAGAGATGGCAGCCTAGCGAGACTTCTCTGAAGTTCGCTTATAAATATCCAGAAAATTTTAGCGAGCGAATTGGAGCGTGATCATGGGTGGAAAAGTCGTCGTCGTCACCGGAGCATCGGGTGCGCTTGGGGCCGCTGTTGTCAAAGCCTTGCGCGCACGCGGTGACCGCGTCGGCGCCATCGACCATGCCACCGCAACCGTGCCGCCGACCGCCGAGCTGTTTCGCGCGGGCGGTGTCGATCTGTCGAACGCGGCGCAGGCGGCTGCCGCCATCGACGCCGTGGCACAGCACTTCGGACAACTCGACGGCCTGATCAATGTCGCCGGCGCGTTCGCCTACGAGACCGTCGCGGACGGCGATCCGGCGACATGGTCGCGGCTCTATGCCATCAACGTGCTGACCGCCGTGAACGCGTCACGCGCGGCGATCTCGCATCTCGTGAAGTCGCGCGCCGGGCGCATCGTCAATGTCGGCGCGATGGGCGCACTGCGCGCAAGTGCCGGCATGGGGCCTTACGCCGCCTCCAAGGCGGGCGTGCATCGATTGACCGAGGCGCTCGCCGCCGAATTGAAGGGCAAGGTGACAGTCAACGCCGTGCTGCCCTCCACCATCGACACACCCGCCAACCGCCGCGACATGCCGGACGCCGATTTCAGTACCTGGGTGCGGCTCGACGAACTGGCGGCGGTCATCCTGTTTCTGACCAGCGACGCCGCCAGCGCGGTGACCGACGCACTGTTGCCGGTAGCCGGCCGCATCTGAAAACGATAACGCGGCCCTTCCAAGCGTCGCGGACCGGCGTATGCTGGAGGCACAGGGAGGGCGGCGATGATTCTCGTGACCGGCAGCGTGACGGCCCGCCCGGAGACTCTCGACGAGATTCTCAAGCTCAGTCTCGAGCACGTCCATCGCTCCCGCACCGAGCCCGGATGCACCTCGCACGCAGTCCATGTCGACGCCGAGAATCCGTTGCGTCTGGTATTCGTCGAGCGATGGGCCGACCGGCCGGCGCTGTTGGCACACTTCGCGGTTCCGGCCTCGCGCGCTTTCGTGAAGACCCTGCAATCGCTGGCCGCGGAGGCGAGCCCGATCGACATCTACGATGCCAACCGCATCGAAAAGCTTTAGCGATGTAACCGCATAGCTGCATTGCGGTGCTGTTTATATTGCATTGCAGCATTTTTTCCGTTACCCTCCGGGACACGATTCAGAGGCGGACGGACGATGAGCGACAACTGGATGACGAAGTATGGTTCTAGGCGCGTGCGGCGCGATCCGCCGACGCTGGACGAAGCCATTTTCGCGGCCATGGGCATCACCGACAACGCCGACGAACAGGCCGAGATCGCCGCCTCGCTAATGGGCCTGCCGCTCGCCACCGTCCAGACCGAAGTGCGTAAGGCCGGCCGCACCGCGGCACGCGCCCGCACCCAGCAGGTGATCGCCGGCGAACCCGGCGCGCAACGCACCGTCGTGGTGGAGCGCCGCACGGTTCGCCGCTTCGGCAACGACCGCCGCCCCGGCATGTAAGGATCCGCGACCTCCCCGTCGCGCAATTCTTTCTGGTCACAAAACTCTTTCGCCCGACGCGCATGCGCATCGGGATTCCCTACATCCGGCTTCGCGCAGCGCTATTTCGCCCTGCGCGTCACTGCCTCGATATGCTTTTGCGAGAGATACGCCCATCGCTTCTCGCGCGCGGAAACCGGTTGCATCGTATATGCGTCCCATTCCGCAAGCGACGGACTCTCCCTTTCCAAAGCTTCAAGCTCGCGTGTTTCAGCGAGAGTGAGGCCGGCGAGAATTCGATGTGAACATCGGTCGAAGTAAAAAACCTGGGTCACGGCAATAACTGGCAATAACTGATGACGTCCTGAAATGCCGCAATGCTGCGCCTTGCACGCAGGGGTGACAATAGCTCATTTGGATCAGGCTTTCCGATCAGGGTTATTCGGGTGGCATCGTGCTCTTGGCACTCCGGACGCCCCATCCACAACGCCGCTGATAGCACCCGTTATTATCAAGTCCTTGTAAAAGACCATCCGTCACAGTCTCTGCGGCAAAACATATATATCTGGGTGGCGTCGGGTGCATTGTGTTTGGGGGATCAGGTCACATCTGCATGAAGTACCTAGAAAATCAGTTTTAGGTTGGTTTCCGGAAAGGAAATATCATGTCCGATACACCGAGCGCTTCCAATGACGCCCCGAAGACCGCCCCTCCGGCTGAGGCAAAGCCCGCCGTTCAAAATAACGAGGGCGATAGCAAGTCTTCGCCGGATACTCCGAAGCAGAAATAGCTTGTTTCCATTCGGAAGTAAGGGAACCCGGCATGTGCCGGGTTTTCTTTTCTCGGGAGGTCATCATGTCGCTTCAGACGCCATTTCGCCTTCAGGACTGGCTCGTTCCGCCGATTGTTGTTCCGCTGTTTCTCGGCCTCGTAATTCTCGCCGCCGTCATCCTGCGCTGACGACCGCGTTTGCGGCAACGCGGAAATATCGAATTCATTAGGTTCTTTGGGAATCCGGGCGCATGATGCATCCATCACCGCGCTGCCTCCGGCCACCATCGGTGAATGAGAGCCCATGCTCCCGCCTATCACGGATAGGGAGAATCTCTATGCTACACACCATCACGCAAAATGAACGACCGTCGCTCAATCTGCGGCTAGCGCAGTCGGCGACCGCTTTTCGTGCCGCAGCGGATCGGGTTGCGCCGGGACCGAAGCACGATGCACTGATTGCCAAAGCCCATGAGGCCGATGTCGCGATCGAAATGAATGCGTGGCTATCGTCTTCAGAACTCAGGTCTCCAACCTGATCGGATAGCGTCATGACAATCAGATCTCGTCGAGACTCCGTGGTTTTCAAACATGACTTCCATATCGAAGGCATCGACCGAGCGCTGCCGCCCGGCGCATATGACGTCGTGACCGACGAGGAAGAAATCGAAGGACTTTCGTTCCTTGCATTTCGTCGGATCGCAACGTCTTTCAGGGTCACCGATCCAGCCCGGGCGCGTGTGAAAACGGAGTCGTTCAGCATTGACCCCGACGATCTGACGGAAGCGCTGCGCATGGATGCTGCGATTAGAGCATGATCCCGAAAAGTGGAAACCGGTTTTCGGAGAAGATGATGCTCCAGCAAAAAGATAAACGACGGGCCTGATACAACGCTGTCGGATCAGGCCCCGGTCGCGCAGTTATCGATCCATTCCGCGTCCGCGAGGCGGATTCGGCGTATATGCCGTCGTGGTGGCGACTATCAGATCCGCTTCAAGCGATGAAACTGCGCGGAAGATGTTCGATCAAACGGCGGCTTTCGCCGCAACATCTTCCGCACTGTCAGGTCAGCGAACCTTAGCGCCCCGCACGCGGGACCGGCGAGCGCCAGCCATACATGCGCAGCACCCACTTCCAGTAGTCGCGATTGAAGCGCGCAACGCTCTGGGCGAAGGCCGCCGGAGCGGCAAACACCTCGGCGGGATTGAAACGCGGCGCCGCCGCCGCAACCGACTGCTTGCGCAGATCGATCTCGCCTGACGACTCGCCATGACGGAACGTCAGGTGCGCGCCGAACTTGTTGGCGAGCGACCGCATCGCTTCGTTCTGCGCGCCGGTGGTGATGCGCAGGCTGTCGTAGCCCTTGCGCTTGCCCTCGACGATCAGGCGCCGGAACAGCACGCTGCCCAGCCCCTTGCGGCGCACCTTGCGCTCGACGCTGAAGGCGACTTCGGGAAGCGGGCTGTTGTCGCCGTCCGCCGGATGCAGTTCGGCAGCGGCCAGCACTTCGCCGTCCTCAAGATAGGCGATGACGACGGTGCCGTCGGTCGCGCACTTGGCGGCGTAGCGCTGTATGAAACTTTCGTCGGCAAAGCCGTTGAACCGGTCGTGCCGGCTCTCGGTGTCCAGACGCAACAGGTGTTCGCGCAGCAACGGCATCTCCTGCCGATCCAGTCGCCTGATAACGCCAGGCAAGCCGATCGCGATGGTATCGTCGCGCATGATCCAGTCTCCTTGGTTGGCAAAGCCCTTCCAGGAGGCGTCGTTCCCTAGATGGAGCGCATTCGACGCTCGCACGTCTTTGAATATTGTGCGTCGCAGCATTCTTTCAAGAGACAAATTTATCGGAAATTGCGGCAGGGTGTCGCGGACAAATCATTAACCACAACAATTTGTTAGCGAATGGCTTGAATCACCATTTCGCCACATCGCGCGGCCTCCCCTTCCGCGAAATGCCGATTCAGGGTTTTGTGCGGATTCTATCAGAGCACCATCTGGGTCTGCGTCACCACGGCTACCAATTTACCGTCATCGCCCTCAATCCGGGTCTGCCAGACCTGGGTGCGGCGGCCGCGATGCACCGGCGTCGCCGTAGCGGTCACCGTGGTGCCCTCCTTCGCCCCACCGACGAAATTGGTCTTGCTCTCGATGGTGGTGGTGCCCTTGGCGTCCGGCGGCAGGTTGATGACGGTCGCCGCCGCGCCGACCGAGTCCGCGAAGGCCATCACCGCGCCGCCGTGGATGGTATGGCCAAGCGTGCACAGATCGGGCCGCACCAGCATCCGCGCCACCACACGCTCGGGCTCCGCTTCGACGAAGGTGATCCCCTTCAATTCCGCGAACGGCATCTTCATCGCATTGATCTTGTCGAGCAGGGTCACGTTTCATCTCCCGTCTGATAGCGGCCGCGCCGCCGCTTATGCATTCAATCGAAATCAAAGCGGTTCGACGCCGCACCATTCGGCGATGAACAGCGCCGTCGCCTTGGTGGATTTGCGCAGCGACTCCAGGTCGACATATTCGTTGAAGCCGTGCATCGCAGCGCCTGACGCGCCGAAGCACAGAGCCGGAATGCCGGCATTGAGGCCGTAGAACCGCGTATCGGTCAGCGCCGTGAAGGCGCGATCCGGCACCGCGCCGCCATAGACCGCATCGAACGCCTTGGCGAACGCCGCTTCCGGTGCGGCGGAATTGGTGAGTTCATAGCCTTCCGAGAGGAAGCCGGACCACTCCACCTGCGGCGGGTTGTTCGACAGGAAGCGGTGATCGCGCGCGGCGTCGGCGACGCAGGCGAGGATTTCCTTCTGGCATTCCGCGATCGACCAGCCCGGCAGCACCGCGATCCGGCAATCCACATCGCACCACGCCGGCACGCTCGACGCCCAGTCGCCGCCCTTGATGATTCCGGGATTGAAGTTGATCGGGTGATTGACGTCCTTGAAGTGCTTGTCATTCACCGCACGCTTGTTCCACTCGATCTCGAGCTTCTCCATCGCGTGGATCAGATGATAGGCCGCCATGATGGCGTTGGAGCCCGCGCCCGCTTCGAACACATGCACCGGGAAGCCGCGCACGCGGATGCGGAACCAGATCACGCCAACCTGCGAGCGGATCATCTCGCCGTCGGTCGGCTCCGGAATGAAACAGGCATCGGCGCGATAGCCGCGCTGAATCGTCGAGAGCGCGCCGACGCCGGTGCTCTCCTCCTCGATCACCGACTGCAAATGAATCCGCGCGGTCGGCTTCAGGCCCGCGGCCTTGATGGCATCGAGCGCATACAATGCTGCAATGGTGCCGGATTTCATATCGCACGCGCCACGGCCGTACATCCTGCCGTCCTTGATGGTCGGCTGGTACGGCGGCGTCTCCCACATATCCAGCGGCCCCGCCGGCACCACGTCGCAGTGGCCCTGGATGATCAGCGATTTGCCCGCCTCGGTCGTCGGCCGATAGGTGCCGACCACGGTGCGCGCACGGGAAAAATCGTGTTCGATCGGGCCGTAGCCGCGCAGGTCCTTGAGATCGTCGAGATTGATATGCCAGTCATCGACCTCGTAACCGCGCGCGCGCAACAGGTCGCCGATCAGGTCCTGACACGGCCCTTCCGCGCCACGCGTGCTGGGGATGGCGACGAGTTGCCTGGTGGTTTCCAGTTGAGCGTCGAAGCCGGCATCGACGGCATCGAGAATGCGTTTCTTGTTGTCATTGGCGCTCATGGTTCCCCCTGTCGGTTGGCACTGGCGGCATGTCACATCCGCTTCATGGTTCCATCAAACCATATTCCGACAGGGATTGTCGCGGGATATCAGGCCTATCAGAATCGCATACGGGCCAATAGACTCCGTGTGCTCGATGGTCCAACCCGGAGGGAAGATGCCCATCAACCGCAACGTGATAATGTTCGTCGTCGGCCTGCTTGTCGCGATCGTCGCCGTGCTCGGCTACAAGCAGTATCAGGACAGCAAGCAGCCGGATGGCGTGCAGATCAACATCGGCAAGGACGGTCTGAAAATTCAGAACAAGTGACGGCTCCGATGCGCCCGCTGAAACTGACGATGATCGCTATGGGATTCGGCCTCGCCTGCGGCGTGGCGGCGCTGGGGAGCGCCAGGAGTGTCCGCGCCGAACAGGTTTCGAGCGAGCGGGACATCGTCGATCTGCGGCTCGGCCAGCGCATCCTGGTCGATGACGGCACCTGCCCCACCGGGCAGATCAAGGAAGTCACCGGTGCGCAACTCTCGAGCGCCGGTGTCGTGCGCCGCATCGTTTGCGTCCCGCGCCGTGGCGCGCGGCGCTGACGTTTCAACGCGCGGCCATCACCATCGCTGGCGTGGTACCCCCAATCGGCGTGCCGCTATAGCTGAACGTGCCGATGTGTGCAGCATGTTCGGCCGACGACCCCGCCATGCAAGGCCCGACCAGAAACACCGCGAAGGCGAATAAAAAGCTGAACGTGCGCATCTGAGGCTCCCGTGTTCGACACCGGCAGCATTGTTCGCTGCTCGTTGCGGCCATCAATAAGCGCCCGGCGTTTCGGGCATTCTGCTTGGGTCGCGGAAAACGGTGTCGTAGTTCGGGAGAAATGTTTCGTCGCCGGTGTCGGGATGAAACAATTCGTGGCTTGGTTCGCCACGGCGTGATCGGAAATTCGTTTTGTGCGCAGATTTGCACCCCGGAAAT
>JBARXT010000136.1:0-7626 GCA_049647485.1 Xanthobacteraceae bacterium
GGCTGGCGCTGGTCACCACCGACATCGCGGAAGCGGTGCGCGGCGCGGCGTTGATCCTCTGCCCCGCCCCTGCCTTCGCGCAGGAAGACATCGCCCGCGCGCTGGCGCCGCATCTCGCAGACGGGCAGGTCGTCTATCTGCCGCCCGCCACTTTCGGCTCCTTCATTTTCGCGAAAGCGATGCGTGATGCCGGCAACCGCGCCGATGTGTCGTTCGCCGAAACCGGCACCTTGCCGTGGCTGACGCGCAAGCACGGCCCGTTCGAGGTGGCGATAACCATTCGCGCCAAACGTCTTCCGACCGGCGTGTTTCCGCTCAGGAACGCATTCCACGCCATCACCGTGATCGGCAAGGCATTCCCGAATGTCATCGAGCCGTGCGGCGACGCGCTGTCCGGCGCGCTGATGAATGCCGGACCGATCATCCATCCGCCGCTGATCGTGATGAATGCCGGACCGATCGAACATTTCGAGCGTTGGGACATTCACAAGGAAGGCACGCAGGCCGCGATCCGCCGCGTCACCGATGCGCTCGACACCGAGCGCATCGCCGTGCGCGAGGCGCTGGGCTACGGCGGGCCGCATTTTCCGCTGGCGCATCATTACGCCAAGGAAGGCGAGCAATGGATGTACGGCCGCGGCTCGCACGATCGCCTCACCGATAGCGGCGACTGGCGCGAGCGGCTGGTGCTGACCGAGCACCGCTACATGCGCGAGGATTTGCGCGTCGGGCTGTCGTTCCTGGTGTCCGTCGCGCAGCTTGCGGGGGTCGGCGCACCGCTGGCGAAAGCCTTCCTCGCCATCGGCGGCGCGATCTGCGGCGAGGATTTTTCGCAAGGCGGCCGCACGTTACAGAGCCTCGGCCTTGGCGGGCTCGACAGGGCGGCGTTGCAGAAGCTGTTGAAGGACGGCCTCCAATGACCGTGCGCGAACCCATCGCTGCGTTGGGCGCCGGTCGCATGGGACGCGGCATCGCGATTGCCTTTGCTTTCGCCGGCCACGAGGTCGCGCTGGTGGATTTCAAGCCGCGCGATAAGGCCAGCTTCGACAAACTCGCGAATGACGCAATAACCGACATCCGCACCACGCTGGACATGCTCGCGCGCGTCGACATGTTGAACGCCGATGCCGTCGCGCCGATCCTGTCCCGCGTGCGCGTGGTGGCGGAAGCCGATGCCGCGCCCGTTCTCAGCAAAGCGGTGATTATCTTCGAGGGCGTGCCGGAAGTGGTCGATCTCAAGCGCGCGGCGCTCGCGCGCGCCTCCGAACTCGCCGGCCCCGAACCGATCATCGCCTCCACCACCTCGACGATTCTGGTCGACGATCTGTCCAGCGCGGTGGCGCGGCCGGAGCGCTTCCTCAACGCGCACTGGCTCAATCCCGCCTATCTGGTGCCGCTGGTGGAAGTCTCACCCGGCAAGCAAACCGATGCCGCGATCACCGCGCGGCTGAAGGCCGTGCTGGAATCGATCGGCAAGGTGCCGGTGGTGTGCGCCGCCTCGCCCGGCTACATCGTGCCGCGCATTCAGGCGCTGGCGATGAACGAGGCCGCGCGCATGGTGGAGGAAGGCGTTGCCTCGGCCGACGAGATCGACAAGGCGATCAAATACGGCTTCGGCTTCCGCTTCGCCGTGCTCGGCATGCTGGAGTTCATCGACTGGGGCGGCGGCGACATCCTGCACTACGCCAGCCGCTATCTCACCAGGGCGCTCGACAGCGAACGCTACGCCGCGCCGGAGATCATCGGCCGCAACATGGAGCACGGCCGCATCGGATTGAGCACGCGGCAGGGCTTTCTCGATTACGAAGGCATGGACGTCGACGCCTATCGCGAAGCGCGGCTGAAAGCCTTCGTCGAACTGCTGAGGCACTTCGAACTGGCGCGGAAGCCGGTCGTTGGGAGCGACTGATTATGCCAGCGCATTGCGCGCCGCGACGATCGCCTCCGCTTCGGTCGCGACGAACGCCATCGGATAGGGCGACACCTTCTGCCGCTTGTCGGCGGAACGCAGGAAATCAGCGCGCAGCACTTCATCCTCGACGACATAAACGGTGGCGCAGACCCACGCGCCAAGCTGCGCCTTGCGTGATTTCATCCACAGCGCCATCGGTTTTCCGGCCGGGGGCTGCGGTCGATACTCCGCATTGACGATCACCGCGAACGGCTGTTCCTCGCCGAGGATCGCATCATATTCCTGCGTCCACTGTGCGCCGTCGTCTTCGCTCGCAAGCGGCGCATCGGTGCCCGCATAGATGCCGGGTTCGATCTGCCGGAAGAACTTCATTATTGAATCCATCGCATCGCGTCCGCGCAATGACGTAGCGCGCATGCGTGCGTGTCTCAACCGCCGCAGACTGGAATAGATCGAAGCGAAGACGGATTCTTACCCGAACACGTCCAGCACTTCGCCGTCACGGATCACGGTGGTGCCGTCGAGCGTGATGGTGGTGCCGAACATCGGCAGGTCGAAATGCCCGGCGGTGTAGCGGCCGGCGAATTCGTTGGCGCCGGTGGAGAACAGGAAGTTGCCGGACACCGCGCGGATCTCGGTGCCGTTGGTGTCGTTGAGGTCGTACATCGCCAGCGCCTCGTAGCGTGCGTTGGGGTTCATGCCCCAGCCGACATGCGACACCGCGTAAGCCTCGCGATCGCCCCACGCAGCGAGATAGCGCTTCATCATCTCGGCGTCGGCGCCCTCGCCGGTCAACTCAATGACGTAGTCGTCCTTGATGAGCATGTTCACCGCAGACGTCAGGTAACGCTTGAAGGTGAGGTTGATGTCGCCCGCCGCCATCACCAGCCGGCCGTTGACGCCGCCGCTTTTCGGGAAGCTCACCACGATGCCGCCGGGCCAATGCGCCAGCGTTCCCGGCTTGTCGGTCCAGCCCCAGACGCCGACCGTCGGCGCGCCTTCCATGTTGACGTCGAGATCGGTGCCGGCTTTCGAGGTCACCGTCATCCGTTTCGTGCCGCGCAGCATCTTCGCCGCGGCGCGCACGCGCTTCTCAAGCGCGCTGTCCGGCACCATGCGCTCCAGCGCTTCCGGATGCTCGTTGGAAATCACCAGAATACGCGCGCCGGCTTTCAGAATGTCAGGCGTCTCCGGCGCATGCATCAGGCCCTCGATGGTGCAATCGACCACGAAGCCCGCCTGCTGCAAGGCGCTGACCACGGGCCCAAGTTTCTGGATCGCCTCGCTGGCGCCGGTCGAGCGCACCGGCACCACCTGCTTGTTGCGCGGCGTCGGCAGCACGACATGGAACGGCCGCGCGCCCATGCGCAGCAGCGCCAGTTCGGCGATGTGGACGTTGAGTGCGCGCGACTGGGTTTCCGAAAGAATGGCGGCGGTGTCGCCGGCCTTCACAGCGCAGCGCTCGAACACCTCGCAGAACGCGTCGATCCATTTCGCCTCGATGCGATCCGCCTGCATGTCGCTCTCCGTTTTCACTCGCGATTGTCGTTGGATGATAGGCGGCGACGTGTTACATGAAAAGGAATATTTTTACAGTTAAAGGAGTGGCGACCCCGCAAGTCGGCCGGCATTCCGACCCGTCGTCCGGACCCATGGCGGCAGCACCGATGGCCAACAGCGACGCCAAACCAACCGCCACGACAGACGCGCTCGATCCGCGCGCGTTCCGGCAGGCGCTCGGCCAAT
Organism: Xanthobacteraceae bacterium; assembly: GCA_049647485.1. Classification (GTDB taxonomy): domain Bacteria; phylum Pseudomonadota; class Alphaproteobacteria; order Rhizobiales; family Xanthobacteraceae; genus 62-47. Next base: position 3,659 of record JBARXT010000136.1, read on the forward strand.
TTCCCACCGGGGTGGCGGTGGTCACCGCCACCCACGACGGCCGCGCCATCGGCATGACGGCGAATTCGTTCGCCTCGGTGTCGCTGGCGCCGCCGCTGGTGTCGTGGAGCGTGGCAAAGTCCTCTCCCAATCACGATCCGTTCGTCACGGCGGAAGCATTCGCCGTGCATTTCCTCGGCGCCGATCATCGCGACCTCGCGCTGCGCTTCGGCAGCCGCGGCGCCGACAAGTTCGCCGGCCTCGCGCATGCGCCGGGCGACACCGGCGCGCCGCTGATCGAGGGCTTGGCGCCGATCTTCGAATGCCGCGCCTGGGCGCGCTATCCCGGCGGCGATCACACCATCCTGGTCGGCGAAGTGGTGCGGATGGTGGAGCGCAATCATGAGCCGCTGCTGTTTCACTCCGGGCAGTTGCGCCGCATCGATCCGTTGCGCCGCGCGCCGCCATTGTCGAGCGACAGTTTTGCCCGCAACTATCTCGCTTATCTGCTGGCGCGCGCCAGTTTCAACGTCTCCAACGAATTCCATTCTCGCCTCGGCGAATGGAATCTGTCGGTGCCGGAATGGCGCGTGCTGGCCTGCCTGATGGATGTCGAAGGCTTGTCGGTCGGCGAACTCGCGGCGATGGCGCTGATGAAGCAGCCCCGCCTTACAAAAGTGCTCGACCGCATGGAGCGCGACGGATTGCTGCAACGTCGCGCCACATCGGATGATCGTCGCCGCGTCACGCTGCACCTGACTGCCAAAGGCCGCACGCGCGTCGCGCCGGTGCTCGCCGCCGCCAAGGCGCATGAGGCGGAGTTACTGAAACAGTTCACCGACACCGAGCGCGCCACCATCAAGCACGCGCTGGATCTATTGATCGACCGCACGCGGACGGGGTGAAGCGGAAGCCGATCTCTCCGCGTCATGGCCGGATTTATTCCGGCCATCCACGTTTTGCTTCCAACTCGCACCAAAGACGTGGATGCCCGGGACAAGCCCGGGCATGACGGTTGATAGGCTTGTCTGTGAAATGTCGTTCTCACCCAGCCGGCACGACCACGTTACGCTTACTGCAACGGCGCGACGATGCCGTCTTTTTTGAACTGGCTGACGTCGAGTTTCTTCGGGATCATCCCGGTCGCGGCGTAGGTGTCGAGCATCTGCTGGATCGCCGGGAAGTTCGGCGCGGCGCCGGGATCGCGGCCGAAATCGTTATCCTTCAACAGATAGGTTTCCAGCACCGGGATCGGCGCCTTCATGATCTCGTTGACCACCTTCAGCGTCTCATCGCGATTGGCCAGCGCTTTCTTCATGCCGAGCGTCAGATCGCGGACATAGGCTTTCGCGAGGTCCGGATTCTTGTCGACGAAATCGGCGCGGCAGGCATCGAGAATGTGCACGATGTTCTTCTGCTGCTCCGACAGCGCGAACAGCTTGCGCATGCCGCCCTTGGCCTCGGAACGCGCGGCGAACGGCTGATTCATCGGCGCGGCATCGACGCGGCCCGACCGCACCGCGTCCTCCGACAGCGAGAATCCGAGTTCGACCAGCTTGATGTCCTTCTCCGGATCGACGCCGTGCTGCTTCAGAAGCAACGCCATCGGCCCGTAGATGCCGGAGCCGAGCACGTTGATCGCCATGGTCTTGCCCTTGAGGTCGGCGATGGTCTTGATCGGAGAATCGTCCTTCACGGCCCAGTACACCGAAAATCCGCCCGGCTTCTCGAAGACGTGTTGCGCGACAATGTAAGCCTTGAGATTTCCCGAGGCTGCGCCCTGCGCCAGCGACAGCACGCCCTGCGTGGCGCAATCCAGCGCGCCGGCGGCGAGCGCCTGCGTCATCGGCGCGGTGCCCTGAAACTGCACCCACTCGATCTTGTATGCCTTGCCGATGTCGGGGAATTCGGCGGGCCGCCGCATCATCCAGTATTTGGCTTCTTCGGCCGGAATGGTCCAGCCGACGCGAATGGTCTGCTGCGCCTGCGCCGGCGTTGCCGCGCCAGCCAGCGCGCCCACGGTCAAGCCGCTCACGGCCAGACCCGCCATCATCACGCCGCCCATCATCAGATCGCCGATCGCGCGTCCCCGCATCGCCCTCTCCCTCGATTGTCGAATTCAGGCCGTTCACCTGTTCTTGAAACAATCCTTTCATGCCTCAAATGATCAGGCAATATGCTTTGTGACGATAGAGAATGCCGCATAGAATGCCCGGTGTCGCAATCGGATCACAATGCGCTGCGAGAGTGCCGTGCCCATGAGCAATGACTTCTTTTCCGACCTGCTGGCGTCGATCTCCGAACGGGGCCGCAACCTGCTGCGCCGAGGCGGCTGGAGCAACGCCGCACCGGTGAATGCCGATGGCATGGTGGCGCTGTGCGAAGGTCTGCTGTCCGGGCGCGGCGAAGCCTCCGGCACCGTGCTCGCCCGCGACGTGCTGGATGCCTATCACGCGCTCGACGACACCGACCGGATTTCATTCTTCGAAGCGCTGGCGCGCGCCTTCGGCCCGGATCGCGAGAAGGTGGAGCGGGCGATCGAACTGTGGCGTAGCGGCGTCGGCGGCGCCGGCGGCAGCCTGCACTTCGCATCCGAGCCGCGGCGCCAGGAACTGTTTCGCCGGCTCAACCGCGCGCCGGGCGGCACCAGCGAATTGGTCGGCATGCGCGCCGACCTGCTCAACCTGAGCAAGGATCGCAAGGACCTCGATACGGTCAATCGCGATCTCGAACACCTGTTCATGTCGTGGTTCAATCGAGGGTTTCTCGTGCTGCGCCGCATCCACTGGTCAAGCCCCGCCAATATTCTCGAAAAGGTCATCCGCTATGAGGCGGTGCACGAGATTCACGACTGGGACGATCTGCGCCGGCGCATCGATCCGGCGGACCGGCGCTGCTACGCCTTTTTCCATCCGGCGCTGCCGGACGAGCCGCTGATCTTCGTCGAGGTGGCGCTGACCGAGGCCATTCCCGGCGCCATCGCGCCGCTATTGGCAAAGGACCGCGAGCCGGTGCCGATCGAGCGCGCACGCACCGCCGTGTTCTATTCGATCTCCAACACCCAGCGCGGCCTCGCCGGCATTTCCTTCGGCAATTTCCTGATCAAGCAGGTGGTGGAAGAGTTGCGCCGCGAACTGCCGAAGCTCGACACCTTCGTCACGCTGTCGCCGGTGCCCGGTTTCATGCGCTGGCTGAAGCGCGAGCCTGAACTGCCGCTGACCGACGACGAACGCGTGCTGCTGATGCACCTCGACGACGACACCTGGATCGACGATCCCGAGCTGGTCGAAAAACTGCGCATGATCATCGAGCCGCTGGCGGCGCATTATTTCCTGAAGGCGAAGAACCCGCGCGGCAAGCCGGTGGACCCGGTGGCGCGCTTCCATCTGGGCAACGGCGCGAGGCTGGAGCAGATCAACTGGCTGGGCGACGTCTCGGCGAAGGGCCTGCGCGAATCCGGCGGCGTGATGGTCAACTACCTCTACCGCCTCGAGGACATCGAGAAGAACCACGAGGCCTACGCCAACGACGACGAAGTGGTGGCGTCGAACGCAGTGAAGAAACTGCTCAAGGGCGAAGGGCGACGGCTCTTGGATTTGAGGTTGTCTTAGAGAATTAAAAACGGCTTCGTCTCATAAGAACGTGGATGGCCGGGACAAGTCCGGCCATGACGAGATGAGAGGTCAAATCCAATCGAAAATCCTCCTGACGAGGAGCGACCAAAGATTCAGTAACTTGCCGATTCTCGATCCAGAACGTCCTCTCCGGCGTCATGGCCGGGCTTGTCCCGGCCATCCACGCCTTTGATCCTTCGTGTGATTCAAGACGTGATGCCCGGCACAAGGCCGGGCGTAACGAGTCATAAATGACGGCCGGTCGCCTCACACCTCCGGAAAGCCGCGCAGCAGAAACTTGCGCAGGCCGTAGAGCAACCCGTTCAGCGTCAGCCCGAGCAGCGAGATGGTGATCAGCGGCACGAACATATCCAC
>JBARXT010000137.1:0-17795 GCA_049647485.1 Xanthobacteraceae bacterium
GTCCGGCGCGGCGCGCAGGATGGCGCGCAGATCGTCGCGCGCCGCGACGTCCTCGACGAAGGCGCTGACGGCATCGAGGCGGTGGGCGATGGCGGACGTGTCGGTCAAAGGTGCGGCGAGGCGCTGCGCCAAGAGCCGCGATCCGGCGGCGGTGACGGTGAGGTCGATGGCGTCGAGCAGCGATCCGCGTCGTTCGCCCCCTAACGTGCGCGTCAGTTCGAGGTTGGCGCGGGTCGCGGGATCGATCGCCATGGTGGCGCCGGTGACCTCGCGTGCCGGCGGCGATAGCGGCACGCGCTTGCCGACCTGGGTGCGGTCGACATAGGTGACGGCGGCCGCCGCGGCGGTCGCCTCCAGCCGCGACATTGCGCTGAGGCCGTCCATCGTCGCCACCGCGAAGTAGTCGCACAGCCGCCGTTCGGCGGTGGCTGAGTCGAATACGTCGCGGGTCAGCGGCGTGACGGCGGGCAGTTCGCGCAGCAGCGGGCCGAGCACCGCGTCGCCATAGAGTGCGTCGGTGACGATGACCTCGTTCGGATTGATCCGCGCCAGGGTCGCGCCGAGTTCGCCGGCGCCAACTTCCGTAACCATGAATTCCGACGTCGAGATGTCGATCCAGGCAAGGCCGATGCGGTCCTCGCCCGAGGACGACGCACGGGTGCGTGCCAGCGCCAGCAGGTAGTTGTTGGCGCGGGCGTCGAGCAGGTTGTCCTCGGTCAGCGTGCCGGGCGTCACCAGCCGCACCACGTCGCGTTTCACCACGCTCTTGTTGCCGCGCTTGCGGGCGGCGGCGGGATCCTCGGTCTGCTCGCACACCGCGACGCGATGGCCCTTTTCGATCAGGCGATGCAGATAGTCGTCGGCGCGCTCCACCGGCACGCCGCACATCGGGATATCCTCGCCCTGATGCTTGCCGCGCTTGGTCAGCGTGATGCCGAGCGCGCGCGAGGCGACTTCGGCGTCCTCGAAGAACAGTTCGTAGAAATCGCCCATGCGGTAGAACAGCAACAGCCCCGGATTGGCGGCCTTGATCTCGAGGTACTGTTCCATCATCGGCGTGACGCGCGCGGCCGGCTCTGGCGGCGTGGCGGGGTCAGCGGTGCGGGGGGCGGCGGACTGGAGCATGGCGCGCAAACTACAGAGTTTCGCCGGGCGATCCTATGGGGCGGCCCCGTTCATGCACGATTTCCACGGCTTCGGGTATTTATCGGGGTGGCGTGGCGCGGGCGCATATCCCCCCGTTGCGGAACGCGGGGCCATCCGCCCTGCCGTCAATTGACCTCGTTTGGATAGCTTCTTAAAACCTGACATCGTTCGACTTTCGTGCAATCCGGCACCCCTCGACGGGTCGCCGCAATCGGGGAGTTTTCACCATGGGCGACGTTTTTCTCTGTGATGCTGTCCGGACCCCGATCGGCCGTTTCGGCGGTTCGCTTGCCAAGGTGCGTGCCGATGATCTGGCCGCCGCTCCGATCAAGGCGCTGATGGCGCGTCACCCCAAGATGGACTGGACGGCGGTTGACGAAGTCTATTTCGGTTCGGCCAATCAGGCCGGCGAGGACAACCGCAACGTGGCGCGCATGGCGCTGCTGCTCGCAGGCCTGCCGGATTCGGTGCCGGGCCAGACGCTGAACAGGCTCTGCGCGTCGGGCCTCGACGCGGTCGGCGCGGCGGGTCGCGCCATTCGCGCCGGCGAAATCGATCTGGCGATTGCCGGCGGCGTCGAGTCGATGACACGCGCGCCGTTCGTGATGGGCAAGGCGACCTCCGCATTCTCGCGCACCGCCGAGGTGTTCGACACCACCATCGGCTGGCGCTTCATCAATCCGCTGCTGAAGGCGCAGTACGGTGTCGATCCGATGCCGACCACCGGCGAAAATGTCGCCGAGGAATTCCAGGTGTCGCGCGCCGATCAGGACGCCTTCGCCATCCGCTCGCAGCAGCGTGCCGGCAAAGCCATCGCGAGCGGCTATTTCGCCGAGGAGATCACCCCGATCACGATTCCTGGCGGCAAGGCTGGGCCGATCGTGGTGGATGCGGATGAGCATCCTCGCCCCGATACGACCATTGAGGCGCTCGCCAAGCTGAAGCCGATTGTGCGCGATCCGGGCACCGTGACGGCGGGCAACGCTTCGGGCGTCAACGATGGCGCGGCGGCGATGATCCTCGCGTCCGAGGCTGCCGTGAAGAAGCATGGCCTGACGCCCCGCGCGCGCATCCTCGGCCTTGCTTCGGCCGGCGTGCCGCCGCGCATCATGGGCATCGGCCCGGTGCCGGCCACGCGCAAGTTGATGGAGCGGTTGGGCCTGAAAATTTCCGACTTCGATTTGATCGAGCTCAACGAAGCCTTCGCCTCGCAAGGGATAGCCTGCCTTCGCCAACTGGGGGTCAAGGACGACGCCGATTTCGTCAATCCGCATGGCGGCGCCATCGCGCTCGGTCATCCGCTCGGCATGAGCGGCGCCCGACTGGCGATGACCGCGGTGCACGGCATGGAGAAACGCGGCGGCAAACTGGCGCTGGCGACGATGTGCGTCGGCGTCGGGCAGGGCGTGGCGATGGCGCTCGAGAAACTGAACTGACCGACCGCCTCGCGGCCGGTGAATAATGCATGACCGCCGCCTGACAGGCGGCGGCGGGAGGACTATGGATATGGCCCTGATCTATCCGCAAGAGAGCAACGCGGCGCATCCGCCGCGGTTGTTTCCCGGCTACAAGAGCACGCCGAAGCGCTCGCCGCAGAAGCCGCTGATCCTGATGCGGCAAACGCTCTCGGAACTGACGGGTCCGGTCTACGGGCATGAGACGGTGCGGCCGAACGATCATGACCTGACCACTCAGCATAAAGGCGAGCCGCTCGGCGAACGCATCATCGTGCACGGCCATGTGCGCGATGAGGACGGCCGCGGTGTGCCGAACACGCTCTTGGAAATCTGGCAGGCCAACGCGTGCGGCCGCTATATTCACGTCGTCGACCAGCACCCCGCGCCGCTCGATCCGAACTTCACCGGAGCGGGCCGCGCGCAGACCGATGCCGACGGCTATTATCGCTTCGTCACCATCAAGCCCGGCGCCTATCCGTGGGGCAACCACCCCAACGCGTGGCGGCCGGCGCACATCCATTTTTCGGTGTTCGGCCACGCCTTCATTTCGCGGCTGGTGACGCAGATGTATTTCCCCGGCGATCCGCTGTTCGAGTTCGATCCGATCTTCAACTCGGTGCCGGACGAGAAAGCGCGGATGCGCATGGTGTCGAACTTCGACCTGGAAAACACCAAGCCCGATTGGGCGCTGTGTTATCGCTTCGACATTATTCTGCGCGGCCGTGACGCCACCCCGATGGAGACCAGGTAATGGCCGGCCTGACACCGTCGCAAACCGTCGGTCCGTATTTCGCTTACGGCCTGACGCCGGGCGACAAATACGAATGGAACGATGCGTTCAGCAACGATCTGGTGACGCCGGACGTCACCGGCGATCGCATCCGCATCGCGGGTCAGGTGTTCGACGGCGATGGCGCGGTGATCCCCGATGCCATGCTGGAAATCTGGCAGGCCGATGGGCAGGGTCGCTATGCCAACCCGCGCGACACGCGGGCGCTGCCGAATGCCGCATTCAAGGGGTTCGGCCGCTGCGGCACTTCCGCCAAGGGCGAATTCGCGTTCGAGACCATCAAGCCGGGCGCGGTGCCGGATCCCGACGGCAAGCCGCAGGCGCCGCATATCCTGCTCGCGGTGTTCGCGCGTGGCATGCTGCTGCATCTCTACACGCGCATCTATTTCGATGACGAGGTTGCGAAGAACGCGGCCGATCCGGTGCTGGCGCTGGTGCCGGCGGAGCGCCGCGCGACCCTGATCGCCAGGCGCGAGGCAGGCAGCGCGACCTATCGTTTCGACATTCACCTCCAGGGTGATGATGAGACGGTGTTCTTCGACGTTTGATGCGTCATTCTTCGAGGCTCGCGGCATTCGCCGCTACACCTCGGGATGACGGGGCGCTTCAGTCCAAAACCATTGGATGTCGATGAGATCGGACTGACGCGGCCGTCGTCATTCCAGAACGGCGGCATGGTCGGGCGCGGGGTTGCGCATCGAGGCTTTCGTCGATCCCATGATGAAGGCCAGCGGAATGGCGCACAGCGTCACCAATGTCACCAGTTCGAAGTCCTGTGAGAACGAAATGATCTGCGCCTGGGCGTAGAGGATTGCGTCCATCATGGCGCGGCCGGCGTCGGTCTGCATCTTGATGATGCTGGTCACGTCGGGCATTTGCAGCGCGTTGTTGAATGGAGTGATGTGCTCGGCCAACACCGCGTGAGTGCGGATCGTGCCGCGCGTCAGTTGCGCGATGACGATGGAAATGCCGATGGAACTGGCGACGTTGCGGATCAAGGTCAGCATCGACGTGCCATCGGTGCGCAGATGATTGGGCAGCGTGAGGAACGCCGCGGTGGTCAGCGGCACGAACACCAGGCCCAGGCCGAAGCCCTGAACGATGCTGTTGATGACGATGGTTTTCACCTGCGTATCGGCGGTCCATCCCGTCATGTCGTAGAGCGTGACGGCGATCAGCGTCAGTCCGGCCGCGATCAGATACTTGGCTTCGAAATATTTCATCAGCCGGCTGACCATCATCATGGCGACGAAGGTGCCGCTGCCGCGCGTCGCCAGCAGCAGGCCCGCGGTCAGGATCGGATAGCCGAAGGCGTTCTGGAACAGCGGCGACGCCAACGCCATGGTGGAGAACAGCACCACGCCGATCACCACCATGAAAACGCAGCCTGCGGCGAAATTCTTGTCCTTGAAGATCGCGAATTGAATGAAGGGACGATCTGTCGTGAATGAGTGCACGAAGAAATAGTAGAAGCCGACGCCCGAGATGATGAACTCGAGCACGATCTCCCACGAGTTGAACCAGTCGAGTTGCTCGCCGCGATCGAGTGCCAGTTGCAACGCGCCGATGCCGACCGCGAGCGCGGCGAAGCCGAGCCAGTCGAATTGCAGTTTGGTATCGAGTTTGGTCTCGTCCATGAAGATCAGCAGGCCGACCACGGTGATGACGCCAAACGGCAGGTTGACGAAGAACACCCAGTGCCACGAATAGGTTTCGGTCAGCCACGCGCCCAGCGACGGGCCCATGATCGGCCCCATCATCACGCCCATGCCCCAGATCGCCATGGCTTTCGCGCGTTCATGCAGCGCGTAGCTGTCCAGCATCACCGCTTGCGAGAGCGGCACCAGCGCCGCGCCGAACACGCCTTGCAGCAGCCGGAACAGCACCATCTGCGTGATGTCCTGCGCCAACCCGCACATCACTGAAGCGAGAGTGAAGCCGGCCGAGCAGATGATGAAGATGCGCTTGCGGCCGAAACGGTTGGCGATCCAGCCGACCGGCGCGGTCATGATTGCGGCGGCGACGATATAGGAAGTCAGCACCCAGTTGATCTGGTCCTGCGACGCCGACAGGCTGCCCTGCATGTAGGGCAGCGCCACGTTGGCGATGGTGGTGTCGAGCGCCTGCATGATGGTTGCGGTCATGGCGCAGATCGTCACCATGTTCCGGCGCAGGCCCGGCACCGCAACAGGATGTGCGGCGGCGGTTGTCATGGTTACGGCTTCGCCTTGTTCGCAGGTTCCTTGTTCGCAGGTTCCTTGGCGGCGCCGAGGCCGAACAGGCCGGCGAGGGTCCGCTTGTGACCTGTGTCGATCGTAACGTAGGAACTCATGCCCGCCTTCAGGCGCTGCACGTCGGCATCGGTGTTGTCGAAGTAGATGCGCACCGGAACGCGCTGCACGATCTTGACGAAGTTCCCGGTGGCGTTCTGCGGCGGCAGGATCGCGAAGGTCGCGCCAGTGCCGGGGCTGAGCGAGCCGACCGTTCCCTTGAACTGGTGATCGGGGAACGCGTCGACGTCGATGGTGACGGGCTGGCCGACCGCGACGTAGGTGAAATCGGATTCCTTCGGATTGGCATCGACCCACGGCGCCGAGGTGTCGATGATGCTGAACACCGGCGTGCCGGCGGTCACGAAGCGGCCAAGCTGGATGTTGTCGACCTGCGTTGCGATGCCGTTGATCGGCGCGCGCAGTTCGGTGTGGTCGAGATTACGCTGCGCATCGTCAAGCGCGGCCTTGGCCTGCATGTAGGCCGGAAATTGCTCGAGCGGCAGATCGGGATTGCCGAGCAACTGATTCTTCGCACCGGCGATCCGCTGTTGCAGCAACTGGTTGAGCGATTGCGCCTGAACCAGCCCAGCGACGCTCTTTTCGAGATCGAGTTGTGAGCCGGAATTGCTCTTGACCAGCGCCGACTTGCGCTCGACGTCGCGCTGCTTGAGATCGATACCCTGTTCCGACAGTTCGGACGAACGCGCATAGAGCGTGAGATTGGAGCGCAGGTCGTTATAGGTCACCGTGGCTTCATTCAGCTTCGCCTTGGCCTGCTGGACGGCGAGGCGGAACGGCATCGGGTCGATCTCGAACAACAGGTCGCCTTTGTGCACCTGCTGACCTTCCTTCACCGTCACCTTGTCGATCTTGCCGGAGATGTCCGGCGTGATCAGAACCTTCTGCGCGCCGACATAGGCGTCGTCGGTGGTCACATAGCGACCGCCGCTGAGATAGAAGGCGATGCCGGCGATCAATACGATGGCCGGCAGCACGATCAGAAGCAGCGGGCGGCGATAGCGGCGAAAGCCTGCGGCAACGCCGCGCTGTTGCGCCACCGGCGCTTCGGCTTGCGGCGGGGCTGGCGGACTGGCTTTCTGCTCGGGCGCGAGTTTGAGGGCGGGTTCAGCCATAACGGCGTTCCTTAAGCTTCGTCGCGCCGGGTGCGGTTTGCAGCGCGTCGCGGACGTTGTCTTTGATGGTTTCCAGTTGTTCGACCAACCGGTGAACTTCGGCGTGGCTGAAGCCGGTGCAGGCGGTGGCGACGACCTCGGATCGCAAGGTCGCGAGTTTCGCCATCAACGGGCGCGCGGCTTTGGTCAGGTACAAGCGATTGATGCGGCGATCGGCGGCATCGTTGCGGCGCTCGAGCAATCCGCTCTCGCAGAGTTTGTCGATCAGTCGCGTCAATGTGATTGGCTGGATTTCGAGCATTTCGGCGATTTCCGCCTGCTTCAATCCTTCCGTGCGGTTGACCTTGGCGAGCACGGCCCACTGGGTTCGGGTCAACCCGTATTGCGATGCCTGTTTGTCGGCATAGAGCCGTAGCAACCGTTGCACCTCGAACAAGGCGAACAGGAAGTCGGCATCAATGGGTCCGGATCGGGGCATCGCTCGGTTCCAAGAGCAGGATCCCGAAAAGTGGAAACCGGTTTTCGGACAAGATCATGCTCAGACAAAAGATAACGAGGGTTTGATTCAACGCAGTCGGATCAAACCATAAGTGAGCGATATAATAAGCAATGCTTACGTTTTTTCCATTCGTGCTTTGCGAGGGCTGACCTGCGACAAATTCATGGCTACCGGATGCTTAAAATGGATGAGGCGGCCACTCGCGACATCGTGAATGGGGAAGCTCAACCCCATTCGATGCCGGATTCCGCCGCGAGGTCGAGCGTGCTGTGCCGGCCGATATCGTCGAAGTGTCGTTCGAGGAAGCCGCGCGCGGCACGCTGGCCGGCACGATGCAGCAGCTTGAAGAAGTCGAAGTCGGTTTTCAGCTTGCTGGACGCCGTCAGGCGTTCGCCGAGGCCGCCGAGATCGATGCGATGGACATGCAGCTTGCGATAGGGATTCTGTCCCGTGCTGCGCGGCAGCCGGCCGTTGTCTATCAACTGGTTGGCGAACTCCATGCTGCGCAGTTCGGCGATCAGCGCTGAGTTGAAAGTGATCTCGTTCAGCCGGTTGACGATTTCCGCGGAGGTCCGCGGCGTGGTGGAGCGCTGGACCGGATTGATCTGCACCAGCAGCACGTCGTCGGCGTCGGTTTCCTGCAGGAACGGAAAGATCGCCGGATTGCCCATATAGCCGCCGTCCCAATAGGGCACGCCGTCGATCTCGACCGCGCGGAACATGAAGGGCAAGGCGGCGGATGCCATCACCGCGTCGGCGGACAACGCATCGCCGGAGAAGATCCGCAGGCGGCCGGTATGCACATTGGTCGCCGCGATGAAGACCGGCAAGCCGCCGGCGCGCACCGCGTCGAAATCGACAAAGCGGGTGATCAGGTCCTTCAACGGGTTGATGTTCAGCGGATTGAGTTCATATGGCGAAAAGTAGTGCGTCATCGCCTCCATCCAGTTCTGCACCGGCGTTGCGGCGAACGGCATCATCGAGAACAGCCGATCGGCCACGGCGCGCTGAACCCCCGGCAGGTCGCCGCCGGCGCTGGTCGCACGCCAGAATTCGCCGAGCCGCTTGCGCGCCTCGTCTCGGCCGCCGCGCGCCAGACCATCGGCCACCATGACGGCGTTCAATGCACCCGCCGACGCACCGGACAGACCCGCGATCTCCAGCCGGTCGTCGGCGAGAAGGTGATCGAGCACGCCCCAGGTAAAGGCGCCGTGCGCGCCGCCGCCTTGCAGCGCCAGATTGATCTTCTTGATCGCGCCGGGTTCAGAGTTCGGAGGGCTGACCCGGTTCCATCTGGTAAGGTCGTCGAGATAGGATTTCCAAGAGGCGGTCACAGGAGTTCCAATCTGTTGATAGGTTGAGAGGGCGTATTCGGTTCGATGCCCTTTGCGGAGATGGGAAAGCCCATTTGGGGCTTTTATGTTGCGATGCAATATAAAATATTGCATCGCGTTAATTTCATTGTGATGAAAATGGGAGCGCGCCGGCCTTGAAAAATCCGGCAAGAGCCCAATTCAGCGGGGCAAACCGCGTGCATTAGGGTAGATTGCAAGCCATGACGATGACGAAACCGGCTTTCCCGACCCCCGACCACGATCACGGCCGCTGCGCCGCGGATGCCCTCGCGCATGCCGAGCGTGTCTGCCGGAGCCGGTCGCAAAAATTCACGCCGATCCGCCGCCAGGTGCTGGAGGCATTGCTGTCGAGCCATCGCCCGCTTGGGGCCTATGAGGTGATCGACCAATTGGCGACCGAGCGCGCCCGTCCGGCGCCGATCACCATCTATCGCGCGCTCGAATTCCTGATGGCGAATGGTTTCGTGCATCGCATCGAGAGCCGCAACGCGTATCTCGCCTGCGCCCACGACCACGACGCGGCGTCGATGGTGGCGTTCCTGATTTGCGAGCATTGCGGCTCGGTCGGGGAAATCGTCGCGGGGTCGGCGACGCAGAGCCTGAACGACGCGGCGCGTCAGAGCGGCTTTGTGCCCAAACTTTCGGTGGTGGAGATCACCGGAACATGCGCACATTGTCAGGCGAGACAATGAAGCATCGCTATCCGTGATTGAACGGCAACCGGCATGATCACGCCGGACAAGAGAAGCAGGAAAGCCCGTCGCGGGGATGAACTGACGCCATGACCGAAACCCCGCCGTCCTCGACGGAACGCCCGCTCGATACCTCGGCGATCGCCCTGGTTTTGCTACTTTGCCTGACCTGGGGTTTCAATCAGGTGGTGGTCAAGCTGCTGCTACCCGAGATTCCGCCCTTGACGCAGGCGTTGCTGCGGTCGCTGGGCGGATTGGCCGTCATCCTGCTCGTGGCTCTGGTGCGTGGCGTGAAATTGACGACGCGGGATGGCACCTTGCGCGCCGGCTTGTGGGCGGGAACCCTGTTCGGCATCGAATTCATCTTCTTGTATAGCGGGCTGTTATGGACCACGGCGTCCCGCGCCTCGGTCTTTCTTTACACTGCGCCGTTTTTCGTCGCGTTCGGATCGTACCGCTATCTGGGCGAGCGCCTGAGCCGGCTGCAGTGGGCCGGGCTGGGGTTGTCCTTCGTGGGAGTCGCGGTGGCGATCGGCGTGCCGCAGCCGAATGTGGACGCCAAGGTGCTGCTGGGCGACGCCTTCATGATTGCGGCCGGGAGCCTGTGGGCCGCCACGACGCTGATCGTCAAGGCAAGTCGATTGCGGGTAGCGCCGGCGGAGAAGGGGTTGGCCTATCAACTCGTGGTCTCGGTGCCGATTTTGGGGTTGGCGGCGCTGGCCAGCGGCGAATCCATGAGCCAGTTCCCGGGAACATCGGCAACCCTTTTGATGCTTTATCAGGCGGTCTGGGTTGTCGGGGCCACATTCCTGCTCTGGTTCGGGATGATTAAGACGTACTCGGCGAGCAAATTGTCGGCATTTACCTTCGTAACCCCTTTATTTGGCGTCGCGGCGGGCTATTTCATCCTCGACGAGCCGCTGACGGCTGCCTTTGGCGCCGCGGCGGTTCTGGTCACCGTGGGACTGTATCTGGTGAACCGGCCCGCGCCTCATACGACTGATCCATTGCTGAAACCGCCCAAAACCTGATATTCGAGACATCATGAACAAGCCCGAAAAGCCGTCCCAGATCGACGTCGCTGGCCCTCAGCCGCGGCACAAGACCACCCAGGTCAAGGTTGGCCAGGTTGCCGTCGGTGGTGGCGCGCCGATCGTCGTGCAGTCGATGACCAACACCGACACCGCCGATGTGGCGGGCACCGTCGAGCAGGTGGCGGCGCTGGCGCGGGCCGGGTCCGAACTGGTGCGCATCACCGTCGACCGCGACGAGGCGGCGGCCGCTGTTCCCCACATCCGTGACGGCCTGCGCAAGCGCGGCGTGAACGTGCCGCTGGTCGGCGACTTCCATTACATCGGCCACAAGCTTTTGGCTGACCATCCGGCCTGCGCCGAGGCGCTCGACAAGTACCGCATCAATCCGGGCAATGTCGGGTTCAAGGACAAGCGCGACAAGCAGTTCTCGGACATCGTCGAATTCGCCATCAAGTATGGCAAGCCGGTGCGCATCGGCGCCAACTGGGGTTCGCTCGATCAGGAACTGCTGACGCACCTGATGGAGGAGAATGCCAAGCTGCCGAACCCGCGCGATGCCCGCGCGGTGATGCGCGAGGCGATGGTGCAATCGGCGCTCTCGTCGGCCGAGCGCGCCATGGAGATCGGCTTGCCGAAGAATCGCATCATCCTGTCGGCCAAGGTGTCGGCGGTGCAGGATCTGATCGCGGTCTATCAGGATCTCGCGTCGCGTTCCGATTACGCCATCCACCTTGGCCTCACCGAAGCCGGTATGGGCTCGAAGGGGATTGTCGCCTCGTCGGCCGCGCTCGGCATCCTGCTGCAGCAGGGCATAGGCGACACCATCCGCATTTCGCTGACGCCGGAGCCCGGCGGTGACCGCACCCGCGAGGTCCAGGTCGCGCAGGAATTGCTGCAGACCATGGGCTTTCGCACGTTCGTGCCGCTGGTCGCGGCGTGCCCCGGCTGCGGCCGCACCACCTCGACCACGTTCCAGGAACTGGCGCGCAGCATCCAGGATTTCATCCGCGACGAAATGCCGGCGTGGAAGACGCGCTATCCCGGTGTCGAGGCGCTCAACGTCGCGGTGATGGGCTGCATCGTCAACGGCCCCGGCGAATCCAAGCATGCCGATATCGGCATCTCGCTGCCGGGCACGGGTGAGGCGCCGTCCGCGCCGGTGTTCGTCGACGGCAAGAAATTCCGCACGCTGCGCGGCCCGACCATCGCCGCTGATTTCAAGGCGCTGGTGATCGACTATATCGATCAGCGCTACGGCAACGGCGCGAAGACGCCCGAGGTCACGGCGGCGGAATAACTTCAGTCGCGACCACGCTGACTTTCCGTCGTCATGGCCGGACTTAGCCGTTCGAAGAACGGCGTCGCTTCCGCTCGCCTGTAGCCGTTAGAAGAACGGCGTCGCTTCGCTCGCCTATGGTCCCGGCCATCCACGTCTTTGCCCCGATGTATGTTTTCAAGACGTGGATGCCCGGCATAAAGCCGGGCATGACGAGTAAAGAGCGTTCCGCCTTTCCTTTTCTCAGAGCGGCGAGTTCTTTTCCCGGTTGTCGACGGCAGCTTCCTCAAGATCGAGATCGCGCTCGATGCGTCGCCGCGTTTCGTCGGTGATCTTGCCGTCACGCAGCAGCCTGTGCAGCAAGGTGCGCTCGATGGTGATGATCTCGCGTACGAGGCCCGCGCCGCGGGTGGCCGGCGTCGGTTGCCCGACTTCTGCCGGCGGGTCCGGTAGCGCGCGCATTCGCGTCTCGTGCCGCGCTTCGAGGAAACGCGCAAGGCTTTCCGGCAGGTTGCGATCCTTGATAATGCGGTCGAGTTCGCCGCGCGCCGATCCGATGATCTCGCGCCTTGCCGCGATCTCGGCCTCGCGCTCGGCAACGGCTTCGGCAAGACCATGGCGCGACAGGCCGAGCCCCTTCACCACCAGCGGCAAGGTCAATCCGATTCCCACCAGCGTCACGAAGATCACGCCGAAGGCGACGAACAGGATCAGGTCGCGATAGGGAAATGCATCGCCGTTGGGCAGCGTCAACGGCAGCGCCAGGGCCACCGCGAGCGACACCACGCCGCGTATCCCGGTGAAGCCGATCACGACGATTTCGCGCCACGGCGGTCGCGGCGTTGCCGGCTGCCGCCGCCGCATCAGCATCGTTTGCAGATAGGTGCCCGGAAACACCCAGAGAAACCGCGCGACGATCACGATGACGGATGTGATCGCGATTGCCGCGACGATCTCGGTCATCGGCAGGGCGTGAGATTTCTCCAGCAGCAGCCGCAACTGGAAGCCGATGGTGAGAAACAGCACGCCCTCGATCAGCCAGATCACGAAGTCCCAGAAGAAGATGCCTTGCAGGCGGGTCGCGGACGGGATCAGCAACGGGCCGTTCCAGCTGACATAGAGTCCGGCGGCGACGGTGGCGAGCACCCCCGAGCCGCCGAGATGCTCCGGCACCCAGAAGGCGAGATAGGGCGTCAGCAGCGCCAGCGCGATCTCGACGCGCGGATCGTGCGCCCATTTGCGCAGCCGCAGACTGAGCCAGCCGACGACCACGCCGAATACGATCTCGCCGAACAGGATTGCGAAGAACGTTTCGGTGGCGATCGGCAGCGAGAAGGCTCCGGTGCTGACCGCCAGCAGCGCGAAGCGGTAGAGGATCAGTGCCGTGGCGTCGTTCGCCAATCCCTCGCCCTCGAGAATGACGAGGATGCGGTGCGGCAGCTTCAGGCGTCTGGCGATGGCAAGCGGCGCCACCACGTCCGGCGGTGAGACGATAGCGCCGAGCACGAAGCCGACGCCCCACGGCATTCCCAGCAGCCAGTGCGCGGCGGCGGCTACCAGCACCGTGGTGAAGATGACGCAGCCGAAGGCGAGCAGGGTGATCGGTTGCAGGTTGTGCTTGAATTCGCGCCAGCTCATCGAAACGCCGGCGGAATAGATCAGCGGCGGCAGCACCAGCAGCAGCACGCCCTCCGGCTGCATTTCGATGCGCGGAAAGCCGGGCAGGAAGGCGATGACGATGCCGACCATCAGGAACACGATGGCCGGCGCAATGGTGAGCTTGCGCGCCAGCGTCGCGGACGCCGCCAGAACGGTCAGGATCAGCAGGAAGGTGAGAAAGGTGGCGATCATGCGGGATGCACGTCGATGTCGGGTGGATCAATGCAGATGAAATAAACGACTGTCGTGCCCGGACATGATCCGGGCACTCACTATTCAAGACCAGCAAAGCCGTGTTCGATCCTGGCCGTCAGGAGAGGTCTACTCGACGAGATCATAACGATAGGATTTCGACACGATGCGCCAGCCATCGGCGAGCTTCATGGCCACCAGATAATCCGTGAAGTAGCGCGGCGGCAACTGGCATTTGACCTTGATGAAAGCGGTCTTCTCGTCAGAGCGATCGATGGTGACGATGAAGTCGTCCCGCGGCTTGCCCTCGGCCTTGGCGGAAGGCCGCTTGCGTACCCATCCAAGCCAGTCTGGCACCGTCAGGATTTTCAGGTCGCCCTTCTCGACCCAACGCAGGTCGGCGGTGGGATGGAAGATGGCGTCGAGGGTATCGGCATTACCTTCGTAGAGCCCATCGAAATAGTGCTGAACCACGGCTTCGACGGTGGAGCGGTCGTAGGTCAAGTTCGCCTCCCTATGGTGTTTCCGAGCGAAGTCGAGATGGCTTGCGTGAAGAAACACGTTCAATCCAGGCCCGCAATCCTGGCTCGGATTCCGTCCGAACCGGTGTTTTCGGGAACCAAGTGAGAAATTGCAGCTTATTGGGTTTTGATGGTTCGAGCCAATGGGCAAAAATCATGCGCCTGATACTGACCATATTGATCGTCGCGGCCATCTTCTACGGCATCGATGCCTCCATGTATGACGGACATTATTTTACGCAGTTGCTGCGAATGCTGCGGGATATGGGGCTGCCATTGTGACGATGCGGGGTGCCTGCCGGGCGACTGTTTCGCTCAGAGGGCACTTGCAGCGATATTGATCATCAGCGCCAGCAGCGTGGTATTGAAGATGAACGAGATGATGCCGTGAACGGTAGCGGTGCGACGGATGATCTTGTCGGTGATGCCGACGTCGGAGACCTGTGATGTCATGCCGATCACGAACGCAAAGTAGACGAAATCCCAGTAGTCGGGATCGGGTCTGTCTGTATCGTTGCCCGGAAAGGCCAATCCGCCGGGCCTGGTCGTACGATAGTATTCGTGGGCGTAATGCAGCGCGAAGGTGGTGTGAACCGTGGCCCAGGAGAGCGCGATGGTCGTGGTCACCAGCGTCAGTTCGAAAGCGCCGCGATGCGTTGCGCCCAGTTCGGAGAGAATACCGGCGAGGCTGGCGAAGGCACCGAGCGCGGTGACCATCAGGATCAGGAAGCGGCCGTCGTCCTGCATGATGGCGTAGCGTCGGACGTGCTTCACACCCTCGCGCAGGATCATCGCGTAAGTCAGCAGCAGATAGCACGCGACGAAGACATCCCAGCCGATCAGCAGCCGGCTGACCAGCCGCAACGATTCGGGCAGCAGGAAAAATGCCAGAATGCCGAGTGCAATGGAGACGAAGGTGCGCGGGCGCGCATAGAAAATGCGAAGTACGCGCGGCAGGCGATTGAAACGGACGATGCGCGGATCCTGTTCGGAAGTTCCGCGCATCGCGTAACCCGTTAGTTCTTGCGTTCTGCAACGAACCGCGCGGTGGCGCGGAGCACGTCGCCACGCGCGCCGAACGGCGCCAGCGCATCGTCGGCTCTGGCAATGAGATCGCGCACGCGTTGCTTGGCGCCGTCGACGCCGAGCTGGGTCACGAACGTGGTCTTGCCAAGGGCCGCGTCCTGTCCGGTCTGCTTGCCGAGCGCTGCGGCATCGCCCTCGACGTCGAGCAGATCGTCGGCGATCTGGAAGGCCTCGCCGAGCGCGCGGCCGTAGTCGTCGAGCGCCTGATAATCCTTCTGCGAGGCTTGCCCGAGAATGGCGCCGGCGATGCAGCCATAGCGGAGCAGGGCGCCGGTCTTCATCTGCTGCAGCCGTGCGACGTCCACCGGTTCGCGGTCGCCGAAGCGGCCTTCGCCGGCGAGGTCGAGCATCTGGCCGCCAACCATGCCGCCGATGCCGGAGGCGCGCGCCAGCGCCCGCGTCAGCAACAGACGCACCGTCGGATCGCTGTGAAGCTCATCGCGGCTGATGATGTCGAAGGCCAGTGTCAGGAGCGCGTCGCCGGCGAGGATGGCGGTGGCGTCGTCATATTGCTTGTGCAGCGTCGGGCGGCCGCGGCGCAATTCGCTGTTGTCCATCGCCGGCAAGTCGTCGTGAATCAGCGAATAGCAGTGGATGCATTCCAGCGCGGCGCCGGCCAAGAGCGCCGAGGCGCGCGGCACGCCGAACACGGCTGAGCTTTCCACCACCAGAAACGGCCGCAGGCGCTTGCCGCCGCCCAGCGTCGAATAGCGCATCGCCTCCATCACCCGGCGCGGCCGCGCGATCTCGTCCGGCAGCAAGCTATCGGACAGCAATTGGCCGAGCAGCGCTTCGGTATCGGCCGCGGTGGCGTCGAGCCGCTGGGCGAAATCCTGCGGGGAAGTAGCGGTGGTCATTCAGAATGGCTCCAGATAATCTATTGTGGCGGTTCAGAAGTTCGCTTCATCGTCTCCGCGAGTCCTCAAGCGAACTTCTGAACGAAAAGCCACATAGAACCATAAACTTGCTAGTGTCCTGTCGATTCCGAAGTTCGCACGGAGGCGCCGCGAGGGACAGAGAACTTCGGAATCGGGACGCTAGCTGCGGACATTGATAGCAACGCTCTCGCTTCGTCAATTCCGTCCGTGGCGGTGCAGCCGCCCGCACGCCATCTCAGTTAACTCTCGGGAGAGACAGGTTTTGTCCGCTGTCGTCCACTTCGATTCCGCGGATGAACGGGTCTGATGCGGAAATTCGTCCGTTTCGCGCTTGTTCTGATCCTGTTGCTGCTGGTGGCGCCCTACGTGCTGACGCCGCTCTATGCCGGCGGTCACCCGGTTTCGACCCTGATGCTGTGGCGCTGGATGACCGGCGCGCCGGTGACGCGGCAGTGGATCGACTTCAAGAACGTTGCTCCGGTCCTGCCCCGGACAGTGATCGCCTCCGAGGACGCCCGGTTTTGCAGCCATCGCGGCGTCGATTGGGACGCCGTGCGCGATGTGCTGGCCGATGCCGAGGATGGCGATATCGGCCGTGGCGGCTCGACCATCACCCAGCAGGTCGCGAAGAACCTGTTCCTCTGGTCCGGCCGCAGTTACGTGCGCAAGGGGCTCGAGTTCCCGTTGGCATTATGGATCGACCTGATCCTACCCAAGGAGCGGGTGCTGGAACTTTACCTGAACATCGCCGAATGGGGCCCCAACGGACAATTTGGCGTCGATGCCGGCGCAAATTATGCGTTCGGCCGCTCCGCCGCCAAGCTGTCGCCGCGAGAGGCCGCTTTGCTGGCGGCGATGCTGCCCAATCCGCACAGGCGCAGCGCGCGCAAGCCGGGGCCGGGAATGCGCCGACTGTCCGGAACCTATATGGTACGGGCGCGCAGCGTGGACATGTCCGGCTGCCGCGGTCAGAAACGCGATCTCTAAGCTTATTTTGGCGTCGCTGGCACGCAAAGGGCCGTCAAATAATCGGGCGTCGGAGAAAATTTGACCCCAAGTCACCCACCCAAGGCACCCCCTAGCCTTGAGCCCGGCCTTCGGTTATAAGCGCGGCCTTAATCGCCCTTTTCGCATCCGCGAAGCGCCGGGCCGCCTCGATCGGGCGACGCCCCCGGCTGCAGTTTGCAAGGACTTTCGTTATGGCCGTTCCGAGAAGAAAAACATCGCCATCGCGGCGCGGCATGCGCCGCTCGGCCGATGCGATCAAGACCCCGACCTATGTCGAAGACAAGGACTCGGGTGAACTGCGCCGCCCCCATCACGTCGATCTCAAGACGGGGATGTACAAGGGCCGCCAGATTCTGAAGGTCAAGAAAGACTCCTGAGCGGGGGGTCTTCCGCGCAATCGCGGGCATGGTGCGCCACCGGCGCCAATGTCACGCCGGCGTGCGATCGGGTGGAATTCGGGGGCTTGCGGCCGCCCGAATTCGCGCCAACTCAAAGACTAGGGGAGTGAATTTGACATTCGCTCCCCGCTTGCAGTTGGTCCGGCGGGCGAATGTCAAATTCAAAACTCCACTAGAAATTTATAATTGCTAGTGGTCCTTTGATTCTAACATTTGCAAATGTGCCTGCTGCAACGGGATGCAAATGTTAGAATCGGACCACTAGCGTAAAGAATTGGCGTACAGGACGGCGCATCGATGCGCCGTGCTGATTCCGAGTGTCCTGCGCAAAAGAAAGTCTTGCCGATGTCCAGGATCGGTTTTCCGCTGCTGTTGATCCCGCTCGCGGTCTTCAACAT
>JBARXT010000138.1:0-5758 GCA_049647485.1 Xanthobacteraceae bacterium
GCCCGGCACCACGATCTTGCTGCCGATCTTGAGTTGCGCGGTCGGCGACATGTGATTGGCGCGCGCCAGTTCAGCGACCGAGATGTGGTTGCGGCGAGAGATGCTCATCAGCGTATCGCCGCGATTGACGTAATGCGTACCCGCGGCGGCGGGTGCCGGAGCAGCCGCGACCACCTTCGGCGTGGCCACGGGCGCCGGCTGTGCATGCGCGGTCTGCCGCGACGGAATGATCAACTGCTGGCCGGGACGCAGCGCGCGCGGTCCCTTGTAACCGTTGGCGCGCAGTATCTCAGCCGACGACACGTTGTAGCGTCGCGACAGGCCTTCCAGCGTATCGCTGGTGCCGACGATGATAGTGGTGCCGTTGCCGTGCGAGGACGCCGGTGAGGCATGATGCGCCGGTGCGGCGGCGACCGAACGCTGCGCCACCGTTCCGGTGGATTCGATGCGCGGGCGCGCCGGCGGATCGTAGGAACTCATGCCGCGTCCGCCGCCCGAGGTGCCGGACGCGGCCGGATAGCTCGGATAGCTCTGCGGCGCGGACACCGGCGGCGGCAGGGATGATGAAGAATATTGCTGTTGCGACGGCTGCGGCCGGGAATACTGCGGCAGTTCCTGCCGCTCCACACGCGGCGTCGGCGACGCGTGAGGCGCGCCGCGGACCGAACCGGTCGTCTCGCTACGGGAGTGGAAGGGATTGTCCGCAAATCGCGTGGACATATCGGCGCTGCAACCAGCGACACCGATCGACATCACCGCCAGTACCGCCACCTGCGGAACTCGGCGGGAGCAAAGCAACTCGACTACCCGGGACATGGTTACTCACTCATACGCAACACGACTAGGAATTTGAGTAAACACGGGGGCAGTAAACAAGGCTTTAAGTCCGCCAAATTTGATTCACCATTTCACTGTTTCGACAGACTGCCGCTACATTTCGCGCGCAAGGCCCGGCAGCGCCGGCACGAAACGCACGTCGAACAATTCGCGGCGATCGAAGCCATCCGCGGACGGTGTGATGCGCACCAGGGTCTGCCGTCCGTGCGGCGGGCCGACCGGCGCCACCATGATGCCGTCCGGCCGCAACCGCTCCGTCAACGACGCCGGAATGTCAGGCAATGCCGCAGTGACGATGATCCGATCGAACGCGCCGACCTCGGCCGGCAGCGCGAGGCCGTCCGCCAGCATCACCTCGACATTGTCGCAATGAAGTTGCGCCAGCCGCTTGCGCGCGCTGTCAGCCAGCGTGCGGTAGCGCTCGACGCTGACCACATGGGCGCACAGCCGCGCCAGCACCGCCGCCTGATAACCCGAGCCCGTGCCGATCTCGAGCACGCGATGATCGCGCCGCAGTTGCAACTGCTCGGTCATGTAGGCGACGACGAACGGCTGGCTGAGGGTCTGCCCGCAAGCTATGCCGAGCGCGGTGTCGCGCCAGGCCGCGTCGCGATCCGCCGGATTGACGAAGACATCGCGGGGCACCTCCTCCATCGCCCGCAGCACCGCCTGATCGCTGATACCGCGACGGCGCAGGCTGAGCTGGAACAGCATCTTCTCCGGCGGATTCTCGGCAGGTAACATAACGCCTCGCAGAACTCATCTAACCGGAGCGACGGCGATGCCGTATCGATGTCCACCGCCGCGCCTGATCGTGCGCGACCATATCGCGGACAAGTTTATAGAATTTCTGCGCCCGGCGCTGGTTGCCGCTTGATGCGGCCCCGCGCGTAGACGCACCGCAGCACAAAGCCGTCGTGGCTGAGCGCGTCATCGTGTTGCTTTTGGTTTCGTTATTTGCGACTTTCTCACCACAATGATTAAAGGGTTTCCCCCATGACTGCGTCGAGGCCACCGGGCGGTTCGGTCTTTCTCGTTGAAGACGAGACCATGATCCGGATGATGGTCGCGGAAATGCTGGTCGATCTCGGCTACCACATTGCCGGCGAAGCCGGAGACGTGGACGAAGCCCTGCGACTGATCGAAACCGTCGATTTCGACATCGCGCTGCTCGACGTCAACGTCAACGGCAAGGTGGTGACGCCGGTGGCCCGCGCCATCGCCGCGCGCAACTGCCCGTTCATTTTCGCCACCGGCTACGGCACGCAAGGCATGCCGGAAGAATTTCGCGGTCGCCCCGCATTGCAGAAGCCGTTCCAGATGGAAACACTGGCGCGCATGATCGAGGATGCGCTGAAAAGGCCCGCGGCCTGATCGCATCAGGGATCGAGATTTGCGCGGCGACGTCATCCTGAGGTGCTAGCCGCCAAGCGGCGAGCCTTGAAGGATGCGCCGCCACCCTTCGAGGTTCAGCGCAAGAACGCCTCACACCTCAGGATGACGGCTCGCGCTGTCGCTACTTCAGCGTCGCCGCCAGCGTTTCGGAAAACGCCTCGTCGGTGCGGTTGAGCCGCAGCGGCGTCACCGAGATGTAATTCGCGGCGAGTGCGGCGAGATCGGTGCCGGCGTCCGGCGTATCCATCATCGCCGCGCGCTCGAAGCCAATCCAGAAATACGGATTGCCGCGCCCGTCGTGACGCTGATCCACCTTCAGGAAGCCGAGATTGCGCTTGCCCTGCCGCGTCACCTGCACGCCCGCGACGTCTTTCGGGGCACAAGCCGGGAAGTTGATGTTAATGACGGTGTTCTTCGGCACGCCGGCATCCATCACCTTGCGGATGATGCGCGGGCCGTATTCGATGCCGGTTTCCCAGGTCGGATTGCTGCGCGTCTCGAACGAGAACTCCTGCGACAGCGCGAACGACGGCAGGCCGAGGATGGTGCCTTCCAGCGCGCCGGCGATGGTGCCGGAATAAACCACGTCTTCCGCGACGTTGCGACCCTTGTTGACGCCGGACAGCACGAGGTCCGGCTGCTTGTCCTTGAGAATGTGGCGCGCGCCCATGATGACGCAGTCGGTCGGCGTCCCGCGCACGGCAAAGCGCCGCTCGCCGACTTCGCGCAGCCGCAGCGGATCGTTCAGCGATAGCGAATGCGACACGCCGGACTGATCGAGTTCGGGCGCGACGATCCAGACATCGTCGGACAGTGCCTTCGCGATCTGCTCGACGATCTGCAGGCCCGGCGCATGTATGCCGTCGTCATTGGTGCAAAGAATCTGCATTTCTTGGCCTTATCTCTTTTCGTCATGGCCGGGCTTGTCCCGGCCATCCACGTCTTCATTCGTGTCACCCCATCAAACGTCGATGGGTAGCGCGGCCTCGTCTCGTTCACATTCGTCATGCGCGGACTTGATCCGCGCATCCATCCTCTTGGAAAGGGATGGATCGCCGGGTCAAGCCCGGCGATGACGCATTCATTGGGTTCAGCGTCGCGCTCGACGATTTCACCCCGCCCGCTCGATTACTTTCATCCCGCCCATGTACGGCAGCAACACGTCCGGCACCGCGATGGAGCCGTCCGCCTGCTGATAATTCTCGATCACCGCGATCAGCGCGCGGCCGACCGCCGTGCCCGAGCCGTTCAGCGTGTGCACGAAACGCGGTTTGTTGTCGCTTGCGCGATAACGCGCATCCATGCGCCGCGCCTGAAAGTCGCCGCACATCGAACACGATGAGATTTCGCGATAGGCGCCACCCTCACCTTGGCCCGGCATCCATACCTCGATGTCGTAGGTCTTTTGTGATGCGAAGCCCATGTCGCCGGTGCACAAGGTCACCACGCGATAATGCAGGCCGAGCCGGCGCAGCACTTCCTCGGCGCAGGCCAGCATGCGCTCATGCTCGTTCTTCGACTCCTCGGGCGTGGTGATCGACACCAGTTCGACCTTGGTGAACTGGTGCTGGCGGATCATGCCGCGCGTGTCGCGCCCCGCTGCGCCTGCTTCCGCACGGAAGCAATGCGTCAGCGCCGTGAGACGCATCGGCAGTTCTTTTTCGTCGAGGATGGACTCGCGCACCAAATTGGTCAGCGGCACCTCGGCGGTGGGGATCAGCCAGAACCCCTTGCTGTCTTCCGACAGCGAGCCTGCGGCGAATTGATCCTCGCGAAACTTCGGCAGTTGCGCGGTGCCGAACATCGCATCGTCTTTCACCAGCAGCGGCGGATTGACCTCGGTGTAGCCGTGCTCGCCGGTGTGCACATCGAGGAAGAACTGGCCGATGGCGCGCTCCAGTCGCGCCAGCCCCTTCTTCAGCACCACGAAGCGCGCACCGGAGAGTTTTGCCGCCGCGTTGAAATCCATCTGCCCGAGCGCCTCGCCGAGGTCGTAGTGCGGCTTCGGGGTGAACGCGTAAGCGCGCTTCTCGCCATAGCGATGATGCTCGACGTTGTCGTGCTCGTCCTTACCGGTCGGCACTTCGTCGAGCGGAAGATTGGGAATTTCGGCCAGCGCGTCCTGCAATTCCCTGTCGGCGGCCTTCGCCTTGTCTTCAAGTTGCGGCATCACGACTTTCAGGTCCGCGACCTCGGCCATCAGCGCCGACGCGCGCGCCTCGTCCTTCGCCTTCTTGGCCTCGCCGATCTCCTTCGATGCCGCGTTGCGTCGCGCCTGCGCCTGCTCGAACGCATGGATCGCCGCGCGCCGCGTCTCGTCGACTGCCAGCAACCTGTCCGACAGCGCGCCGAGCCCCCGCCGTTTCAGGGCGGCGTCAAATGCCTGCGGGTTGTCGCGAATCGCTTTGATGTCGTGCATGGAGGTCTGGTCCTGGGGAATCGGCGGCGGCTTGACTACCGCAGCGTAGTTCGTCAACGGAGCGAGCTTCAAGTAGCCCGGACGGGACGATTTGAAAACCTCAAACGGCGCATGTCCGGCAGAAGCTGGCACATCCTCTCATCATGCCCGGGATTGTCCCGGGCATCCACGTCGTTTCCCATGCCATGACGAGACGTGGATGGCCGGAATAAATCCGGCCATGACGACTGAGGTCGTCATTCGGACCGACTCTCTACTCCGCGGGCGTGCTTTCAGCGGGCGGCGTTGCGTCCGTCGATGTCCCGGCCTTCTGTTTGGCGGCCTTCTTCTCGACGACCTTCACCGCGATGATCGAGCCCTCGTAGAGCAGCAGCAGCGGGATCGCCAGCGACATCTGACTGATGACATCCGGCGGCGTCAGCACCGCGGCGAGCACGAAGGCGCCGACGATGAAATAGCGCCGCTTCTCGCGCAAGGTCTTCGACGTGAGAACGCCGATGCGGCCGAGCAGCGTCAAGATCACCGGAAGCTGGAAGGCGACGCCGAACGCAAAGATCAGCGACATCATCAGCGACAGGTATTCGCCGACCTTGGGCAACAGCGCGATCTGCGCCGTCTCGGCGCCGGGCGCCTGCTGCATCCCCAGTGAAAACCGGATCAGCATCGGCAGCACCAGGAAATACACCACCAGCGAACCCAGCACGAAGAAGAACGGCGTCGCCACCAGATATGGCAGGAAGGCGTTGCGCTCGTGCTTGTAGAGGCCGGGCGCGACGAACTTGTAGATCTGCGTGGCGACGATCGGGAACGAGATGAAGCCCGCGCCGAACATCGCCAGCTTCAACTGCGTGATGAAGTATTCCAGCAGCGCCGTGTAGATGAACTTGGAGTTCTCCGGCCCCGCCACCCAGACGAACGGCCAAACCAGCACGTTGTAGATCTGCTTGGCGAATATGAAACACAGGATGAACGCAACGCCGAACGCCAGCAACGCCTTGATCAGCCGCCCGCGCAGCTCGATCAGGTGATCCATCAACGGCGCTTTGCTGGCCTCGATGTCGTCGGTACTCATGACGCTTTGGCATCCTTGCGGAGATCCGCGTCGAG
>JBARXT010000139.1:0-46588 GCA_049647485.1 Xanthobacteraceae bacterium
TCTCAACGTGATCCTTGCGGCGCTGCGCAAGGAGCGGATCGTCGCGGAAGCGACCGCGGTGCCCTGACGGCCGACCGCTCCGCGAAAGTCGCTCGCCGGTACAGTGCTGAATTGCGCCGCAGACTCAACGACGCGTTCCACTCTCAAAAAAAGCCGATGCGTTTGAACGTTTCCCGGAGTTGCCGTGACCTATGACTGTGGGAGCGCAACATCCCCACCAAAGGCCGTATCCGGCGCGAGCGCCCATCCACCCCTGCGCCCGTATGGCTTGACCCGCCCGGTTGTCCCCCCGGGCGGGTCGCTTATTTTCGGCAAGCCGTAGACACCGTTTCGCGTCGTCGCGCCAGCCATGCGCGACGCACGGTTGACGCCGATTGCCGGAGAAAAAGGGACCTACGGTATTTGCGTGCGCATCAGGCTGGACATCCCCGGAGTTTTCCACAGTATATCAGTGTTCCTACATAGTGATTCGTCGCGTTGCGTCCGCGTCCGTTTTCCTCCTTGCGGACTTTTTCATGGCACAACGAACCGATGTTGACCGCGGCCGCGCAATTATCGAGCGCTGGTGCGCCCTCGCCGAGCAGAGGCTCGACTATCTCATCGATCTGCGGGAAAGCGGACGCTGGCGCCGCTTCCACACCGAACCGGACTTTCTCGACAATATCAGGGAAGCCAGGGCCGCCGTCGACACCTGGCGTTTACTGGCCTCCCGCGAAGCCGCGCTGGACAATCAGCCGATCGATTTCGGCTGGCTGGGGCAGGAGGCGGTGCCGCTGGCGCAGCGTGATATCGTCAAGCGTGGCGATTGCGCGGTGTTGACCGCTGCCGTTCCAAGTCCGCCCGTGGTTCCGGACGGCGCGGATAGGCCTGACGCCTTTGATGCATTGCCGCTGTCGGGGCGCGAGGCTGGCCTCGATGTCGCGACCATGCAGGAACGCTATCCGCTGCTGCGCAACGCACTGTAGTGCGGCCGTCCGGAGTTGAGCCTATCGCACCGTATTGGCGCCGAGCGCGATCTGTTTGAATCGCGCGGCACCGTCGCGCGTGAGATCCGGCGTCACCGGCTTGGCGTGATCGAGGCCGACCACCGCGCCGCGCGGCGCATCCGAGATCATGTTGCCGTCGACCCGCGCCGTACCCGCGCCATCCGCGACCGAGACGCCGATGCCGATGAAGGCCTTGCGGATGACGTTGCCGGTGATGGCAACGTCGCGCAAATACTTGCCCCAGCCTGCCACGATGCCGAACGCCGGTGCATTCTCGATGACGTTGCCTGACACCGCGCTGTCGGCCTCGATGTAGATGCCGATGCCGGCATCGTCCTCCGGCGCGGTGGCGATGGGCCGCTTCGGCAGCAGGTTGCGGATGATGTTGCCTTGCACGACGGCGATGCGACCACCCTCGTTGAAGTTCGCCACCGAGACGCCAACCGCCGCGCGGTCCACGGTGTTATTGGCGATGATCGCTCCCTCGAAAGCGAACTCGGAATACAGCGCCACCTCGCGCACGTCGCTGACGCTGTTGCCGGTGATCTGGATGTTCGACGCCGAGTTGCCGCGTACCGCCGAGTAATCGCAATTGCGGATGCGGTTGCCGCGCACGATGACATTGCCGGCGCGAAACGCATTGATGCCGTTGCCGTGCTGGCCCGAGCCGCCGGGCCCGGCCTTGATATCCTCGATGCGGTTGTCGATCACCTGCGTGCCATCGTCGCCGACAGCGGTGCGCAGGATTTCGATGCCGTTGTCGTTGGTATCGGCAATGGTGTTTTGCGCCACCAGCAGGCCCTGCGCATCGAAGGAGACGACGGCGGTGGTGGCGATGTGCCGGATGACATTGCCGCGCACTTCACCGGCGATAGTCTCGAACCAGATGCCGTTGCCGCCGCTGCGCAGGATCTCGCAATCGACGATACGCACGTCGCGCCCCGCGCCGCAATGGATCAGACCGCGGCGTTGCGGCAGCGCGATGCCGCCGCCATCGAAAGTGATATCGCGCAGGCCGATGCTGTTGGCACCCGCCGCCGTCAGCAGCGAGGGGCCGCCGCCGGTAAAGATCAGCCGTGTCGCGCCGCGCACGCCGACGAGTTGCGCACCATTGGAAAGATTGAGCGCGCCGGTGCGATAGACCCCCGGCGGCACCGCGAGCGGTGCCCTAGCACGAGCTGCCTCATCAAGCGCGCGTTGCAGCAC
Organism: Xanthobacteraceae bacterium; assembly: GCA_049647485.1. Taxonomy (GTDB): domain Bacteria; phylum Pseudomonadota; class Alphaproteobacteria; order Rhizobiales; family Xanthobacteraceae; genus 62-47. The sequence continues at coordinate 2,193 of JBARXT010000139.1, forward strand.
ACGGGTCTGATCGTCGGGACTGCCCGGCCGTACGCCATAGTGGGTGGCGTCGAGGCCGAGCACGGACGTCAGCGGCGCGGCTTTCGATGCGCGCTGTGCCAGCGCGGGCGTCGCTCCGGCCGCGAGGGCTGTCGCGGCGATCCCGATCACGTCACGGCGGCTGATGGTCATGCGCGCAACTCCGGTCGGCGTTGGTGCCGATACTCGACCAGATAACGCCAAAACATGAAGGCACGCGGCTCAACAACCGGCGAGCCGCGCGCAATCCTGCGGGTAGGGTTAATGCGTGCCGATCAATGCGCCTGCGGGCTTGGCGTGAACATGCGACCGCGCTCGGTGACCAGTACGATGGCCACTGACGCCAGCGTGCAGATCAGCGAGCCGATGGCAAACGGCAGCAGCGTGCCGTCATAAAGCTGGCCCAGCGTGATGCCGACGCCGATGCCGATCAGCGTGGTAATCGAACCGTAGAGCGACGACGCGGTTCCGGCGATGTGGCCCTGCGGCTCCATCGCGAGCGCCGTGAAATTCGACATCATCAGGCCGAAGGTGAACAGCGCGACTGCCGAAAGCACCATGTAGAGCGGCAGCGGCAGCATGTGGGTCGCGGCGGCGATCAACATCAGCGCGGCGACCAGCGCGAAGATCACCAGCGCGGTATGCGAGATCACCCGCATGCCGAGCCGGATGACGAGGCGCGAGTTCAGAAAACCGGCTAGGGCGATGCCGATCGCGATAGTCGCGAACGCGAGCGGGAAATAGTGACCGAGATGATAGATCCCGGTGAACACTTGTTCCGACGTAAACACGTAGCCGAACAGCGTGCCCTGGACCCCGCCGGCGGCGAGTGCATAACCGAGGGTTTGCCGGTTGGTGAGCGTCTGGCGGAAACTGTCCAGCACTTGCCGCACGGTCAGCGGCTTGCGTCCGCTCACCGGCAGCGTTTCCGGCAGCCGCAGCGCGCTCCATGCCAGCGCCAATACGCCATAGGCCATCAGAACGAGGAAGATGCCGCGCCATTGCGCGACGATCATCACGGCCTGGCCGAACGACGGCGCGATGATCGGCACCGCGACGAAGATCATCATCACCAGCGACATCACGCTGGCCATACGGCGTCCGGCGTAACAGTCGCGGACGATGGACGTGGCGATTACGCGGGTGGCGGCGGTGCCGAGGCCTTGCAGCGCGCGTGCCATCAGCAGCATTTCGAACGAACGCGTGAACAATGCGAGCGCGCTTGCCAGCCCGTACAAGACCATGCCGCCGAGCAGGACCGGGCGACGGCCGAAGCGGTCCGACAGCGGCCCCATCACGAACTGGCCGACGCCGAAGCCGAGCAGAAAGACGGACAGCACGCTTTGCAGATAGTTGCCGTCGCTGATGCCGAAACTCGCGCCGATGTTCGGCAGCGCCGGCAGCATCATGTCGAGGGCAAGCGGATTGAGAGCGATGATCGAGGCGACGATCGCGACGAATTCAGGGAATCGCATCGGGCGGTGGGTCGCGGAAACCCACGCGGAGGCATTGGTGTCGGTCAAGGGAATCTCTTAAGGCTTTATAGTCCCATGATGGGGGCGAATGCTGCGATGCACAACCCATCTTCGGGAATGGCAGCCCATCCGAAAACCGTCGACGCCGCCACGGCTTGCCCTTATTTGCGGCGTGCGGACGACACTTTCGCGAGTGCCGTCATTTGCAGCAGCAGGGCTTCGCCGGCCTTGGCCAGTCCGGCAGCGGTTGCGGGGCCGGGGGCGACCGGCGGCACATGGATGAAGGCGGTGAGGCGAGGGCCGGCGGGGTCTTGGGCGGCTTCGAGCGCGCGCCAGCACAGGTAGTTGCACAGATAGCCCGGCATCGCGCGAGAGCTTTGCGTCGACGCCGCTCGTCTGCACCGCGCGCAGCAGCCGGCGAGTGTGCGGGCCGAACGCCATCGTGTCCGCGCCGAGCCGGATGGCGCGGTTCGTGTTGTAACGTCCGTCGCGATCCGGCCAGCGCGTGGTGAGCGTGTTACGTGCCCGCGTCTCGATGCGCAGATGCGGCGTGCGCGCGGCGAGACCGAACATCAGGAGTGCGTGCGGCCGGTGCTGCGCGAGCAACTGCGGCAATTGAAGATCGACCGCGCTATACGATACCGGAAACACGTGACCGATCACCGCGACATCGGCGAGCACGGGGCGGCGCAACCGTGCCAACTGTGCGACCAGCGCCTGCGTCGGATTGCGCGGCGCACCGGGGAACGGTCCGAAGCCGGTGACGAGAATGCGGAGCGGTCTTCTGCTCAAGATGACCTGCTTTCATTGGTGATCAATCGTCTCCGCCTGCACGGGGGTGACGAAAATATTACCGCAACAAGTCCGTGATCTGCTCGGCCGCGAGCGCCGGTGTGATGCGCCCGGCTGCAACGTCGGTTTCGATGTGCTTGACCCTTGTGCGGATCGCCGGATCGGAGCGTAGGCGCGCCTTCATGCGATCCTCGAACATCGACCACATCCACTTCACCTGCTGTTCGCTGCGGCGCGCGGCGAACTCGCCGGATGCATTCATCGCGGTGCGGTGCTCGACGATCTTCTGCCACAACTCCGGCACGCCCGCGCCGGTGAGGCCCGAATACGTCAGCACGGGGGGAAACCAGTGCTTCGAGCGCGGCGTCAGAATCTTCATCGCACCGCGATAGTCTGCGGCGGTGCGGTTGGCGCGCTTGATGTTGTCGCCGTCGGCCTTGTTGATCGCGATCATGTCCGCGAGTTCGATCAAGCCCTTCTTGATGCCCTGCAATTCGTCACCGCCGCCCGGCAGCATCAACGCGAGGAAGATGTCGGTCATGTCGCAGACCGCGGTTTCCGACTGGCCGACGCCGACGGTTTCCACCAGCACCACGTCGAAGCCCGCCGCCTCGCACAACAGCATCGCCTCGCGCGTCTTGGCGGCGACGCCGCCCAGCGTGCCGGAGGACGGCGAGGGACGGATGAAAGCGCGTTCGTCGTTCGACAACCGCGCCATCCGCGTTTTGTCGCCAAGGATTGAACCGCCGGTGCGCGCCGACGATGGATCGACCGCCAGCACGGCCACGCGATGGCCTTGCTCGATCAGATACATGCCGAGCGTATCGATGGTGGTCGATTTGCCGACGCCGGGCGAGCCGGTGATGCCGACACGATAGGCCTTGCCGGTATCAGGCAACAGTGCCTGCACCAGTTCGCGCGCGGCCGCCTGATGATCCTCGCGCCTGCTTTCCACCAGCGTGATGGCGCGCGCCAGCGCGGCGCGATTGCTGGCGCGGATGTCGGCGGCGATGCCGGGAATGACCAGCGGACGGTTCATTGGTGTTTCGGCTTCGCGTCGGAAGGCTGGTTGCCGGCGAAGATCGCGAGCCCCTGCGGCGAGAGATAGGCTTTGAACGCTTCCCACGGCACGAACACGGTATACGATCCTTCAGCGTAGGGCCCGACCGCGTAGGGTGGATAGTGAAAGTCGAGGCCGGCACTCTTGTCGGCGATGGTCGATGGCGCCAGCGATACCGCGCCGACCTTGAGCAGCGTCGGTTCTATGCCCTTGTACCAGTCGATGCTGCCGGAATCGTCTATGCCGCGCTCCTTCTTCTCAGTCTTGACGGCGGCGAGCGCGGCCGCGCGCAACGCCTTCAGCGTCGGGCCGTTATCGACGGTCTCCTTGAAAAACGGACGCACGCTGATCTGCTTCTTCGTATCGATGTCCCACAGGATGGTATCGATGTCGGTGTTGGGATGCGCGCCGCCCGTGTAGACATAGTCCATGCGGACGATGCTGACATAACGTCCGCCGACCTTCGAGGTTTGGCTGTAATTGCGTTCGAAGCTCCATGTGCGGCCGTCGCGAAACAGCTCCGGCGAGGCCTTGAATTCCTTCGCCGCGTCGGCCCGGTTCTTTTCCATCCAGCGTTTGCCCTCGGCCAGCAGATTGGCCGCGAGCGGCGTATCGGCGCGGACCGCGGCGTCAAGGGTGACGCTGGCGTCGATGTATTTCGTTTTAATGGCGAAGTCGGGCTTGGGGTCCGCGGCGAGGCTGCCGCTGATGCACGCAAGCGCGAGGAGGCCACCGAACAGAATTCGTTTGATGGGCGAATTCGTTGAAGTTGAGGTGAGGTTGATCATCGCGCTATTCGTCATGGTCGGGCATAGCCGTTCGAAGAACGGCGTTCTAAAGAGCGCCTATGTCCCGGCAATCCACAACTGGGATTCCCGGATCATACGAAGACGTGGATGGCCGGGACAAGCCCGGCCATGACGGTGGCATCAATGGCGGCGTCCGGAGTTCGCGTTATTACTCCGCCGCCTCGCTATGCCCCAGCCGGGCGTTGAGCTTGTGGATCAGTTCCTCGGCGGCATCGGCGATCACGGTGCCGGGCGGAAAGATGGCTTCGGCGCCGGACTTGTAGAGCGCATCGTAATCCTGCGGCGGCACCACGCCGCCGACGATGATCATGATGTCCTCGCGGCCCTGCTTCTTCAGCGCGGCCTTCAATTCCGGCACGGCGGTGAGATGCGCGGCGGCGAGCGACGACACGCCGAGAATGTGCACGTCGTTTTCCACCGCCTGCCGCGCCGCCTCGTCCGCGGTGGCGAACAACGGCCCGATATCGACGTCGAAACCGATGTCGGCGAAGGCCGAGGCGATCACCTTCTGGCCGCGATCGTGGCCGTCCTGACCGATCTTGGCGACGAGGATGCGCGGGCGGCGGCCTTCGGCGTCTTCGAACGCGTCGATCAACGCCTGCACCTTCTCGACGCGGTTCGACATGGCGGACACCTCCCGCTTGTAGACGCCGGTGATGGAGCGGATCTCGGCGCGATGGCGGCCGAACACCTTCTCCATGGCATCGGAAATTTCGCCGACGGTGGCTTTCGCGCGGGCCGCGTCGATGGCCAGCGCCAGCAGGTTGCCTTCGCCGGTTTCGGCGCTCCTGGTGATGGCGGCCAGTGCCGCCGCCACATCGACTTCCTTGCGCTCGCCGCGCAGCCGCTTCAGCTTGTCGATCTGCAAGCGGCGCACCGTTGTGTTGTCCACCTTCAGCACGTCGATGGCGGCCTCGCTGGTCGGCTTGAACTTGTTGACGCCGATCACCGATTGATAGCCGGAGTCGATGCGTGCCTGCGTCTTGGCGGAGGCTTCCTCGATGCGCAGCTTCGGCACGCCGGCCTCGATGGCCTTGGCCATGCCGCCGAGTTCTTCCACTTCCTGAATGTGGTCCCAAGCCTTGGCGGCGAGATCATGCGTCAGCCGCTCGACGTAGTAAGAGCCGCCCCACGGGTCGATGATGCGGGAGGTGCCGCTTTCCTGTTGCAGGAACAGTTGGGTGTTGCGGGCGATGCGCGCGGAAAAGTCGGTCGGCAGCGCCAGCGCCTCGTCGAGCGCGTTGGTGTGCAGCGACTGGGTGTGGCCCTGCGTCGCCGCCATCGCCTCGATCGCGGTGCGCATCACGTTGTTGAACACGTCCTGCGCGGTCAGCGACCATCCGGAGGTCTGGCAATGGGTGCGTAGCGACAGCGACTTCGGATTCTGCGGATTGAACTGCGTCAGCAGCTTGGCCCACAACAGCCGCGCCGCGCGCATCTTGGCGACTTCCATGAAGAAGTTCATGCCGATCGCCCAGAAGAACGACAGCCGTGGTGCAAAACGATCCACGTCGAGCCCGGCCTTGATGCCGGCGCGCAGATATTCGACGCCATCCGCCAGCGTATAGGCCAGTTCGAGGTCCTGCGTCGCGCCGGCTTCCTGCATGTGATAGCCGGAAATCGAAATCGAATTGAACTTCGGCATCCGCTGCGAAGTGTAGGCGAAGATGTCGGAGATGATCCGCATCGAAGGCGTCGGTGGATAGATGTAGGTGTTGCGTACCATGAACTCTTTCAGAATGTCGTTCTGAATGGTGCCCGACAATTTTTCCGGCGGCACGCCCTGTTCCTCGGCGGCGACCACGAACAGCGCCAGGATCGGCAGCACCGCGCCGTTCATGGTCATCGACACGCTCATCTTGTCGAGCGGGATGCCGGCGAACAGCGTGCGCATATCGTAGATCGAGTCGATCGCGACGCCCGCCATGCCGACGTCACCGGACACGCGCGGATGATCGCTATCGTAGCCGCGATGGGTGGCGAGGTCGAACGCCACCGACAGGCCCTTCTGTCCGGCCGCGAGGTTGCGGCGATAAAATGCGTTGGAGTCTTCCGCCGTTGAGAAGCCGGCGTATTGCCGCACCGTCCATGGCTGGTTGACATACATGGTCGGGTAGGGGCCGCGCAGGAACGGCGCGATGCCCGGCCAGGTGTCGAGAAAGTCGATGCCTTTGAGGTCGCTCTCGCCGTAGCTGGCGTTGACCGGAATTTCCTCCGGCGTCAGCCACGGCTTGGCTTCACCGGCAGCGGCGGCCGGCGCGACGACTTCGAAAGCGACATCTGCGAAATTGGGTATGCGGCTCATGGTGTCATCACTCTAGCATAAAGGGGCCGTGACGTCGCACTGGCCATCTCAATCGTGGTCCGGATGCTGGAAACTGACGATCTTTGCCGTCTTGTCCGCTCCAAAATTGTCCGATGTGGTCGCGCCCGGAAGATCGGCGATGGACATCACCCAATCGAGCCGGGATTCGGTTCCAAACTGCCTGTTCGGGATCACATCCTGCGGCCGGTCGAAGGCGCCGGTCGTGATCTCGATCCTCGGCCTGCCGATCATGCGATAGGCAAGCGGCGTGCCGCAGGCGGCGCAGAAATCGCGCATCGCGAGCGACGATGACTGAAACGTCGCCGGTTTACCGCGGGTCCAGGTGAGGTGCTCTTCGGGAATGTCCGCGAGCGAAGCGAACGGCGCACCGGTCGCTTTCTGGCACATCCGGCAATGACAGATCCCGATCCGCACCGGCTGTGCGGAGACCGCAAAGCGGATCGCGCCGCACTGGCAGCCACCGGTCAGGACGGGCTCTCTATCGCCCATGGCATCACTCCATGAATTGATAGGCGGCGGTCAGCATCGCCAGCGCATTGCCGCCGGCGTAGGCGAAATCGCCGATCCCGACGGCGCGGAACTCGGCTTCCTTCTCGCCGGGACGGCCTGCCAGATAGATATGGGCTGCGCCGGCCGCTTGAAGGGCCTTGGCGGCCACAGCGGCATGGTCGGCATAGAGCGCATCCGACGAGCACAGGCAAGCAAGCCGCGCGCCGGAGACCTTGAAGGCATCCGCCAGCGTGGCTGGATCAGTGGTGCCGTCACTGTCCAGCGCGGCGATGCCGCCGGCCTCGAACAGGCTCTTGGCGAAGGTAGCGCGTGCAGTGAAGTCCGATGGCTTGCCGAGATTGGCGAGGAAGACCTGCGGCCGCTTGCCGGTCTGTTTCAGGATGGCGTCGGAACGGTCGCGCAACGCCTCGAAGGAAGCGGCGAGGCGGATCGGCGCCAGCGCCTCGAAGGCGATGGCTTCCCTGGCGTGCTGTATCGGCGCGGGGGCGGGCGCCACCACGTCAGGCGTCGCTTCGTTGAGGTTCGGGAATTCGCTGACGCCGGTGACGACGTTCTTGCGCCTGGCGATATCGGCTTCGCGCGCGGCGCGCACGCTTGCGATCTTGCTCTGGATCAGGTCCGCTTGCAGCGCGGCGAACGCGCCGCCGGCCTTCTCGATCGCCTGGAACAGTGCCCATGCGCTGTCGCACAATTGCTGCGTCAGCGTCTCGATGCCGCCCGCGCCCGCCGCCGGATCGGCGACCTTGGCGAGGTTGGACTCTTCGAGAAGGATCAACTGCGTGTTGCGCGCGATGCGTCGCGCGAAGGCGTCCGGCAATCCCACGGCCAGCGAGTGCGGCAGCACAGTCATCGCATTGGCGCCGCCGAGCCCGGCAGAGAAGGTGGCGATGGTGGCGCGCAGCATGTTCACGTCGCTGTCGCGGCGCGTCAGCATCCGCCATGCGGTTTCGGCCGTAATGAACAACGGTTTTGACGCAAGGCCGCAAGCCTGTTCGACACGCGCCCACAACAGCCGCAACGCCCGGAATTTCGCCATGGTGAGGAACTGGTCGGCATCGGCCGCAAGCCTCGCCTGGATGGCGTCGCGCGCATCCTCCAGCGATAGTCCCGCCGCTTCCAGCGCGCGCAGGTAGGCAACACCGGTGGCAAGCACGAAGGCCAGTTCCTGCGCTTCCGAGCCACCCGCATCGTGGATCACCCGGCCGTCGGCGGCGGCGAACGGACCACGGAAGCCGAGCGCTTTCAGCTTTGCGATCTTCGCTCCGAAGCGCGGAGCCATCGATGCCCAGTCGCCGGCGAAGCCGCCGCGCACCGCCGCGCCGCCGATCGGATCGAAGCCGAACCGCACGTCGACAGCAGCTGTTGCGATCTTGCGGCTCTCCAGCAGTGCGGCGAGGTGATCGCCGATGTCGCGACCCTGCGGGCTGATTTCCAGTTCGAGCGCAATGTCGGCATCGAGATAGACGCCCTCGAGCGCACGCGTCAGCGCCTCCTTGGTCGGCGGCAGGCCAAACCCATGCGCTGCATTGCTGCCAGTGAACACCAGCGTCAGTCCGCTGGCACCATTGGCGAGATCTTCCAGCGCCTGCTTGTTGGCGTTTGCTGGATCGGCGTGATCGATCCGCTGCATGACCTGCCACGGTGCCGCCAACGCGCGGCCGACCACCGGCGCGCGTCCCTGCGCGCGGGGATAGATTGGATCGATACGCAGTCCATCGGCGGTCTTGCCGATCAGTTTTTCGAACGGAGCGCCCTTGAGCACGCCATCAACGAGTTGTCGCCAGTTGTCGTAGCTTGCCGGCGCGAAATCAGCCGCCAGTTTCAGATCGTCGATGGTCGCAGACATTCGGCAGGGTGCTCCCTGAAGGCATATTGTCCTGTTTCGATCCCGAAAGTGCCATGCCGGATGATTGGCCGCAACCTGCTACAGGTTTGCCGCAACATTCCCAACTGCACATCCGCCTTGCGGAAAACCACTCAGCCGAGGGCGGGCAGGCGCTCGATCCCCTCGGTGGAGAGTTGCGCCAGCGCTGCCGCGACGGATCGGCCCGCGACTACGCGATCCGGCGCAATCTCCGCGAGCGGCACCAGCACGAAGGCACGCTCGAACAGGCGCGGATGCGGCAGCGTCAGGTCCGGCTGGTTGATGACGGCGTCGTCATAGGCCAGCAGGTCGAGGTCGAGCGTGCGCGGTCCCCAGCGTTGCTCTCTGGCGCGGTCGCGACCGAACCGTTTCTCGATCTTGTGCAGCGTAAACAGCAACGCATGAGGGTCGAGACTGGTCTCGACTTCGATGCAGGCATTGATGAAAGGATCCTGCGCTTTTTCGCCCCATGGCGGGGTGCGATAGTCGGACGACCGCGCCAGCAATGTCGCCTGCGCCATGCCGAGGATGTTGCTGATCGCTTTTGGGAACGTTTCGCGGACGTCGCCCACATTGCCGCCCAGCGCGATCAAAACATTGCCCATGGTCGCTTACCGGCTGCGAGTGAGGATAATACCGACATCGTCGAAGATCGCGGCGATGGGCGCGTGCGGCTTGTGGACCGTCACCTTGACCGTGCTGATGCGCGGGAAGGTGGCGAGAATGGCTTCCGCGACCGCGCCTGCGGCGCGCTCAAGCAGCTTGTAGTTGGTATCCTTGAAAGCCGCGCTGGCGCAGGCCACGACGTCGGAATAGGAGACGGTGTCGGAAAGCCGATCCGTGCGCGAAGATTCCGAGAGATCCGCTGTGAGTTCCAGGTCGATGACGAAGCGTTGCCCCACCTCGGTTTCGTGCGCCATGACGCCGTGCCGCGCGTGCATCACCAGACCGCGGATGAAGATGGTGTCGCTCATCGCCTGTCCTTGATGGCTGCCGTGACGCGTAGCGCCTGTACGGTTTCCGCGACATCGTGGGCGCGGACGATGCGTGCGCCGCCTTCCACCGCCAGCAGGTGGGCGGCGATCGAGCCGCCAAGGCGCTCATGTGGTTTCGATGGCGTGATGGTGTCGATGAAGCGCTTGCGCGAGGCGCCGATCAGCAGCGGCAACCCGAAGACGGACAATTCATGCTGTCGCGCCAGCACCGTCATGCTCTGGTCGTGGGTCTTTCCGAAACCGATGCCGGGATCGAGGATGATGTTGTCGTGGGCGATGCCGGCGCGTTCCGCAATGGCGAGCGAACGGGTGAAGAACGCGGCGACATCCTGCATGATGTCGATATTCGCATCGGCGCGCTCGCGATTGTGCATGACTACCACCGGCACCTGATGCGCCGCGACCACGCGCGCCATCTCCGGATCGCGTTGCAATCCCCAGACGTCGTTGGCGATCGCCGCGCCCAGCCGCAGCGCCCAGTCCACGACGTCCGCTTTCATGCTGTCGATGGAAACGGGGACGCCCAGCGCGATGATCTCGGGCAGCACCGGCTTCAGACGCCGCATCTCCTCGTCCGCCGAGATGGCGGTCGAGCCGTAAGGGCGGGTGGACTCCGCGCCGACGTCGATGATGTCGGCGCCCTCGGCGATCATGCGCCGGGCTTGCCTGAAAGCGTGTTGCGGTTCGAGAAACTGGCCTGCGTCGGAGAATGAATCCGGCGTGACGTTGAGCACCCCCATGACCGCCGGGGTGGAGCGAGACAGCAGCGCATCCAGGAGCTTGTGTCCGGTCATTGGCGCTGCTCGGGAAGCCGTCGAAATCATGCGCTGGCTTTGCGCGGTTCCGGCTTCCGAGTCAAGGGCAACTGAATATGCAGATGGCGTGTCGAACGACCGAACGCCGTGCGCGGTCGACCGGTCGTTTGCGGGGAGATTGTCGGGTGCTTCAGTAGCTGATTTTCAACGGCAGCTTGCGGGCCTGTTCGATCAACTGTCCGATGGATTTCTCCGATGGCAGCACTTGCACCAGCTTCCGCTTGCTGTTGGCGTCCTTCATCGCCTGCGCCAGACGCGCCGGGTTGCGATGGGTGAATTCACGTACGGTCGTGACGCCTGCGGCACGCAGGAGTTCGGCCTTCGCCTTGCCCATGCCGGGGATGCGCATGCAATCCGCGATGTTTGCCCATTCGAGCAGTTGCTGTTCGGTGAAGTTGGTTTTTGCGGCAAGCGCCTTTCGCCCCTTGGCGGTTCGTGCGGCTTCCAGCAACGCTTCTGTCGTGCGGATGCCCGCCGCTTTGAGTTTCGACGCAGCGAAGGCCGTCATGCCGTCAATCTTGGAAATAGGGTATGTCATCGTACTCGACGGTATGAAGGTGCTTAAGCGAGTGGGGTGAAGTCGAATGAAGCGCGGCTGGATGTCGCTGTGCGGACCGCGCCCATGCGATCCGCCCCACCTTCGTCGCAGCACGGTCCGGAAAGTTCATCGGCAAAGACGATGCTGTCGCAAGTTCCCGGAAATCCTTGCGCCGCGTTGTGTGAAACGATGGAGTCAGATCGCCGATCGCGCACGCCTGCGGCAAGAGAGTGCAGACTTCGCAGGACAAAATAACCTTCAATGCCCGCGCCGCCTTCGGCCCGTGCTGCCACGATCTGACAATGTTTACTCATACGCCCCGCCCCAGCCGGTTGATTATCGGCACATTGTTGTGTCGGTTCATTGTGGGCTTTTGCGACAGGAAACACAAGCGGCGCAGAGGATTCTGCTCGTGGCATTCGACAATCGCATAAGGACTGTTGAAGTAATGCAAGAGCAAACGCTAAGGCAAGTTCAAAATTCCGCTGTCGAGAGAGATTTTAGATTTGCATTGCAATGCATCGAGATTTTTTGCTCTCGGTGTTTCGCCGCGCCGATTTGTCACCCATTCGAAATGCAGCCTGTTCCACCCGACCCGCAACATGCATTAGGATGGCCACGTGCAGCCACGCAACCCGAGCGCGCGAAGAGGTCAAGCGATGCCGACGACCGATACAACGACAGACACCAACGACGCGATCTTCATCGGCAAAGGCGAAGTGCCGGCCTGGCTGACGCTGGCTCTCGCCAATCGCCATGGCCTCGTGACAGGCGCGACGGGAACCGGCAAGACCGTTTCCTTGCAGGTGATGGCAGAAGGTTTTGCGCGCGCCGGCGTTCCGGTGTTTGCCGCGGATATCAAGGGTGACCTGTCCGGAATTGCCGCGGTCGGCGAGGGCAAGGACTTCATCCTCAAACGTGCCAAGGAGATCGGGCTGAACTTCCAGCCGGATCAATTTTCCACGGTGTTCTGGGATGTCTTTGGCGAGCAGGGGCATCCGGTTCGTGCCACGGTGTCCGAGATGGGGCCGCTCCTGCTGTCGCGCATGATGGATCTCAACGACGTGCAGGAAGGCGTGCTCAACATCGCTTTCCGCGTCGCGGACGAGCAGGGCCTGCTGCTGCTCGACATGAAGGACTTGCGCGCCATTCTCAGCTTCGTCGGCGAGAACGCGGCGCAACTCACCACACAATATGGCAACGTCTCGAAGCAGTCGGTCGGCAGTATCCTGCGCCAGCTTTTGGTGCTGGAAAACCAGGGCGGCGAGAAGTTCTTTGGCGAGCCGGCGCTTCAGTTGAAGGATTTCATGCGCACCGACCGTGACGGACGCGGCATCGTGAATATCCTTGTTGCCGACCAACTGATGCAGAACCCGCGGCTCTACGCCACGTTCCTGCTCTGGATGTTGTCGGAACTGTTCGAAGAACTTCCCGAAGTCGGCGATCCGCCGAAGCCGAAGCTGGTGTTCTTCTTCGACGAAGCGCATCTCTTGTTCAACGATGCGCCAAAAGCCTTGATGGAAAAGATCGAGCAAGTGGTGCGGTTGATCCGCTCCAAGGGCGTCGGAGTCTATTTCGTCACCCAAAACCCCGTTGACGTGCCGGACAAGGTGCTGGCGCAGCTCGGCAACCGTGTCCAGCACGCCCTCCGTGCGTTTACCCCGCGCGATCAGAAAGCGGTTGCTGCCGCCGCGCAAACGTTTCGCCCCAACCCGAAGCTGAATACCGCGCAGGTCATCACCGAACTCGGCACCGGCGAGGCGCTGGTGTCATTTCTTGAAAAGAAGGGTACGCCTTCGATTGTCGAGCGGGTGTTGATCCGGCCGCCGTCGGCGCGGATCGGGCCGGTGACGCCGGAGGAGCGCAAAGCCATTCTGGCGAACAGTCCGGTGAAGGGGAAGTATGACACCGCCATCGACTCCGAGTCGGCCTATGAGATTTTGCAGAAGCGCGTTGCCGGGACCGCTGCTACAGCGGATGGGGCCGAGGGCGGTGTGCTCGGCCAGATCGGTTCGATTGTCGGCACCATCTTCGGCACCAACACGCCGCGCGGAAAACTCTCGACCGGGCAGGTCATCGCGCGCGACGTGACCCGTTCGGTGACCAACAAGGTGGTTGGCGGCGTCGTCGCCAATATCGGCAAATCGCTAGGCGGTTCGCTGGGTGGATCAATCGGCCGCTCCATCGTTCGCGGCGCGCTCGGCGGACTGCTGCGCCGATAGCGTGCGGCAGTTGCGGTATTGAGAAGGACAAACTGAATCATGTCGACGACAAAACTGGCCGCGGTGCTCGCTCATATCGACGCGGATTTCGATCACAGCCTGGAACGGCTGTTCAAGCTTTTGCGGATCAAGTCGATTTCGGCGGACCCGGCCTTCGCGGGCGACTGCAAGACGGCCGCCGATTATCTGGCCGGTGATATCGCCTCGCTCGGTTTCAACGCCGAGGTGCGGCCGACCGGCGGCCATCCCGCTATTGTCGCCAAGCCGAATGGCAAAGCGGATGGCGCGCGGCCGCATGTCCTGTTCTATGGACACTACGACGTGCAGCCGGTCGATCCCATCGAATTGTGGCACTCGCCGCCGTTCGAACCGGTCGTCACCGATCACGCCGACGGCCGCAAGATCATCGTCGCGCGCGGCGCGCAGGACGACAAGGGCCAGTTGATGACCTTCGTGGAGGCATGCCGGGCCTGGGTCGCCGTCACTGGCTCATTGCCGCTCGATGTCACCTTCCTGATCGAAGGCGAGGAAGAAGTCGGCTCGAAGCACCTCGTCAGCTTCCTCGAGAACAACAGGAACGACCTCAAGGCGGACTTCGCGCTGGTGTGCGACACCAGCATGTGGGACCCGAATACGCCGGCCATCACCACGGCGCTGCGCGGGCTCGTCTATGACGAGGTGCGGATCACCGCCGCCAATCGTGACCTGCATTCAGGGTTGTTCGGTGGTGCCGCACAGAACCCGATCCGGGTGCTGACGCGCATTCTCGGCGAACTGCACGACGACAACGGCCGCGTCACCATTCCCGGCTTCTACGACGGCGTGAAGGATTTGCCGCCGGATATTTTGGCGCAGTGGAAGGCGCTCGACTTCACGCCTGAGTCCTTCCTCAAACCGATCGGTCTGTCGATTCCCGCCGGCGAGAAGGATCGGCTGCTGATCGAGCAGGTGTTCTCGCGCCCGACCTGCGACATCAACGGCATCTTCGGCGGCTATACGGCCGAAGGCTCCAAGACGGTGATCGCGTCCCACGCCACCGTCAAGATATCGTTCCGGCTGGTCGGCGGTCAGGACCCGGACAATATCCGCACCGCGTTCCGCGACTTCGTCAAGGCGCGGTTGCCGAAGGATTGCCGCGCCGACTTCATCGATCATTCCGGCGCGCCGGCTGTGTCGCTCGACTGGAACATGAAGCCGCTGGCGGCGGCGAAGCGCGCGCTGACCGAGGAGTGGGGCCGCGAGGCGCAACTGATCGGCTCCGGTGGCTCGATCCCGGTGGTGGGCGATTTCAAGCGGGTGCTCGGGCTGGACAGCGTATTGGTCGGTTTCGGTCTCGACGACGACAATATCCATTCGCCGAACGAGAAGTACGACCTCAAGAGCTTCCAGAAGGGCATCCGCTCGTGGGCGCGCATTCTTGCCGCGCTGGCCGAGGCGCCGAAGCCGTGAGCTTAGGCGGGAGTAAAGGAGGCACGACGTAAAAACGCCGCCCGGAATTGGGCGGCGTTTGAGAGATGTGCAGAGGTTTGTGACTGGCAGTCTACAACAAACCTCAGGTTTTGTAACTGGGATCGAGCCGGTCGAGCTTGCGCAGCAGCGGTGGCCACACCAGCTTGGTCGCGCGCAGTTCGGCGCGGTCGCGGTTCTCCACCAGCCGCGCGTTCTTGTCGATCACCTCCTGTTCGACAGGATAGGCGGTGGGTCCGAGCATTCGCGTGCGCACCTGCATGGTGCAAGCCCGCTCCAGATGGAACATGCGCTCGAATGCGGAGGCGACCGAGCGGCCGACCGTCAGGGTGCCATGATTGCGCAGCAGCATGTGGTTCTTATCACCCAGGTCTTTTTGCAGGCGCGGGCGTTCGTCGTGGTCGAGCGCGATGCCTTCGTAGTCGTGATAGGCAAGATCGTGGGTCACGAGTTGCGCGGTCTGGTTCAGCGGCAGCAGTCCTTCCATGCAGCTTGCAACGGCGGTGCCGTCCGGCGTGTGAAGGTGCAGCACGCAGCCGGCATCCTCGCGCACCTCATGGATGGCGGAGTGGATGGTGAAGCCGGCGGGATTGATGCTGTATTCGCTTTCCGTGAGCTGGTTTCCGTCAAGATCGACCTTCACCAGACTGGATGCGGTGATCTCATCGAACATCAGTCCGTAAGGATTGATAAGGAAGTGATGCTCCGGTCCCGGAACGCGCGCCGAAATATGCGTATCGACCAGATCGTCCCAGCCATAATAGGCGATGAGGCGGTAGGCCGCCGCGAGATTGACGCGCTGGTCCCATTCCGCTTCGGTCATCGTTGCCGAGACGTCCTTCAGGCGTGCTTCTGCTGGCGACATCATGTTTTCTCCGTCGGGCCGTTGTGATCGCCCGAACCGTAGACCTGCGTTTCGCAACCAGCAAGCCGCCAACTCCGCGGAGCGGGCATGCTGTCCGGTTCTCCTGCTCATGCGGTCCGGATCAGTCGGATCGCATCGGAACCGGTGCAATTGCGGTTGTCGGTTGCGATGAATAGACGCTATCGTGGCAGTCGGATGGGGCGCCGACGCGGCGCAGAGGGGTCGGAGTTCGACATGTTTTTTCTCGCGATTGTCGGTGTCGCCGCTGTCGTGGCGGGTGGCGCGGCAATCTGGTTCGGAATTCCGGTCAAGGAATTCAGCTTCGGCAACACCATGATCCTTGCCGGCGCGGTGGCGATCTGCAACGGGCTGCTGCTGGTTGGGCTTGGCCTTGTGGTTCGCGAACTCAAGGCGATCAAGCAGAACCTGCGGGAGCGTGCCTTCGAAAGCGTCCCGCGCGAGGTGGATCGGCCGCTGCTCCCGGCCGGGTCGATCGGGCGAGGCAGCCGGTCGGATCGCGACGCATTCGACGTCCATCATGTTCCATCGGAGAACCTGGCCTCGGCAGGAGCCCGGCGGCAGGTCGTCACCCGGTCCGACGATAGCGATGCATCTGTGCGGGATGCCGGGCGCACCGATGCGGAGAGCAACAGGTCCGCCCCCGAGCTGGCAGTGCAATCGCCGCCACCCGCCAAAGGGCGGCGCAATCTGCTGTTTTCCTCGTCGCGCAAGGAGCGTGAAAAGAGCCAGGTCGGTCTGTCGGAAGCGGCTACCACGCGTTCGTCCGGCGCACTCTCCGCCGACCCGGCGAGCGGGACCGATGTCGGCGGAAGGCCCGAGCCTCACCCGAGTTTCAGCGACACCTGGCCGCGTGCGGACCGGTCTTCGCGTGTCGATGTTGCGCCATCGCGGCGCGATGCGACGCTCTCGCCGCCGCTGCAAGCCGATCGCATGTCGTCATCCGCGCAGGACGCCTCCGCCGCGACCGTGGTGAAGTCCGGCACCGTCGATGGCATGGCTTATTCTCTCTATTCAGACGGCTCGATCGAAGCCCAGATGCCGGAAGGCATGATGCGTTTCACATCCATTGAACAACTGCGCGCTCATCTTGACCGCAGCAGATGATCGCGTCACTCCTGCGCATGTTGCGCAAGCCCCGCTCAAGGAAAGATCGCATTGATGGTTGAAACGCCCGGCAAGAGCTTTATCGACCTGACCGCCAATATCGTATCTGCCTATGTCAGCAACAATCCGACCTCGGCATCGGAAATTCCGGCCCTGATCGGTCAGATCCATGCCGCGCTGGTCCGCGTCGCGACAGGGCGGGTGGAGACACAGCTCGAACCGGCGAAGCCGGCCATTCCGGTCAAGAAATCCGTGACGGCCGAGTATCTGGTTTGCCTGGAAGACGGTAAGCGCTTCAAATCGCTCAAGCGCCATCTGCGGACTCAGTACAACATGACGCCCGAGCAGTATCGGGACAAATGGGGTCTGCCTCCCGAATATCCCATGGTGGCACCGGACTATGCGGTGGCGCGTTCGCAACTCGCCAAGAAAATGGGGCTTGGTCAGCAACAGAGACGGAAGAAGTAGCGGCCGGGGCCTTTCGCGAAATTTTTTGCATTTCGCTATCCCCGGTCCGGGAACTTGGACTAGGATATAAGAAAATAATCCTAGGAAAAGTATCTCATGAATCGATCTGCTTCCTCTGGCTCCGCGAGCTTCTCCCGTTCAGCGCCCGTCTCTCCATCCGAACGGATTCTGCGGTTCGTCACGCTTTGTGTGGCGCGGGATTTCGGATTCGACCAGTCAGCCCTGCTGGAGCGGACGCGCGGCGCGCCACAGGTGGCCTTCGCCCGACAGGTCGCCATTTATCTCGCGCATGTCTGCTTCGGCCTCAGTTTCGCAGCGATCGGACGCATGTTCCGACGCGATCGGACGACGGTGGCGCATGCGTGTCGCGTCATTGAGGATCGCCGGGATGATCGCGGGATCGATCTTCGACTGACAGCGCTGGAGCGTGCGTGCCGGCGATTGCCGGAGCATTCGCGTCCTGCCGCGAAGGCAGAGCGATGATGATGGCCGGTCAAACGCGACGCCGCAAACGCAATCCGCGCGGCGCCCCCTCGGCGGCGGCAGGCCCCGATGTCGACACCTTCAGAGCGCGGCACCTCGATCTGGCCGTGCACGACATCATGACCGATGCCGGCATGGCCCGGGTTCTGATGAACGACAGCGAGAGTCCGCTGGCGTGGCTGGCACGGCGCAAGGGGCGCGACGGCCGCGCCATGATCGAACCGGTCCAGTTTGTTGCAGGGGAAAAGCTGCGCGCCGATTTCACGCGGGCGCAACTGACGCCGCGCGTGACATCAAGCTGGGCCACACCCACCGGCGGAAGCTCGTGCGGAAATGGTGCAGGCGAAATGACCGATTTGGTCGTCGCGTCGCGGCAGCACGTGCGGCTGGCGCTGGAGGCATGCGGGCCGGAATTCGCCGGCGTGCTGCTGGACGTATGTTGCTTTTTGCGCGGGCTGGAAGACCTCGAGCACGACCGCGGCTGGCCATCGCGTTCGGCCAAGGTGGTACTGCAACTGGCGTTGAGCCGACTCGCCCGGCACTATGGCCTGGAGCGCGAGGCGTCGGGCAGTCATGGTGCGCGCTTGCGCACCTGGCTCGCGGACGATGCCGCGTTCACCAGTGGCTGAACTCAGGATGCCGTTGCGAGGTTTCCCCGCGCGTCGTTGCGGATGCGTTCCACCATGGCGCGCAGCCCGTTCGAGCGCTGCGGCGTCAGATGCTCGCGGAAGCCCAGTTCGTCGAACACGGTGAGCGCGTCGGTCGCGAGAATTTGTTGCGGCGTGTGGTTGCCGTAGAGGGTGAGCAGGATCGCGACGAGACCGCGGACGATATGGGCATCGCTATCGCCCCGATAACGCAAAACGACTTCACCATCGGGGTTGCGGTCGATCCGTCGCGACAGCCAGACCTGGCTGGTGCAGCCGTTCACCTTGTTCTCCGCCGTGTGCTCCGCTTCGGGCATCGGTTCGAGCGTGCGGCCGAGTTCGATGACGTACCGGTAACGGTCGTCCCATTCTTCCAGCAGTTCGAAATTGTCGCGAATGTCGTCGATCGTCATGGTCGCCTGCATTGTTGCCTATGCCATTACATAGGGATGCGGCGGACTTAAAGCGATATTCGCACGAAAACGCGATAAATCGGTTGGATCAATTGGTTGCGGTCGTGCTTTCGAGCCGCCACTCGGCACGAAGATCCTCGGCCGTCAACGTGTTGGCGGAGGAACTGACGGAGCTATCTGCATTGTCGATCGATCCCGTCTCGTCCGAATGCTTGTCGGTGATGATCCGGTAGAGTTTGCGGGCGCCGTCCTGTGCGCGATGGCCGATCACGGCCGCCGCCTGGCCGCCGACCTCGCAGGCCGTCGGTTGGCGGGTGCAAAATTGCGTCATGTCGGAGACGGCGGCCGTCGCCGCCGAAATCGCGTCGCTCGCGCCGACCTGCGGCAGTTGGTTGGATTCCGGTGTGGCGTCTCGCGGCAACAGCACGAGCACAAGCCCGAGCCAGAATGCCATTCGAAGCAGAAAAAACATCTCGCGTCCCCGTCGTCTCGTTCACCCCGTTGCGATTGACTCTCGCAATCTGCCTTTCTCATAACAGCCGCCGTTAAATCTCCGGTGTTTGCGGTCGGTGCAGTTGTCGGAAAATTTGCAGAAAATTCGAACGATTGGATTCGCCGTAAATTTTCGATTGAGGCATCGACGACGCGAGGCAAGACCGATATCCGCGCGTCCACACTTTCGAAACCATAACGGGCACGAATTGGAAACCGTGCGTTCACCATTCGGGCCGAATGCAGCCTGGATCGCCGATGAATATCCCGTCTGGCGGCCGAGTTTGCGCTTGCGGCGCGCGACCTTAGCGTTCGCTTAATTTCGGTCTGACAGGTTGCCCCAACGATAAAGGAGGCGTTCCGGTCCGTCTGCCAAGACGATCAAGCCGAAGCGCAGGATTGTGACAGCATCGACCGTTCTCAAAGGCTGCCTTGACGAATTGCTGCATCCGTCGGTGCGCTACGACGCATTGGCCGGCGCGCGTCATCGTGCATTCATGGCGCCGCGTCTGTTGGGCAGTCTTGCCGCATTCGCGGCCTTTCCGGTTTATCTCGCGTTTCGCGGCGCTCCCAGCCTCATGGAGGTGATGGCCGTCGCGTGGCTGATCGCGCCAATCCTTCTGTCCTACTTTTTGTCGCGCACCGGGCGCTATGAAACGGCGCATGTTCTGTCGTCCGTTGCGTTGGTCGGACTGGTGATGATGCTGGCAACAGCGACCGGCGGAATCGAATCCTTCGCCGCCGTCTGGCTGATTGCGGTGCCGCTCGAGGCCGCATTGTCGGCATCGCGCCGTGTGGTCGGCTTTGCTTCGGTCCTCGCGCTGGCGGCGGTCATCGCGCTGATCGGGATGAGTCATTTCGGGATGGTGCCGGCTCCATATGTCAGCGCGGCATCCGGCCATTCACTGATCGGGCTCGGCATCGGGTCCGCCGCGCTCTACGCGGCCGGATTGGCTTTGGGTGCGCAATCACTGGCGCAAATGAGTGCGTCCCTGCTCAACGTCGAAGAAGACCGATATCGCCTGCTGGCCCGCCATATGGGTGATGTCATCTCCCGTCACCGCCGCGATGGGGCCGTGGAGTTCATTTCGCCTGCGGCGGAGGCGCTTTTTGGAGCTTCGGCATCTGAGTTGATCGGACATGGCCTGTTCGAGCGCGTTCACGTCGCCGACCGTCCGGCCTATCTGACGGCGCTGTCGGATGCCGCGCGCGGCGGCCAATCGCGCGACGTCGAATTCCGTATCAGACGTGATGTTGCCCGCGGCACCGGGGGGGACCGTCCTGGCGCATCGGAATTCATCTGGATCGAGATGCGGTGCCGGCCGCTCGAGAGTGCGGTCGGAGGAATGACTTCGCCGGATGCCGGCGTTGTCGCCGTGATGCGAGATATCACCGATCGCAAGCATCAGGAGTATGCCCTCGAAGCCGCGCGCGCGGCAGCGGAGCGCGCCGACGTTTCGAAAAGCCGCTTCCTCGCCACCATGAGCCACGAGTTGCGCACGCCTCTCAACGCGATCATCGGATTTTCGGAGATGATCGTGCATGAAGATACGATGCAGATCGACGCCGCGCGTCGCAAGGAATATGCCCAGCTCATCAACGACTCCGGGCAGCATCTGCTGGCGGTCGTCAACGGCATCCTCGATATGTCGAAGATGGAATCGGGGACGTTCGAAATCGCACCTGAGCCGTTCGACCCGCAGCCGGCGCTGATCAATTGCTGTAGCCTGTTGGCGCTGAAGGCGCGTGATAACGGCATCGATCTGGTGACCGCCGCGTCGGCCGATCTGCCGCAGATCGTCGCCGACCAGCGCGCTTTCAAGCAAATCATCCTGAATCTGGTGTCGAACGCCATCAAGTTCACCGAGCGCGGCGGCACCGTGACGGTGTCCGCGCACACGGAGCGGGCGCGGCTGCTGCTTCGCGTCCGCGATACCGGCGTCGGGATCTGTGCCGACGATCTCAAGCGGATCGGCGATCCGTTCTTCCAGGCGGGCAAGACCTATCAGCGGCGTTACGAGGGAACCGGTCTTGGTCTGTCGATCGTCAAGAGTCTTGTCGCCCTGCATGGCGGTGAGCTGTCACTGGACAGCAAGTTGGACGAGGGCACCACGGTCACGGTTGCGTTGCCGCTGGAGCCAGAGCCGAAGCCCGTGACGGACAATATCGCGACGCTCACGCCTGCGCCGCGACAAGTGATGACGACAGATCGAGTGAGGAAAAGTGCCTAAAGCGATAGCAGTCGACGGTGGCGGGAAGCGCCGCCGCCGACGATCGAAGGATGTTGATGCGAAGCGGAAACCTGAAGCGAAACGTGGAATGGTGATGCGGATACTCCTGCATAGTCCGAAGGACACGCTTGCGGCGATGCTGGCTTTTGCCGCGATCGTTGCGATCGTCATCAACGCATTGTTCCTGCAGGCGGGGCATCATCCGTCGCCGATGTTCGGCAAGGCAATGGCCATTCCGCTGGCTGCGCCGTCTGCGACCGCAGCCTTGCTCTCCGCCAGTCCGCTGCCGCGCCCACGGCCCAGCGAAGCCGTCATCGGCCGCGCTGAAGCGGCTGCCGCCGATACCGGCCCGACCGAGACGAAAAGCATCGACGCACCGCATTCGGCAAAGCCCGTTGCAGCTCCGCGTGCCGCAAGCAGACAGGCGGCCGTGCCTGCATCGTCGGCGCATCACGATCCGCTCGGCGATCTGATCACCTCGACGCGGCGCACCGCGAATGTGCAGCGCGCCCTCACCAAATACGGTTATGGCCAATTGAAGCCGACCGGTAATGTCGGGTCCGACACGCAAGCCGCGATCCAGAAGTTCGAACGCGAACGCAAGCTTCCGGTCACCGGAAAGGTCTCGGACCGATTGGTGCGCGAACTCAGCGCGGTCACTGGCCAGGCGATTGATTGACCACGATAGCCAAGTTCTGACATTCCGATCTGACGATTCAAGAAATGTGCTGTCCGCAGCGCAAGACGTGCGGCGAAGTTCCAACGTAGTCGATGAACGTACCGAGGATTGAGCCACGGCGATTTTCTGCATTCTGACAGGCCGTCAGGCATGCCACGGCTTCGCGTGCCGACGAACCAACATAGGTTCAGTCGCAGACTAGTTGGCAGCAATGAATCGCGTCGGAAAAATGAAAGAGAGCCCGATTTAACAACCGGGCTCTCGCTTCAATAATCGTGAAATGAATTAGGGGCAGAACCAGACTGGCCCGACCATAACGCAGCCGCGCCGCTGCCAGTTGCCGGGTCTCGCTCCATGTCGGTGCCAGCCGCGCGGAGCCGAGCTATACCTGCGACCCGGTACGTATTTCTTGCTGTGTGCACGGCGCGGTGGCGTAGCGTGTCGACGATGTTGAATTTGAACGATCGAAGACACTGGCGGAGCGACAACTTGCGACCCCGCAACGCTGGTTGGCGCTGCCGATGCAGATGTTATGCTTGCAAGGATGATGGCCGCCGCAGCGAGTGAAAGTGCTTTCATTTCGATTCCTCTCGTTGATCCAACGTGCAATAGATCGGACATCGTAGATGAACCATCGATGAACTGTAAGGTTCCAAGGACGAAACGTCGCACGGCCGCGAGAAAAGCAGAGTTCTTTCTGTGGTTGCCGCACTCGCGATACCAACCGTTTCCTTCTTACCCAGTCCTGACTGAGCAGGCCAGCGTCATCAATGAGGACACAATCAGATCTCGCATCGATCAGCATCGATCCGCGTCTTAGAAGCTAGAAAGATCAATAGTTGAGATGTCACGGTTAAAATCAGCCATCTGGGTCGCCGCCTATTTGCGGCGTTGTCAGACCGAGGGAGTTTTCGGTGCAGTACGCCGGCGCGGCGCCGAGGAGGCGGGTGCGGTGTTCGTCAAACTGGCGCTGTTGGATGGCCGCGCCCGGCTGTTTACGCCGGCCCCGCAGAGTGTCTATGACGACAGCCATCCGGTGGAGCGCGTGTTCGCGCCGACGTCGCCGGATGCAATCGCGGAGCCGGCCGTCGAGGACCGGATCGCCAAGGAAGTGCGGTTCGATCCGGACGTCTGGATCGTCGAGATCGAGGACAAGGCCGGTCGGCACTTTCTCGACCTGGTGAAAACCTGACTAATCTTCCGATGCGCGACGCAATGTCGAACGCACTTCATCCGGCGTTGTGTGTTCAGCGTCGGAGCGTGGCAGCGGCTGGCTTGCGCGCGCGCGATGGCGCTCGTCGTCGTGCAACAGCGGCCGGTACTTCGCGCGGGCAACCGGCATGGTCGCCCCGCGCCACGCGGCAAGCAGGACAAGCGCGGCGCGCTCGCTGATCCGATCGTAAAGCCGTGACAACCGATAGACGGTCGCGACCGAGGCGCCGACCTCGGGATTGAGAAACAGCAGCACGCGCTGAAAAGCCGCGCTGCTCATACCCAGCGTTTTGAGCGCACAGGCCAGCGGTTCGCCGCCGCGATCGTCGATCACCTGCATGGCGACACGCGCAGGCAGGATCAGCGCGTCGGCGAGTTCGAGCGCGAAATTCTCGGTGTCGACCGCGAACGCCGCCATCTCCAGAATCTGAATGGCACGCTCTGCGCGCGGTCCCGGAATCCGCGACGCGGTCTTCAGGGGTGCGTCGACGAGATGGAACAGGATCGCAGCGCGTTTGCCGGAATCGGCGGCGAAGAACATCTCGCTGATCTGCGCCGCATCGTTCGGCAACATCAGCAACGATGGCGTTGCGGATAGGGTCGCATTGGTCGCGGTTTCGGTTGCTTTCACCGCCCCGGGCTCGATCGGTGCGAGAGGACGCGCGCGCGACACGGGCCGCACGCTATCCTGCGGGCGAATGCCGAGCTGATTGGCAATGACAATCGGCGTTTGCGGGTAGATCGCGAGCCGTGCACGGACGACGGCCCGCGTTGCGTCGTCGACCTCATCGATCAGCCGGGAAGCCAGTTCGACGAATTGCCGCTCCTCGTCGCCGGTATGCGACGGCGCCTGCACATAAAGATCAGTCAACACCCGCAGCAAGGTCGGGCGGATATCGACACCCTCGCGTTGCGAGAGCGTCATCAGGCCGTCGAGGCCGGAAAGCAGGGGAGGCGTTGTCGTCATATTCGCGTGTACGCTGACTGGGGAACCTGATCCCGACTCTAGCGTGTGGGCTTTAACGACCGGTTAACCATGACTGCTCTTAATAACGAGACATGGCCAGCCTGTTCTGGTGGGCGGCAGGAGAGCGAAATGGGCATTGTTATTCAATTTCCAGTCGAAGCGACGATGCGCCGGCTTGATTCGGTTCCGGAGATCGCCCGAGCCGAGATGACGGGTGACGTGCTGATCCTTCCGGTGGTTCGCATCGAGCGCGAAGCGGATGAAACCAACGGAAACAGCCCGGACGAGGGAACAGCGGCGGGCCGCCGCCGTCGCCGTCGCGCACGGTCCTGATATCGTCAGGTCATTTCCATGGCACGATCGTTGTCGCGCTTGCAGGCAACCGCTTTGTCGTTGCTGTGTCTCGCGATCGGATTGGGTGGTTGCAGCGGCGGCGATTTCGGCCGCGCGCGTCCGGATGTGCGCAACGACGACATGCATCGCTGGATCGGCGTCGAGGCGACTGGAAGCGTCGGCCTGCCGGCGTCGCAATTCCAGCTCAACGATAACGAACGGCAATTGCGCGATCTGGCCTATCCGCTGATCGAGCCGCCGCATTCGCGCCCCGCGAAAAGAACGGTGGTCGGCGACTACAAACCGATGCCGTCGCCCTGGCGCGAGAAGGTCGTCTTCGATCGCACCGCTTATGGGAAGCTGTTGCTCGACGAGCCGCATCGCTCGCACGCGTCGCGCTACGCGCAGTTGATGGACGATGTTCGCAACGATCTGACGCGCTTCGATTCTTTTTTCCCGGTGGCCGATCGCGTCATCAGTCTCGATCGGAAGCGGCACGCCAGCCTGAAATACATTTCCGAGTTGTCGCCGGCAGAACGCGCGGATGCGATGTCGCGCATGGAAGAGAACATACTGATCGTGCAGTGGGTACAGCAGTGCCTGCAACAGCGGATTTCATCCTATCGCTGGGCGCTGGAGCGACTGGTGATTCACGCTCCCGATGGCGCGGCGGCGGATGCGGATCGTCTGATCAAGCATCTAGCGGCGCAGGCGTCCAACGTCGCCATCGCGACGCCACCGGTGCCGGGCCGTGTGCTGAGCACGCGGGGCTGACGAGGCTTGCGCAATAGATACTCAATCGGCAAGCAACGTCGTTCAGCGCCGTGCGCGTGGCGCGTCGCCCGGTTTGGGGGTCGCCTCCGTCTGCACCTTGCAACTGGCGGCGGCAAGCGAAGCTTCGGCCTGCGCCATCAGGCCGGTGTCTGCCGCAAGGGCCTTGAGCACGATGAGGCCCGTCGGCGTCGGCGAATCCACGATCAGTCGGTCCGCCGCGGTGATTTCCTCGTCTTCCGGCAATGCAGCGTGTTGGGCGTCGGTCATCAGATCCAGTTCGATGACCTTGCGTCCGGCGGAGCGATCGTTGATGGCGTAATAAGCGACGTCGCGATCGGTATAGAACGACACCGACGTATAAGCGTGGCTGACCGGCACCGCGAGCTTGATCGGGCCGTCCGACAGATCGTAGCGGCAGATCGCCGTGGCGAAGGCCGGATCCATGAAGGGGATCGGCGCATTGCCTGGCGCGGCGACCGGAAGCGCCTTGACCGCATTGACAGGCGTAATCCGTTCAAGCCGTGAATATGCATCCTGCGAGGCAATGCGCGGCAATGCCAGCACGCTGACCAGATGCACGAGGGCGCCGAGCAGCAGTCCTGCGAGAAGTGTTGCAAGCCACCGGATCATGAGCAGCCCGCCGTGGCGATGGTCGGCATCGGCGCGTCGCGTTGCGTTCGCGTGGCGATGCCCACCGGCGTATCGTAAAGCCGCAACATGAGCTGATATCGTTCGATGCCGCCGGTCGGCAGCCAGTTTCCGGAGCGCGCGCGCGAGGCCAGACGAATGGCGAAAGAGCCGTCTGCGTTGCGGACGATCTCCTCGCTGGTGAAGCCGTAGCGCTGGACCGCGTTCGCGACGAGATGACCCTTGGTGTCGTATAAAGTCAGCGTCCAGAATCGCGCGGGCGGTGTGACACCGCTGACTGTGATGTCGCAACGACCGTCGAGCGGGCGTTTGTTGTCATCGGTGGTGGCGATGAAAGCGATGCCGTCGCCGGTGCCGAGCGGCAGCTCGCCGCTGCGAACGATCGTCGCGCGCGTGTAGGGATTGATTTCCGTGGTGCCGATACGCGGACGTGCGGTCCAGGCGCCGATGGTCAGCGTCCCGAGATCGGTGCCGCGCGTCGCCGTCACCCATGTCGCGCCGAGCCCGACCACGGTTGCGAGAACGAGAATCAATAACGTCGTCAGGATCAGCCGCACGTCTGGACCGTTATCATTGTTATGGCGCCAAACGGTTTCATCAGTTCTTACGGGTCGTGGTCGGGCTGAGGTTTGTCGATGGTTTCACGGACGCGCTGTTGCTTGCCGGGGAGGCGGATCCGGTGGTGATCGGGTCAGTCGGTGTGAGCGATGACGTTTTGCCTATGGTCTTGCCCGCTTCGTCCAGCATCTTCTCGATACGAACCAGAATGTCCGCGCCGTGCCGGGTGAGGATCGGAGGTGGGCCGAACCTTGCGTCGTCGTCGAGGGCCGCAAGTGCGGCGGCGTTCGCCGCCGAAGGCTTGGCCGGCACTTCGATTCCGGCGATGGTCTTGATCTCGACGCCCTGATGCGCCGCGACCATGATGTCGTGCCAGGTCTGCGCGGGCAATGAGCCGCCGGTCATGCGATTGGTCGGCGAGTAGTCGTCGTTGCCGTACCACACCGCGCAAGTGAAGTTGCCAGTGTAGCCGACGAACCATGCATCGCGATAATTGTTCGTGGTGCCGGTCTTGCCCGCGGTCGGGATGCCGTCGAGCGCGGCGCGCCGTGCGGTGCCTTCGCTGACGACATGACTCATCATGCCCGCCATGTCGGCGGCGACCGATGCGGGAATGATCTGGCGCGGCTGCGGTCCGTCGCGATCCCAGCGCCAGACGAGGTCTCCCGCGCCGGTACGAACTTCGAGGATCGCATGCGGCGTCACCGCTTTGCCCTTGTTGGGGAAGGCGGCATAGGCGACGGCATGTTCGAGTACGTTGACTTCATCGGCACCGATCGGCAGCGACGGCGTATCCGGCAGCGGCGTGACAATGCCAAACCGGCGCGCCACTTCGATGATCTTGGCGCGGCCGGCCTTGGGACCGGCCTTGCCGCCGAGCGCGATCGAGAGTTTCACCGGCACGACATTGATCGAACGCGTCAAAGCCTGCGTCAGCGTCACCGTGCCGGAATAGGAGTGGCCGTAATTCTGGGGGCACCAGTTGCCGATGCATACAGGGCCGTCCACGATGGTGGATGTGGGCTTGAAGCCGTTGAGCAGCGCGGTCGTGTAAACATACGGCTTGAAGGACGAGCCGGGCTGACGCATTGCGTCCACCGCGCGGTTGAACTGGCTGGCGCCGTAATCGCGGCCGCCGACCATCGCGCGCACGCCCCCGTCGAGATCGGCAACGACGGTTGCGGCTTGCGTCGCGTGATAGTCACGGCCGAACTGACGCAACTGGTTTTCGATCGCGGCTTCGGCGGCGTGCTGCACGTTCATGTCGATCGTGGCGCGGACCACGAAGACGCGCTCGGTGTAGGATTTCGGGAAAGTCTCGACCACCTTGCGCATCTCGTCGAAGGCCCAGTCGAGATAGTAGTTCGGCGAGTTTTCGTCGCGGCGATCGACGGCGGTGGCCGGATTGCGCCGCGCGCCGAACACCTGACCTTCGGTCATGAAGCCGGCTTCGACCATATTGTCGAGAACGACGTTGGCACGCGCGCGGGCGGCCGGCAGGTTGATGTGCGGCGCATATTTCGTCGGCGCCTTGAACAGGCCGGCGAGCATCGCGGCTTCCGCGAGGTTGATGTCGCGCACCGACTTGTTGAAATAGAAGTGCGCCGCGCCGTCGACGCCGAATGTGCCGCCGCCCATGTAGGCGCGGTCGAGATAAAGTTTCAGAATTTCGTTCTTGGTCAGCCGCGTCTCGAGCCAGATCGCGAGAAAGGCTTCGTTGACCTTGCGCTCGATGGTGCGCTCGTTGCTCAGAAACAGATTCTTCGCGAGTTGCTGCGTGATCGACGATCCGCCTTGGCGCACGCCGCCGGCTTGCGCGTTGGTCACCAGCGCGCGGAAGGTGCCGGCGACATCGATGCCGAAGTGATCGTAGAAGCGGCGATCCTCGGTGGCGAGTGTGGCCTTGATCAGGTTGTCGGGAAAGTCTTCGAGCGGAATCGCATCATTGTGCTTGATGCCGCGGCTGCCGATCGGATTGCCGTAGCGATCGAGAAACGTCACCGCGAGATCGGATTTCTTCAGCCAGTTGTCGTCGGCGGTTTCGCGAAACGCCGGCACCGCGAGCGCAAGTAACAGGATCAGACCGGCCAATCCGATCGTTGCGGCTTCCGATAACGGCTCGATGAAGATCCAGCGCTTCCAGCGGCCGACATAGAAGCGATCCATGAAGGCGGAGTAACGCTCGTAGAATTCGCGCGTGGCGGCGCCCGACGAGAATACGGTGGAGTCGATGCGCGCATCGAAGTCCAGCAGGAAATGCCGGATTCGTTGCTTCCAATCACTTGGTAACAGTTGGCGCACCGGGACCCTTGACCACTTCGGCGTTCGAACGCCCAGCCCGAGCGCTCTCGAAAACGTCGTCCGGGAATCTTGCGGCAATCCCGTGGCGCTTTTGCGTCCGGATTGGCGCGGGCCATCTTCTAACCGAGTGCGGGCCATAAACCAATGGCGTCGTTGAGTTTTCCGCCGGTACGGCTAACGGCCGGGCCGGGTTTGCCGGCAAACGGGATGTCATCTCCCGCGGTGTCGCTTGCGTGGTGGGTCCCGCTACCCCTACATCGTGTCCAGATTCCTGCTTTGGGCTTTTTGAACGAATGACGCGCCGCTTGCCAAAGCCTTCCGCTCAGGAAGGTTTCTTCTGGAAAACCAAGACGTTGGAAGAGATGTCCAGCGCCGAATGGGAAAGCCTGTGCGACGGCTGCGCGCGCTGCTGCCTGGAAAAGCTCGAGGACGAGGACACCGGCAAGATCTATTTCACCCATGTCTCCTGCAAATTGCTCGATGCCGGAACCTGTGGCTGCAAGGACTATGCGAATCGCTCGGCCAAGGTGGCGGACTGCGTCCGGTTGACGCCGGAAAATGTCCGGACCCTGAACTGGCTGCCGCCAAGCTGCGCCTACAAGCTGGTGGCGGAGGGGCGGGACCTCTACTGGTGGCACCCGCTGATCTCCGGTGACCCGAACACCGTGCACGAAGCCGGGGTGTCGGTGCGCGGCCGCGTCTTCGGCACCGAGGACGACGTTCCGGATTCGGAACTGGAAGATCACATCGTGCGCTGGCCGGCGCTGTTGCCCAGGCGCGCGCGATTGAAGAAGCGGCCGGCTTGATTTCCGCGCGCGGATTGATCCCCGCTGACGTCTCGAATCTCACGCTGCCGTCATTGCGTATGCATCGCCGCGCGCCACCCATGCGCGGGACCCCATGGGCGGATCACCCTTAACACGTTAAGGAGATGCCGCGTGACCGCAATGGCGCCTTTCAGCAAACAGCGATGAGCAGGTTCGAACCGCAGAACGATGGATCGGGCGAGGTGCAATCCTTGTCCGCCGCCGAGGCACGGCGGCTGACCGACGAGGTGATCGAACTCGACGGCGCGCCGCCGCTCGCGCCTGGCGATGCGCTGACGCAAGGCGAGGTGCGCACCATCCTGATGAGCCTGATGCTGACGATGTTCCTGGCCGCGCTCGACCAGACCATCGTGGCGACGGCGCTGCCGACCATCGGCGCGCAATTCCGCGACGCGGCCAACCTGTCTTGGATCATCACCGCTTATCTGCTGGCCTCGACCGCGGTTGCGCCGGTGTTCGGCACGCTCAGCGACATCTACGGCCGCAAGGCGATGATCGTGCTGGCGCTCAGCCTGTTCATCGCCGGGTCGGTGATGTGCGCGCTTGCGCCGAACATGACGGTGCTGATTATCGCGCGCGGCGTGCAGGGGCTCGGCGGCGGCGGCATCATGCCGATCGTGCAGACCATCATTTCCGACGTGGTGACGCCGCGTGAACGCGGCCGCTATCAATCCTATTTCAGCGGCGTGTGGGTGGCGGCGGGTATCGGCGGCCCGGTGCTCGGCGGCGTCTTCGCCGAACATCTGCACTGGTCGCTGATCTTCTGGATCAACGTGCCGCTGGCAGCGGCCGGACTCGGCCTGCTGCTGCCGCGCATGAAGCGCATCCCGGTATTCCATCGCCGCCGCAAGGTCGATTGGCTCGGCGGCGTCATGTTGATGGCCGGCGCGGTGATCTTCACGCTGCTCTTGACCTGGGGCGGCACGCGGCTGGCGTGGTCGTCGCCCGAGGCGCTGGCGATGCTCGGCGCCACAATCCTGCTGTCGGTGGGCTTCGTCTGGCACGCCGGACGGATCGACGAGCCGTTCGTGCCGCTGCCGCTGCTCGGCGGCAACGTGGTGCCGTTCGGTATTCTTGCCGGCGGTTGCGCGGTCGGCGCCATCGTCGGGCTGACGGTGCATCTGCCGATCTATTACCTTGTGGTCTATGGCCTGAGCGCCAGCGAAGCCGGGCTCGCGCTGATCCCGCTGGTCGCGGTCTCGGTGCTGGGCGCATGGACCGCCGGGCGCGTGATGGCGACCTTGCCGCGCTACAAGTACGTGGCGATCCTCGGCACCGGCACCGCTGTCGCGACCGGGCTGCTGATGATGTTCGTCACGCTGCCGCTTTGGGCGATGCTGAGCGTGCTCTCGGTGTTCGCCTTCGGGCTCGGCACCACGTTTCCGGTCAGCGTCGTCTCGATCCAGAACGCGGTGGCGCGGCCGAAGGTCGGCACCGTCACCGGCGCGATGAATTTCTTCCGCGCGCTGATGGCGTCCTTCGCCGTGGCGGCGATGACCGCACTGCTGCTGATGGCGCTGGGGCCGATCGGCGCGGTGCCGTCGGATGCCGCCGGGCATGGCATCGCCGCCGATGCCTTCCACCACGCAACCGCAGCGCAGATGATCGCCGCCTTCCGTTACGTCTTTGGCGCGGCGGTGGCGCTTCTGGGCGTTTCCTTCACCTGCATGCTGCTGATGGAGGAGCGGCCATTGGCCGGCCCCGCCACCCCGCCGCCGGTGGAGATGGCGGAGTAGGGACGGGCGCGCCAAGCCGATTGCACCCGGCGGGATTGGATCGCATTTGATCGATCCTTCTGCGGGCGCGTTAGCAGGGTCGCAATCTTTTGCCGCTAGCCTCCATCGGCTTTCGCGCGCCCGCCTGCCGGTGGGCCGGCATGAACCCGATCTCAGGAGAGTCCCGTGCGGGCTACACTCAGGCGATTTGTCCGCGATCAGTCCGGCGCCACGGCGATCGAATACGCAATGATCGCCGGTGGAATTGCCATAGTGATTGCCGCCGCCGTCCAGGCGCTCGGCAGCACGACCGCCGGGAAGTATCAGTCCGTGCAGGACGCCCTGCAGCAGCAAGGGCAGTGACGCTTCGGCGCCCGAAGCATTTCTAGGAATTTATACCTTGACAGCGTCACGCTGCTCGGGTAAGGTCACGCCATGCTCCACAATTGGGTTTGACGGACACGGCCCGCGCGGCGTCGAAGCGTCGCCGCTGTGTTCCATACAATTTACGCGGCATTTGCGCGCGTGGCCTTTAACTTATTGAACCGGAACATTCATTCTTCGCCATGCGTTGCCTCGATGTCGTCGGTCTAACGGTCGGCAGAAGAGGAGCGAGGACACCATGGCAACCAAGGAACACGGACAGATCGTCGAGACCCCGACCGAGGCGCGTCAAGGCGAACGCGGACCATCGGTGCTCGCGTTGCTGGTGATCAGCACCGGACTTGCTATCGTCATTCTTGGCATCATCTGGTTCGTGTTCATTCGCGGATGAGATATCGGATAATGCAGTGAGTCTGACAGTGGCATTTCATGCGATGCGAGATCGCGTGATCCCACATTGAGCCTTGCACGGCGCGTAGCGTCGCGGACGGTTCCAGCAATGCAGTCGCGCCTGGCGTGACGGCTTGGAGTATTTCCGACATGGCAATGACGCGGACGACCAGACCGGCGACGAAGCCGGCTGGCGACGCGCGCGCGCCTGCACGGAAAGTGGCGAAGCGGAAAATCGCGAGACGCCCTGCCGCGAAAAAGACGGCCGCGAAGAAGGCGGTCGTCAGGAAGACAATCGCGGCGAAGGCGTCAACCAGAAAAGCATCGTCCACCACGTCACTCAAGACTTCGAGGAAGGCGACGAAGGCCGCTGCAACACGCAAGGCCACCGTCGCCAAAACACAACGGCTGGTGGATGAGGTGCCCCTTGTCGTCGATGATGGCGACGGCATCGCGCAAATGAAAATCGCAACGCTGCGCGCGGCGAAAGCGCGGGCGTCGGATCATCGAGGGCGCGTGAAACGCAGCGCGGTGGATCGCCTCAACGATCCGCCGCCTGCCAGCGGCAGCGCGCTGATCGAGCGTGTCAGCCGCGCCATCGAACGCGAATTGACCCAGATCAAAGTCATTGTCGGTAGTCATCATGTGCCGCCGCGCCAGCGCACCGAGGCGGAGCGCCGCGCCCGCACGCTGGCCTCGCTGGCGCGGACCCTGCGCGAGGTGACGGCGCTGCGACTGAGCGAAAAGAAAGAGAAGCGCGAGGATGACGACGCCGTGCCCCGTGACCTCAGCGAGCTTCGACTGGCGCTCGCGCGACGCCTGGACCAGCTTGTCGCCGACGCAAAGACTGCACATCCTGGCGCAACTGAATGAAGCCGAACTCGAAACGCTCGCCACCACCTGGGACATCTTCGCGCATCCGCATCAATGTCCGCCGCAGCTTGCGGCGAATGGCTTGCCGTGGCTGACATGGCTGCTGGTGGGCGGGCGTGGCGCGGGCAAGACGCGCGCAGGAGCCGAATGGATTCGCGCGCAGGCGCTCGGGCTCGCGCCGTTCGCCAGCGAACCGGCAGCGCGGATTGCGCTGGTGGGCGAAACCGAGCACGACGTGCGCGAGGTGATGATCGAAGGCGTCTCCGGGCTGCTCGCGGTGCATCCGCGTCGCGATCGCCCCAACTGGTCGCCGTCGCGCAAGCGGCTGGAATGGCCGAACGGCGCGGTGGCTTACGCATTTTCGGCGGAAGACCCGGAAAGCCTGCGCGGGCCGCAATTCGGCTGCGCGTGGTCCGACGAGATGGCGAAGTGGCGCTACGCCGAAGCGACGTTCGACATGCTGCAATTCGGTTTGCGGTTGGGATCGCAGCCGCGGCAACTGATCACCACGACGCCGCGCCCGACCGCGCTGCTCAAGCGCCTGATGATCGATCCATCGAGCGCAGTGACGCGAGCGCCGACGCAGGCCAACGCGCTCAACCTCGCGCCGACGTTCCTGAAAAGCGTGATGGCGCGTTATCAGGGCACACGGCTGGGGCGACAGGAACTCGACGGCGAGATCATCGAGGATCGCCCCGACGCATTGTGGTCGCGCGCGCTGATCGAATCCTGCCGCGTCGACGGTGCGCCGCCGCTCGCCCGCATCGTTGTCGCGGTCGATCCGCCAGCCTCATCCGGCAAGCGCGCGGATGCCTGCGGCATCGTCGCGGCGGGGATCAGCGACGGCGGCATGGTGGTCGTGCTGGCGGACGACACCGTGAGCGCGGCGACGCCGTCGGTCTGGGCGGCAAAGGCGATCGCGCTGTGGCGACGGCTCGAGGCCGACGCGCTGGTCGCGGAGATCAACCAGGGCGGCGAGATGGTGCGCGCGGTGATCAATCAGGTGGATTCGTCGGTGCCGGTGACACCGGTGCGCGCCACGCGCGGCAAATGGCTGCGCGCGGAGCCTGTTGCGACGCTCTACGAGCAGGGGCGGGTGAAACATGCGGGCGCGTTTCCGGCGCTGGAAGACGAGATGTGCGATTTCGGAAGCGGCGGGCTGTCGTCCCGCCGCTCGCCCGACCGCCTCGATGCCCTGGTCTGGGCCATCACCGCACTCACCGCCACCGCCCGCGCGATGCCACGGGTGAGGGAGTTGTGAGTTTGTTGGGTGTGCAACGAGGTTGGCGTCACCCGCGGGCTTGACCCGCGAGTCGCTTTACAGCGTTCTTTCGTGTGAACCCCGCTGCTGATCCCTCGCGATGTTCGTAGACGCGACGAACGAGATCGTTCGTGACGCCGACATAAAGCGTTCCACCCACATCGCTGGCCAGAATGTAGACCCAGTAGCCCGTCAGAGACTGATGGATTGCTGGCTCAGGTCCCACAATGACAAATTCGAGGAGACGCGATGTTTGATCGCCTGAAAGCCTATCTCCGCGCGCCTGAAGCCAAGGCGAGCCGCACCGCACAGGTGCTGGCGTTCGAGAGCGGAGGGCGGGCGCGCTGGACGCCGCGCGATTATGCGGCGCTGGCGCGCGAGGGCTATCTCGGCAATGCCATCGTGCATCGCGCGGTACGCCTCGTCGCGGAGAACGCGGCGTCATGTTGTTACCTCGTGTTCGAGGGCGCGCAGGAACGCGAGGCGCATCCGCTTGGCGCGCTGCTGGCGCGCCCCAATCCGCGCCAGGACGGCGCGGCATTCCTCGAGGCGCTGGTGTCGCATCTGCTGCTGGCCGGCAACGCGTATCTCGAAGCGGTCGCGCTCGACGACGACGTGCGCGAACTCTACGCGCTGCGGCCGGATCGCATGAAGGCGGTGCCGGGCACCGACGGCTGGGCGGAGGCCTATGAGTATAGCGCCAGCGGACGCAGCGTACGATTTGATCAGTTGTCGTCACGCGTGCCGCCGATCCTGCATCTCACCTTCTTTCATCCGCTCGACGATCACTACGGCCTCGCGCCGCTGGAAGCGGCCGCCGTGGCGGTGGATACGCATAACGCGGCCGCGCGCTGGAACAAGGCGTTGCTCGACAACGCCGCGCGGCCCTCCGGCGCGCTGGTCTATTCCGGGCCGGAAGGCGCGGTTCTCTCCGACGACCAGTTCCATCGCCTGAAGCGCGAACTCACCGACACCTACCAAGGCGCGGCCAATGCCGGACGGCCGCTGTTGCTGGAAGGCGGGCTCGACTGGAAGGCGATGTCGCTGACGCCGAAAGACATGGACTTTCTCGAGGCCAAGCACACCGCCGCGCGCGAGATTGCGCTGGCCTTCGGCGTGCCGCCGATGTTGCTCGGCATTCCCGGCGACAATACTTACGCCAACTTCCAGGAAGCCAATCGCGTGTTCTGGCGGCAGACCGTGCTGCCGCTGGCGAACCGCGTCGCGACCTCGATCGCGCAATGGCTGTCGCCGCAGTTCGGCGACGGCATTCGGATCGTCATCGACACCGACCGCATCGAGGCGTTGGCGTCGGATCGCAACGCGCTGTGGGAGCGCGTCACCGATGCGTCATTCCTGACGCTGAACGAAAAGCGCGAGGCGGTGGGCTACGCGCCGCGCGAGGGCGGCGATCGTTTCGAATGAGCGAGCCAAAAATGTCCGAGTTGATCGACACCTTCATCGCGCGCGGCGATCTCGCGCATCTGGCGCTGTTCCTGTGGGCCATGGCGGCGAGCGGCGGGCTGCTGTTCGCGTTGCGCGAACTCGCCGCCGCCTCGCGCCGCTTCGACGATTTCATCCGTGAACTGTCGCGTTTCAACCGCCGCGCCAACGGCAATCATTTCGAGGATTTCGACTGATGGATACCTTGCACAGCATGATGCGGACGCTGCGACCCGACGCCAAATCCGGCACCGGCCATCTCAACGTGTTTCGCGAATTCCTGCGGCACCTCGACAGCATCCAGCGCAAGGCGCCAGTGAAACCGGCGCGGGTGACGCGCGCGAAGCCGTCACGTCGCAAGCCGGAAAAACGCACGCGCGGAAGCTGACCACTTACATTTGAAATCGACCGATCCGTTATCACCCCGCAACTCGCGAGGACGATCATGCACGCCCCCATGCCATCCACATCGCGCGTCGCGCTGTCGCAGGACGGCATCATCGAAGGTTACGCCAGCCTGTTCGGCGAGATCGATCAGGCACGCGACATGGTGATGCCCGGCGCGTTCACGCAGACGCTGCGGCAGCGCGGCCTGCGGAAAATCCCGATGCTGTTCCAGCACGACCCGAGCGAACCGGTCGGCATCTGGCTCGACCTGCGCGAGGATTTTCGCGGGTTGTGGGCGCGCGGCAAGCTCATTCCCGATGTCGCGCGTGGCCGCGAACTGCTGGCGCTGCTGCGCTCCGGCGCCATCGACGGCCTGTCGATCGGCTATCGCACCGTGCGGGGCCGCATCGATCCGCGCACGCGCATTCGCAAACTCCATCAGGTCGATCTCTGGGAAATTTCCATCGTCACGTTCCCGCTGCTCACGGGTGCGCGCATCGAAGCCGTGAAGGCAAGCGGTGCACCTCGCGCCTCACGGCATCGCGCGCAGGCAGAGCGGGCGTGGCGAAGCCTGGGCGGTGCCGCGGATGGACCGGCGCCGCCCAGGCAACGCGGTTACCGCTTGTATGCCAGCGCCAATGCGAGACCGATGATGGCGCCGATGCAGATGGCGCCGCCGCCGGCCGCCATGCCCCAGTTGAAAAAGTAGCTCGCCACCGCGACGAAGGATTTGTCGACGCTGCTTCCGAACACCAGAAACGACGCCGCGAAGGCGGCGAGCAGCACCACGGCAAGCGCGATGCCGAGCCAGGCGCCACGGCGCTTCTCGGGACGCATCGCATACCACGCAGCGCCCGCGCCGGACACCGCGAGCAGAACCCAAAGAACAATCAGAAGGCGCATGGGATGACCCGGACCGAGCTTCGCTGCGTCGCCTTTTAGCTCATTGCGTCGCTGAGTTGAAGCGGCGCGGCTTCCACGACCCATCACCACCAGGAGAACCACATGGACTTTGACATCATCGACACCGCGCCGGAGCACAAGTCCGGTATCGCCTATACGCCGCGCGACGGCTTCGACGACTTGCGCGCCACCTTCGAGGAATTCAAATCCGCCAACGACCAGCGCCTCGGCGCGCTGGAGCGCAAGCGCGGCGACGTGCTGCTGGAGGAGAAAGTCGACCGCATCAATGCCGCGCTCGATCTGCAAACCAAGCGCATGGACGAAATGGCGTTGCGCCACGCCCGCCCCGCGCTGGAAGGGCGCGGCAAGCTCGTCACTGACACCGCCGCGCGCGAACAGAAGAGCGCGTTCGACGCCTATGTGCGTTCTGGCGAAGCGGGCGCGTTGCGCGCGCTGGAAACCAAGGCGATGTCAGTCGGCTCCAACGCCGACGGTGGCTATCTGGTGCCGGTCGAACTCGAGCACGAGATCTCCGGCAGCGTCTACAAGAAGCCGTTCATGACGGCGGGGCCTGCGACCGGCTGGGTCGGCGAGACCGACTCGCGCACGCAGACCACGTCGCCGACGCTGGACGCGCTGTCGTTTCCGGCGATGGAGCTATATGCCATGCCGGCGGCGACCGCGACCTTGCTCGACGACGCCGCGGTGAATATCGACGAGTGGATCGCCTCCGAGGTCGAACTCACTTTCGCCGTGCAGGAAGGCGCGGCCTTCGTGAACGGCGACGGCAGCAACAAGCCGAAGGGCTTTCTCGCGTCGGACACGGTGGCGAGCGCATCCTGGGTGTGGGGCAAGCTCGGCTATGTCGCGAGCGGCGGCGCCAGCGGTTTCGCGGCGTCGAACCCGTCCGACGCGCTGGTCGATCTGGTCTACGCGCTGAAGGCGGGCTATCGCCAGAACGGCGCCTTCGTGATGAACCGCAAGACGCAGGCCCTGATCCGCAAGTTCAAGGATACCGGAGGCGGCTATCTGTGGCAGCCGCCGGCCCAGGCGGGTGGCCGTGCATCGCTGATGACCTTCCCGCTGGTCGAGGCGGAGGACATGCCGGACGTGGCGGCGAATTCGCTGTCGATCGCGTTCGGCGATTTCCGCCGCGGTTATCTGATCGTCGATCGTCTTGGCGTGCGCGTGCTGCGCGATCCGTATTCCGCGAAGCCTTACGTGCTGTTCTACACCACCAAGCGCGTCGGCGGCGGCGTGCAGGATTTCGACGCCATCAAACTGATGAAGTTCGCAGCGAGCTGATCGTATCGCGGGCGCAATACGTCATCGCGGACTTGATCCGGTGATCCATCATGAAGTGATGGATGCGCGGGTCAAGCCCGCGCATGACGCCGATATCGTGGAATCGTGAGACCCTCCCGCTTCCAAAGCTCATTAAGCATCATTCGAGACGCCACGTGCTTTGATGGTGCTGTATGAGCATCCGCAAGCTGAAGTCAGAATGATGGCGGCTTATATGACGCTTGCTATCGCGTATCAATCAGCGGGAGGGGTTCTTCAGTTGATTGTCGATCGGAAGGAGTTTCCGCAGGCGCTGACTGCGGCATGTCATTGGACAGTCTCGATCGAGGCACATACAAGCCAACTTAGAGGACGGTTCGAAAACCTTCTCGAGAGGTGATCTGAAAGATCAGTATTTCGAAATGAGGTGGCGACTCCGTTTGGATGCGCGTGCTATTCAAGGTTCTCGAGCGATGGTTTCCGCAGGCCGGCGATGCAGGAATGTCCCTGCTGAATCTGGATCGCGGCATATTCAGGCCGACATAAATTTGGTGGCTTCTTGCCAATCGAAGCAGGATTAGAATTCGAATTTATCGCGGTGGCGCATCCAGCCTGCTTTTCCCCGTGATGAGGTGCGATGGAGATGCACCTCGGCTGTCGCGCGAACCGCTCGTGCAATGGATTGCGGCTATAGGCGCTTTGCTTGATCTGCGACAAATTCGTGCCGGCGGGCTATGATAAGCGGCATGGATCACGCGGGGCGCTGTGATAGCCGCCTCGAAGCCGGAGAGGTCAGCATGTCGTCTTCCACCATCGCGGAGCGTCATTTCAAGGCGGCTCTAGACGAAGCAAACACCGAAGGCGTCGACGCCGATGCGCTGTGCCGTTCGCTGCTGGGGCTCGTCGTCAACCAGTATCTCCAGACGAGATCGGTGGCCGACGTGCAGTCGGAACTGCGCTTCCTGGCGGAGAACTGCGATCCCGATACCGATTTCGCCTTCATGCGCCCGTAACGCGCGGCGGCCGGCGTCGATTTCGCAATCCGCGCCCAGTGGAAAGGGGCAAGCCCCGAGGCAAAAAGCCTCGAGGCTCTTTGTCGGTCGTCAGTACTTGAATTCCGGCAGCGCCTTGAGCTGGTCCTTCGTCACATTCAGCACCGCACGATCGGGAAACCACTCGCGCTTGGTGTCGGACGTCTGACCGGCGGTTGTCTTTCCGACCTTGTTGGCGAACTTCAGGCTGTCCATCGACACCAGCACGTAATGGGTGCCCATGCCGAGAAAGCCGCCGGCCTCGACGACCACGCCCCGGACCTGACCCTTCGAGTCGATGATGACATCCGAAATCTCGCCGACCTTGTCGTTCGCCTCGTTGTAGACGTTGACGCCCGACATCTTCGACGCGCTCCAGTCGCCCGCGGCGGCGATCGGTGCGGCCGCCTGCGACGGCGTGTTCGCAGTGGTCTGAGCGAACGACGCCGTCGAGATCATGAGCAGCGCGGCGGCAGTGATAAGTGTTTTCAAGGTAACCTCCATGGTTGGGACTTGGAAACACGCGGCTGCGTCGTTCGTTCCTCTGTCCAAAATGGTACACAGGAACGATTTGTCTCTCTCGGGTGTTGAATGATCAGTTCAACGGAAGGAGAGCACCATGGACTGGAATCGCGTCGAAGGTAACTGGAAGCAGCTCAAGGGAAAGGTCAAGGAGCAGTGGGGCAAGCTCACCGACGATGACCTCGATGTCATCAGCGGCAAGCGCGATCAGCTCGAAGGCAAGATCCAGGAGCGCTACGGCTATCAGAAAGATCAGACCAAGAAGGAAATCGACGACTGGTACGGTCGTCAGACCTGGTAACGATTGGCCCCGCTTCGGCGGGGCCTTTCATTTACCGATCGCTTTCAACAATAACCGTACTGGCCGCAGGCATAGGGCAGGCGGCTGAAGATGATGTCCGGTGAGGTGCCATAGTAGGAGCGATAACGGAAGGATTTCGGCTTGCCGTAATAGCCATTGACCAGCGGCCGGATATCGACCTCCGGCGCGAACACGGTTTCATATTCCTCTTCCACGACAACCCGCGGCGTGACCGCGCGCACCGGCGGCGGCTCGGCGAAGATTGCGCCGATCCGGCTGTTCACCGAAAGATCGGCGGCTTGAGCCGCAGAAGTGAGGCCGGTCAATGCAAGCAACAGGACGGCAAGGGGAAACATGCGGCGCTCCGATGATTCGCCAAGGCTAGCGTCGTGTCTTTAAGAAAGCTTAACGACGAAGGAGAGGGCGCTACATCTTCGCCAGTCGTGCCACCGTCGCGCCGTTGCCGTCGCGCAGGATCAGCTTGCGTTCGCGCGCGTTGATGCGGAACGTGCGCGTCTTCTCCAGCGCCTGATGGAATTTCTGCTCCTGCGCCATCGCGGCGGGAGTGCAGGCCATCTTGGTCGAGGCCAGCGGGCTGAAACTGATGCTCTCGCCGGTGATGCTGACCCTGCCGCGATAGCGGTTGCAACCGCCATGGCTGGAGACGGTGCCATCGGCCGCGATCTCCAGCGTGGTCTGCAGCCGGTCGATGACGCCGCCACCGAGAATATCCTCGGCCAGCCATTTGCCGGCGGGCGAGGCGACGGTGAGCGGTTCATTTCCGACGCGCTGCACCAGCAGGCGCGTGTTGTTGCGGCCGCCGGCGAACACGGCGTGGTGCTTCTTGGTGATGAACAACAGGCGATCGCCGTCGACGATGCGGGCTTGCAGGGCATAGCGATGCCGCAGATCGATCCTGGCGTGGTCGAACGACAGCCGATAGGGAATCGGGCTGCCCTTTGCGCCGGTGATGCGATCCTCCGCGATGGTTTCGGCGGGAGCATCGGCGCGCGACACGTCGGCCAGTTGCACGATGACGGTGGCGCCGTCCGGCAGGGCCATGCGCTCGAGATAATTCACCGTGCCGCGCAGGATCGTGGTTTCAGCCATTGCCGGCAGGGCCGGCAACAGCAGCGAAAGCGCGGCGACAGAGAAATGACGACGGGTGAGGCGCACGGTGATCTCCCTGCGTGGACGAGTCGCATTCGAGGCTACGAAATATCGCCGGGCATGTCAGCCTTTGACAGGTCAGCCTTTGACAGGTCAGCCTTGGCGCCAGCCCTGGACGATGTGCTCGATCCAGTCGCGATAAAGCGTCAGCGGCGTCACGCCGGTGAGGCCGCCGCATCCGCTTGCGTTGTTTGCGCCGGTGGACCAGGCGATCACGCCGACGACGATGTTGCCGCCGTTCTGCTCCTCGAATACCGGGCCACCGGAATCGCCGGTGCAGGCGCCGAGGCCTTCGCGCGTATTGTTGGTGACGGGATCGACCAGACGGATCTGCAGCGTGCCGGGGCGACCGGTCGCGATCAGCATCGCGGTGCGCACGATACCGCCGCTCTTGCCGTCGCCGCGTTGGGTGACGCCGATGCCGGCGATGCTGTAACGCGCGCCGATTGCGCTCGGCTGTTGCGGGCGGCCGAGCGGCGCGGGCAATTTGCCCGGCATGGGCGCTGAGAGTTGCAGCAGCGCCACGTCGGCGCTGGCGCGATGATTGGCGATGCCGCGCGCGTTGAACTGCGGATGCCGGGCGACGCGCCGCACGTCGAGCAGCGTCGGTTGGCGCTGCGCATCATAGGCGACGATCTTGGTGGTGGTGTCCGCAGGCACGCAATGGGCAGCGGTGAGAACGACGTCCGGCGCGATCAGCGCGCCGGAGCAGAAATTGCCGCGCGAGCCGACCACGGTGACGACCGAGCGGCCGAGCCCGCTTTCGGCGGGCCGTGCGCCACCGACCATGGCGTAAGCGGGCCATGCCGCGATCACTATCAATGCAAATGAAAAAAGGCACCGTTTCATGCGTGGGACAAAGCCCCGGCGCACGGCGCCTGTCAACTCGATATCGTGAAAGGACACACCGATGCCTGCAATCCTGCTGGTGCCGCCCGCCATCGAGCCATGGACGGTGGCGGACGCCAAGAGTTTCCTGCGCGTCGAGCACGATGACGATGACGCGCTGATCGCCAGTCTGATCGCCTCGGCGCGCGGTCAGGTCGAGGCGCTGACCCGGCGCGGCCTGATCACGCAGACCTGGCGGTTGGTGCTGGATCGCTGGCCTCCGGATGGCCGCATTGCGCCACGGCTGGCGCCGCTGCGCGGGGTGACGGCGGCGCGCGTCTTTGACGCGGCGGGCAACGCGACCGCGATCGACGAGGAGCGTTTCGTGGTCGATGTCGCGGCAAACGTGATCGCTGCGCCCGGCTGGTCGCTGCCGATGCCGGGGCGCGATGTCGCGGGGATCGAACTCGATGTCACCGTCGGTTTCGGCGATGCGGCGTCCGACGTGCCGAACGTGCTGCGCCACGCGGTGCGCACGCTGGTTGCGCACTGGTACGACAATCGCGGGTTGGCGGCCATCGGCGCGAGCGTGGCGATGCTGCCCGGCAGCGTCAGCGCCATGATCGCGTCCTACCGGGTGCTGTCGCTATGATCGATCCCGGTGCATTGAACACGCGTCTCACTATCGAGGCGCCGGTGGAAGCCGACGACGGGCAGGGCGGCGTTGTACGAAGCTACGCGCC
Organism: Xanthobacteraceae bacterium; assembly: GCA_049647485.1. Classification (GTDB taxonomy): domain Bacteria; phylum Pseudomonadota; class Alphaproteobacteria; order Rhizobiales; family Xanthobacteraceae; genus 62-47. The sequence continues at coordinate 45,342 of JBARXT010000139.1, forward strand.
TTTCGCGAAAACCTGGGCGCAGGTCACGCCGCTCGGTGGGTCCCGTGGTATTGAAGCCGATGCCGACGGCGCTTCGGTTCGTTGTCGCATCACCATGCGTTGCGGTTACGTGCTGACCTTGCAGCATCGTCTGGTCGATGGACCGCGCGTCTATCGCATCCAGTCGTTCCGCGACCGCGACGGCGGCCGCTTCATCGAAATCGACGCCGAGTTGCGTGTCGCGTGATGCCGTCGCCGGCTCGCATCAATTTTCAGGATCATCAATATGACATCAGCCAATCTGGCGCTGCGCGCCGCGGTGCATCATGCCTTGTCGGCGGATAGCGGCCTTGTTGCGACGCTCGGCGGCAGCCGGATTTATGACGCGCCGCCGCGCGGTGCGGCGTTTCCTTATGTCACGCTCGGCGAGGCCCGCGTCACCGATGCGTCAACCGATGACGGGCCGACGCAGGAACATTTGTTGACGCTGCATGCCTGGTCGCGCCAGGGCGGCCACAAGGAAGCGCACGCCATCGCCGGCGCGCTGTTGCAGGCGCTCGACGATGCGCCGCTGTCGCCGTCCGGCCATCGCCTCGTCAACCTGCGCTTTTCCGTCGCCGACATTCGCCGCGAGAATGACGGCCGCACTTATCACGCCGTCGTGCGCTTTCGCGCCGTCACCGAACCCGTCACCTCAAGTTGACGCGTTTTCTTCACGCGAACCGGAATCCATTTCGCTCGAAAACGCCATGAATTAAAGGAGAACGAGCCCATGGGCGCGCAAAAAGGCAAGGATCTGCTGGTGAAGATGCATGACGGGTCGAGTTACGTCACCGTCGCGGGTCTGCGCAGCCGCAAGATTGCATTCAATGCCGAACTGGTCGATATCACTCACGCGGAATCGGTCGATCGCTGGCGCGAACTGCTGGCCGGCGCCGGCGTCAAGCGTGCGTCGATTTCCGGACGCGGGTTGTTCAAGGACGCGGCCTCCGACGCGCTGGTGCGGCAGGCATTCTTCGACGGCGCGGTGAATTCCTGTCAGGTGATCGTGCCGGACTTCGGCACCATCCAGGGCGCATTTCAGATTTCAGGGCTGGAATTTTCCGGCGAGCATAACGGCGAGGTGACGTTCGACATCTCGCTGGAGTCGGCCGGCGCACTCATTTTTACGCTGATATGAGTGCGTCCCGGACGCGGTGCAACGTTCTTCACGTTGCGCCGCAGAGCCGGGATCGTCACGACGGCGCTGCCGTTGCAATGATCCCGGT
>JBARXT010000140.1:0-7658 GCA_049647485.1 Xanthobacteraceae bacterium
GCGATATCTTCGCTGGTTTTGAGCGTCGTCTCGAAGGTGCGCAGGTTGCGGTTGTTGATGCCGATCATCGGCGAGCGCAGCTTGAGCGCGCGGTCGAGTTCGGCTTGATTGTGGACTTCCAACAGCACGTCCATGCCATGAATGCGCGCGGCGTCCTCGATCTCGCGCGCCGCGCCGTCGTCGAGCGCGGCCATGATGATGAGGATGCAGTCGGCGCCGTGGGCGCGGGCCTCGACCACCTGATAGGGGTCGAACATGAAGTCCTTGCGCAGCACCGGCAGCGATACCGCCGCGCGCGCCGCCACCATGAAGTCGAGATGGCCTTGAAAAGACGGCGTGTCGGTCAATACCGAAAGGCACGCCGCGCCGCCTGCTTCATAGGCGCGGGCGAGCGCGGGCGGATCGAAATCGGCGCGGATCAGGCCCTTCGACGGCGAAGCCTTCTTCACCTCCGCGATCAGCGCGTAGCCGCCACTCGCGAGCTTGCGGCGCAGCGCCGCGATGAAGCCGCGCGGCGCGGTCGCCGCGCGCGCGAGATGTTCGAGGTCAGCGAGAGAACGCACGCGTTTGGCGGCGGCGATCTCCTCGCGCTTGTAGGTTTCGATCCTGGTCAGGATATCGGACATGGCCGCCTCCTGCGCATCAACTGTTGGAGACGGCGATAAGTTGCTTCAGCCGCTCGGCCGCAGCACCACTGTCGAGCGCCTTCGCGCCGATCGCGACGCCGTCCTTCAAATCCTTGGCGCGGCCGGCGACAATCAGCGCGGCGGCGGCGTTCAACAGCGCGACGTCGCGATAGGCGCTCGGCTTGCCGTCGAGCACACCCTGGAGCGCCACCGCATTGGCCTCGGCGTCGCCGCCCTTCAGCGCATCGCCGCTGGCGCGCGGCAGGCCGGCATCGTCGGGGGTGACCTCGAAGGTGCGGATGTTGCCGCCTTCCAGCGCGGCCACGAAAGTCGGGCCGGTGAGGGTAATCTCGTCGAGGCCGTCGGAGCCGTGCACGACCCAGATCGAGTCCGCGCCGAGATTCTTCAGCACTTGTGCGAGTGGTTGCACCCACTGCCGCGAGAACACGCCGACCATCTGCCGCGTCACGCCGGCGGGGTTCGACAGCGGGCCGAGCAGGTTGAAGATGGTGCGGGTCGCGAGTTCGACACGCGTGGGGCCGACGTTCTTCATCGCCGGATGATGCGCGGGCGCGAACATGAAGCCGATGCCGGTTTCCTTCACGCAACGTGCCACCTGATCCGGCGTCAGGTCGATCTTGACGCCGAGCGCCGCCAGCACGTCGGCCGCGCCGGACTTCGACGATAGCGCGCGGTTACCATGCTTGGCGACCGGCACGCCGGCGCCCGCCACGACGAACGAGGCGCATGTGGAGACGTTGACCGAACCGGAGCCGTCGCCGCCAGTGCCGACGATGTCGACGGCATCTGCAGGAGCGCTTACGCGCAGCATCTTGGCGCGCATCGCCGAGACCGCGCCGGTGATCTCGTCCACCGTCTCGCCGCGCACGCGCAGGCCCATCAGCATGGCGCCCATCTGCGAGGGCGTCGCTTCGCCGGACATCATGCGGTCGAAAGCGTTGGCGGCTTCGTCGCGGGTGAGGCTGGCGCCGGTGGCGACCTTGGCGATAATCGTTTTCAGATCGTCCATCGAATCCGTGCCTTCAAGTCGTTATCAGTTGTTCGCGCCGGTGATCTGCGCCACCGCCGGCTGGTTGATCGTCACGCCGATCTCGCTTTCCATCTTGATGACGTACTGGCCGACCAGTTCATCGGCGAGGCCGCGCTCCACGGACGTCTTGAGCTTCTTGGCCTCCTCCGAGGCGAGGTCCAGCGTCGGCTCGATCACGTCGGTGACGCGGAACACCACCCACTCGGTCGGGCTTGCGCCCTCGCTTTGACCTGCCGAGTCCTTCGCTGTGCGGAACGTACTCGCGACCGCACCGGCGGGCAGGTTGGCCACGGTGGCGTCGCGCTTGAACTTTTCGGCGGTTTCCACCTTCAGACCCATCGCCGACGCCTGGTCGGCCAGCTTGCCGCCCTGATTGAGTTTCTCCACCATCTCGGTCGCTTTGGCGCGCAACTTGTTGGTGATCTGGTCGGCGCGCCAGCGCGCTTCGACCTGATCCTTCACCTCGTCGAGCGTCCGCTCGCGCGAGGGCGTGACGCCGACCACGTCGAACGAGACGTAACCGCCGTTGTAGGAAATCGTCTCGTTGTCGACGCCGACATCGCTGGCGAAGGCCTGCGAGACCAGATCGAGCCCTTGCGGAATGGTCGTGACAGGCTTGCCGTCGGGGGCGCGGCCGGAACGGTCGACCGCTTCGATGGTGACGACCGGCAGCTTCAGTTTCTCCGCAGCCTCGGTGATGTTGGCGCCGCCGCCGCGCTCGTCCTCGAGCTTGTCGTGCAACTCCTTCACCGACTTGCGCGCGCGCTCCAGCGCGATTTCCTTCTTCAGGTTCGCGGCGACGCTCTCATAACTTGCTTGACTGCCCGGCTCGATCTTGCCGATCTTGACCAGCACGGTGCCGAACGTGCCCGGAATCGGTTCGCTGATGTCGCCGGTTTTCAGCGCGAAGGCGGCATCGGCCACCTTCGCGTCGATGATCGCCGACTTGGCGACCGTGCCGAGATCGACGTCGGACGGCTTGAGGCCGCGCTCCTTGGCGAGATCGTCGAAGGACAGGCCACCGGTCAGGCGTGTGCGAGCGGCAGCGGCATCCTCGGCATTGGGAAATACGATCTGCCAGATCTCACGCTTTTCCGGGGTCGCGAAGGTGTCCTTGCGCTCCTCGTAAACCTTCTTCGCGTCCTCGTCCGATACCGTCGTCCACTTCGCCAGTTCGTCGGGCGTGATCGCGACGAACGCGATCTTGCGATATTCGGGCGCGCGGAATTGCACCTTGTGCGCGTCGTAGAAACTCGCCAGCGCCTCCGGCGTCGGTGTATCGATGGTGCCGGCCTGCGCCGCTTCCAGCTTGACGAATTCCACGCTGCGCTGCTCGTTCTGGAATTGGTTGAGGACGGCAACGGCGGTTTTGCTCGGCTCCAGCTCGCCGGAAATCGATCCCACGAGTTGTCGTCGCAGCGCCACCCGCCTCTGCTCGGCGATATAGCGCTGCTCCGTGAAGTTGGCCTGGCGGATGATCTGGGCGAAGCGCACCGGATCGAACGCATCGTTCGCGCCCTTGAAATTCGGGTCGCTGGTGATCGACTTCATGATCTCGTCGTTAGACTGCTTCAGGCCGAGATTGCGCGCCGCTTCGTCCAGCGTCGTCTCCGCGATCACCTGCTGCAGAACCTGCCGGTCGATGCCGAAGGCGCGTGCCTGGTCGGGGGCAAGCGGCCGGCCGATCTGGCGGCTGATCTGTTGCAGCCGGTCGGTATAGAGCTGGCGGAATTGCTCGATCGAAATCTCGGTCTTGCCGATCTTGGCCAGTGTCGACTGGCCGAATCCCCGGAAGATGTCACCGATGCCCCAGACGCCGAAGCTGATGATCAGGATGCCCATCACGACCGTCATGATGGCTTTGCCGAACCAGTTGGATGTGGCGTTACGAATTCCGCGAAGCATGGGCCTATCTTGTTTGCAGGAGGGAGCGGGCCGTCTCCGGAGCGAATTCGGGCGTCATGGAGTGCGGTGAAGCGCCAAGCCGCCCGCCGGCGCGGGTTCCGGACAAGTGCTGGCATGAACCGGCGTTCCACGTCGCCGGAAGGCGTCCGAAGGGCGGCACGAACTGATCCGACCATCATAAAGAGCCCGTCGCGCCGTCGCAACCGTGGCGGAATCGCGCAATCCATGGCTTAGCCGTTGTCAGCATCGGTCGCGGCCGCTATTGGCTCTGTCCGAATTCCGTTTTGCACGATGGCGTCGCGCCGTCGGCACGTCCGTCAGCCAAAATCCGAGAGTTCGATCCCATGACCAAGCCGCTTCGTCCGCTGATCGCGGGCAACTGGAAGATGAATGGCCTCAAGGCCTCGCTGAACGAGATCGCGGTGATCGCGCAGGGGGCCGGCGCGCTGTGGCGCAAGGTCGACCTGCTGATCTGCCCGCCCGCGACACTGCTGTTCACCTCGGCTGCCTCCGTGATCGGCTCGCGGGTGGCGATCGGGGCGCAGGACTGTCATGTCGCGACCTCCGGCGCACATACCGGTGATATTTCGCCGCAGATGCTGGTCGATGCCGGCGCCACCGCCGTCATCGTCGGCCATTCCGAACGCCGAGCCGATCATGGCGAAACCGATGCGCTGGTGCGGCGCAAGGCCGAGGCCGCCTGGAACGAGGGCCTGCTGGCGATCATCTGCATCGGCGAGACGCAAAGCGAGCGCGACGCCGGGCAGGCGCTCGATGTGGTCGGGCGGCAGCTCGCGGGTTCGGTGCCGGACGGCGCCACCGCGGCCAATACCGTGGTCGCCTACGAGCCGGTCTGGGCGATCGGCACCGGCCGCACCCCGACTGTCGGGGAAGTCGCCGAAGTGCATGATTTCATGCGCAAAACACTTGCCGGCCGATTTCCCGGCGAGGCCGCCGGCATTCGGCTGCTCTACGGCGGCTCGGTCAAGCCGTCGAATGCCGCGGAACTGATGGCGGTGTCCAACGTCAACGGCGCGCTCGTCGGCGGCGCCAGCCTCAAGGCGGCCGACTTTCTTGCGATTGCCACGGCCTGTCCCTAATTAGGCGTTAGCCGTCTGGCGCCCGATTGCGTGCCTGATTGGCCGGGCAGGGGTGACAATCGCCCCGCCGGTCGTGTAGACACCCTGCGAATTCATGTCCCGCCTGCTGCCCCGCGGATTGGTCCGCTGCCGGCGCTGCGATGGAAGGTCTCGATGGAAACCGTCATTATTGTCATTCACCTGATGCTGGTCGTGGTGCTGATCGCGGTGGTGCTGGTGCAGAAGTCCGAAGGCGGCGGCCTCGGAATCGGCGGCGGCGGTGGCGGCGGCTTCATGTCGAGCCGCGGCACCGCGAACCTGTTGACGCGGACCACGGCCATCGTGGCCGGGCTGTTCTTCGTCACCAGTCTGTTGCTGTCCTGGATTGCCAATTACGAGCGGGCGCCGACCTCGATCATCAACAATACCAGCGCGCCGCTCTCGCAGCCGGCAACCCCGGTCGCGCCGACCGGCGGCGGCGTGCTCGATTCGTTGAAGCAGCAGGAACAGCAGGCGCCCAGCGCTCCGCAGCCTCCGCGCTCGCAGTGAGGCCTTGCAATTCTGCAAGGCTCTTCAATGTGAATTGTTGAGAAACGTCTCCAACGAGCTGTTTTCGTTTTGAATTTCAAGTCACCCACAGCACGGCTCGCGATCGGGCCGTGGTTCCGATTCGTTTTGGCGAATCGCTCAGGTCAGCGTAGAGGTTAAGTCCCATGGCGCGGTACATTTTCATCACCGGCGGCGTGGTCTCCTCGCTCGGCAAGGGCTTAGCATCGGCGGCGCTCGGCGCTTTGCTGCAGGCACGAGGCTACAAGGTCCGCCTTCGCAAGCTCGATCCCTATCTCAACCTCGATCCCGGCACGATGTCGCCGTATCAGCACGGCGAGGTGTTCGTCACCGACGACGGGGCCGAAACCGACCTCGATCTCGGTCACTACGAGCGGTTCACCGGACGTCCGGCGACCAAGCAGGACAACATCACCACCGGCCGCATTTATCAGGACATCCTGACCAAGGAGCGCCGTGGCGATTATCTCGGCGCCACCATTCAGGTGGTGCCCCACGTCACCAATGCCATCAAGGATTTCGTCCTCACCGGCAACGACGGCTACGACTTCGTGCTGGTGGAGATCGGCGGCACGGTGGGCGATATCGAGGGCCTGCCGTTCTTCGAGGCGATTCGCCAGATCAAGAACGATCTGCCGCGCGGGCACGCGATCTACGTTCACCTGACATTGCTGCCGTTCATCCCGAGCGCGGGCGAATTGAAGACCAAGCCGACACAGCACTCGGTCAAGGAATTGCGCTCGATCGGCATCCAGCCGGACATCCTGCTGTGCCGCACCGACCGGGAAATCCCGAAGGAGGAGCGGCGCAAGCTCGGGCTGTTCTGCAACGTCCGTGAAAGCGCCGTGATCGAGGCGCGCGACGTCGACAACATCTATGCCGTGCCCGAGGGCTATCACGACGCCGGGCTCGACGACGAGGTGCTGGCCGCATTCGGCATCGAGCCGAAGGTCCCGCCGGCGCTCGAGAGCTGGCACACCATCAACGAACGCGTCCGCAATCCGGAAAGCGCGGTGACCATCGCCATCGTCGGCAAGTACACCGGCATGAAGGACGCCTACAAATCGCTGATCGAGGCGCTGTCGCATGGCGGCATCGCCAACAACGTCAAGGTCAACCTCGACTGGATCGAGAGCGAGGTGTTCGAGAAGGACGATCCCGCGCCGATGCTGGAGCATGTCGACGGCATTCTGGTGCCAGGCGGCTTCGGCCAGCGCGGGGCGGAAGGCAAGATTCGCGCGGCGCGGTTCGCGCGCGAGCGGCGGGTGCCGTATTTCGGCATCTGTTTCGGCATGCAGATGGCGGTGATCGAGGCGGCGCGCAATCTCGCCGGCATCGAGAAGGCCAACTCCACCGAATTCGGCGCGACCTCCGAGCCCGTGGTCGGCCTGATGACCGAATGGCTGCGCGGCAACGAACTCGAGAAGCGCTCGAAGGCGGGCGATCTCGGCGGCACCATGCGGCTCGGCGCCTATCCCGCCGCGCTCAAGAAAGGCAGCCGGGTCTCGCAGATTTACGGCGACGCGTTGGAAATCTCCGAACGCCACCGCCACCGCTACGAGGTCAACACCGCCTACAAGGATCGCCTCGAACAGCACGGCCTGCGCTTCTCCGGCCTGTCGCCGGACGGCGTGCTGCCGGAGATCGTCGAATACGAGGACCATCCCTGGTTCATCGGCGTGCAGTATCACCCCGAGCTGAAATCGCGGCCGTTCGAACCGCACCCGTTGTTCGCGTCGTTCATTCAGGCGGCGGTGGTGCAGAGCCGGCTGGTTTAAGCCGGCGGGTTGGTGGGGAAGGCGAGGTCGCGTTCCGGCGGGGCCGTTCTTTCATCGTCTCCGCGTTTCTGTCGTCGTCCCCGCCTGCGTGGAGATGACGTTGTTGTGTTTGTGGTTCATTGCCTCACCCCACGACGTCATCACCGGGCTTGACCCGGTGATCCACGTTCTATCTTTCGCCAGCCGTTGAAGACGTGGATGGCCGGGACAAGCTCGCCATGACGAAGCGTAAGCGTATTGCGGAGCGGCTTCCCCACATCTTGACAAATTTGCCGTTATAGGATTATATTCACATTATCCCGTCCCGATGAGAGGGGCGGCTCGCGATCGTCACGGTTCGCGGGGCGGGATGCGGTGGACGCGGCAGCGTCGGGCCGGAACGAAGATCGCAGGGCGCAAGCCCGGAACGCGGGCGCGCGCCTTGTACAAAGGGCGCGCTCAAGGGCCGGAGGCGCGTGAGGGACTTCAGTTCCGGTGAACGACCACGCTGCGCGGTGCGGACCGGGGCGGAGATGCGCCCCATCGGCATCGCCTTTTGCGCGCCGGCCCAAGTCGTGTGGTCCTTCGAAATCCTGACTGCTCTTTCGCGTGGCCGACCGGCCCGCGAAAGTACCGCGGAGACGACGGCGTCAGGTTTCGACCGTTGCCGGGG
>JBARXT010000141.1:0-13026 GCA_049647485.1 Xanthobacteraceae bacterium
GGGCACTGTAGCGCGAGCCATGCGCAAGTTGCTGGTACTCATGCAACATTTTGCAGATCAAGGCATTATTGTCGGCAGGTGTGGCCGGAATGACCTTGTGGCGATGGCCGCCCGGCCGCTAAAGTGAGCCCTGATCGCAGGACCGATTCCTGCCAGCCCAAGATTTGCCTGACCGTGAGGACCTGATGATCTCGAACTTGCTCACCGCCCCGAACCTGACCGCGCTGCGTCGCGCGGCGTTGCTGGCGGCGGTGGCCGTGCTGGCTGTTGGCGTCAGCGTGCCGCCGGCCGATGCTGCCCCGCGCAAGCGTGGCGAGCGTGGCTATACCCAGCGCGGGCCCAACGTCTCGTATCAGTCCGGGCCGCGGACCCGCATCTATGTCACCAAGCGCTCCTGGCTCGATGCCGGCACCGAGGTGCTGCCGGGCGAGCGCAAGTTCATGGACTATGCGATCCCGCCGGGACAGTCGTTCGCCAACCAGAACCTGAATCGCCCGCTGGACCGCCAGCCGCTGAGCCCCGGTTACGATCTCGGCGGCTATCCGCAGCAGTTCCCGCTGTACTGAGCGGCGCTCAATCGAAACAAAAATGCCCCACATCGCGGGGCATTTTTTATGGCAATCGCCAACCACGTTCTCGGCGTCGTCCCCGTGCAAATGAGGACCACGCTGTCGTGGGGACAGTGAAGCGTGCGGCCTCAGCCGTGCAGCGCTTGCATTTCCTTGACGATGGCTTCGCCCATACCGGCGGTGGAGACGATGGTGGCGCCTTCCGATTGCAGATCGGCGGTGCGCAGGCCCTTCGCCAAAACGGCCGCGATGGCCTGATCGAGCTTGTCGGCCAATTCACCCATGTCGAACGAGTAGCGCAGCGCCATGCCGAACGAGGCGAGCATCGCGATCGGGTTGGCCTTGCCTTGTCCGGCGATGTCCGGCGCGGAGCCGTGCACCGGCTCGTACAGCGCCTTGCGCTTCTTGGTCTTGACGTCGGTTTCGCCGAGCGACGCGGACGGCAGCATGCCGAGCGAGCCGGTCAGCATCGCCGCGATGTCGGACAGCATATCTCCGAACAGATTGTCGGTGACGATGACGTCGAACTGCTTGGGCCAACGCACCAGCTGCATGCCGCCGGAATCCGCGAGCTGGTGATCGAGCGCGACGTCCTTGTATTCGCGCTGATGCACTTGCGTCACCACCTCGTTCCAAAGCACGCCGCTCTTCATGACGTTGCGCTTTTCCATCGAGGTCAGCTTGTTGCTGCGCTTGCGCGCGAGATCGAAGGCGACGCGCGCGATGCGCTCGATTTCATAGGTATCGTAGACCTGCGTATCGACCGCGCGCTTCTGGCCGTTGCCGAGATCGGTGATGGTCTTCGGTTCGCCGAAATAGACGCCGCCGGTGAGTTCGCGCACGATCATGATGTCGAGGCCTTCGACCACCTCGGGCTTCAGGCTCGAGGATTGCGCCAGCGCCGGATAGCAGATCGCGGGGCGCAGGTTGGCGAACAGCGCGAGGTCCTTGCGCAGCCGCAAGAGGCCGGCTTCCGGGCGCACCTCGTAAGGCACCGGATCCCACTTCGGGCCGCCGACCGCGCCGAACAGCACGGCATCGGCGGCGAGCGCCTTCGCCATGGTGGCGTCGGTGATGCTGACCTTGTCGGCGTCGTAAGAGGCACCGCCCACCAGCCCTTCCTCGGTCTCGAATCTGGCGATGCCTTGCGCGTCGAGCCAGCCGATCAGACGCTTTACTTCGCCCATGACCTCGGGGCCGATGCCGTCGCCGGGAAGAAGCAGCAGTTTGTGGGTGGTCATGATCGCCTTGCCTGATGAAAGTTGCGGGAATGCGGGAAAATCCGGGCTTTTGCTAAAGCCCCATTGCACAAATGGCAAGACACTGTTGAGCGGGGTGGGCTGGGCAAACCGGAGAGCCCCTGCCACAATGATGTCGCTTCCGGAGTTGCCAGTGACATTCCCGAAATCCGATCCCGCCGAGCACGTGCATATTGCGCGGCTGCTGCTCATTCTGTCGCTGGCACCGACGATCGGGCTCGGCATCGGCCGCTTTGCCTATTCGCTGGTGCTGCCCGACATGCGCGACACGCTCGGCTGGTCCTACGCAGCCGCGGGCTTCATGAACACCATCAACGCGGCGGGCTATCTCGGCGGCGCGCTGATCGCCTCGAGGCTGTGCAACCGCTTCGGGTTGTCGCGGGTGTTGCGCGACGGCACGCTCGCCTGCGTGGCGGCGCTGATCCTCTCCGGCCTGTCGGGCAACTTCGTCGTGCTGAGTTTCGCGCGGCTGTTGATTGGCGTCGGCGCGGCGGTGGCGTTCGTCTCCGGCGGCGCGATGGCGGCGCGACTGGCGCAATCGCAACCGGCGCGCGCGAGCCTGCTGCTGAGTCTGTTCTATGCCGGACCCGGCGTCGGCATTTTTGCGTCGGGCGTGCTGGCGCCGTTCATGCTGCAATATTTCGGGCCCGGCTCGTGGTGGATCGTGTGGCTGGCGCTGGCGGCGATCTCGATCGCGATGATGATCGTGCTGCTGCTCAATTCCGTCGATGCGCCGGCGACCGTCGCCGATGCGACGCCAGGCAAATTCGCGATACGTCCGGTGCTGATCTATCTCGTCGGCTACTTTCTGTTCGGCGCCGGTTACATCGCCTACATGACCTTCATGATCGCGTTCGTGCGCGATGCCGGCGGCGGCGCGGCGGCGCAGAGCGCGTTCTGGTGCCTGATCGGATTGAGCGCCTTTGCCTCGCCCTGGGTGTGGCGTCGGCTGCTGGCGCGCGGCCAGAGCGGCGTTTCCACCGCCATCATTCTCGGCTTCAACGCCATCGGCGCGGCGCTGCCGCTGTTCAGCCAGTCTGCGCTGATGCTGGCGATCTCGGCGTTGGTATTCGGCGTGGCGTTCTTCGCGGTGGTCACCGCGACCACCGCCTATGTGCGGTTCAACTATCCGACAACACTGTGGCCCTCGGCCATTGCCGCCATGACCATTGCGTTTGGTATCGGGCAGACATTGGGGCCGATTGCCACCGGCATGATCACCGACGCCACCGGCAGCCTGTCGTCGGGTCTCGGCGTGTCCGCCGCGACGCTCGCGGTCGGCGCGGTCGCGGCTGCGTTTCAGCGGCCGCTCAGGTCATCGCAGTCCTAGATTACTCGACCACCGCGCAGGCGATGCGGCCGCCGGCGTTGCCGGCCGGGTCGGACTTGTAATCGTCGACGGTGGCATGGATCACCAGCGCGGTGCCGTCCGGCTTGAGCAGCGAGTTCGGCGCGCCCTTCGCCAGGGTCACGCCGGTGTTGAGCACTTCAAGTTTCAGTTCGCCGTTGGCCGGCACGTCGAGGTTCGGCATGTCGCCAGCGTGGTGGCCGTCGCTCGCCATCATGCCGTGCTTCTTGTTCGCCGGATTGAAATGACCGCCCGCCGTGGTGAACGGCGCTTCGCACTTGCCGACGGCGTGGACGTGGAAAGCATGGCCGCCAGGCGGGAGGCCTTTCAGCGTCAGCTTGATCAGGACGCCGTCATTGACCTGCACGAGGTCGGCGCTGCCGACGCTGGCGCCCTCGGCGTTCTTGAACGTCGCCTTGGCGGTTTCGGCTGATGCGCTGGTCAGCGCCAGCGTGGAAATGAGTGCGGTGGCAAACGCGGTACGAAGCAGCATGTGACCTCCGTTGTGAAACCGCGACACGCGGGCCTGCCGGCGATATCCGGAGAACGGCCCTGTCGTTGCGTGTCGTGAACTGTGAACCCGATCGTTCTGATAGAACCCGTTCGGACGGAGAGATGTTCCGTCCGATAATCCGATATCATCGTAACCGTCTTGAAACGAGGTGACCATCGGCCGCGCAGCCGTCCTGCGTGCGGGCTCTTTCCAACATTGAATGAGTATTCTAGGCATCCCGTCATGATGGAAGTCGGGGGAATTGCGTTTTCGACGCTGGCGTCGTTTCTGGCGACCTCGCTGGTGATCGAGATGACGCCGGGTCCGAACATGACCTATCTGGCGCTGGTGTCTGCCACCGACGGCCGCCGCGCCGGCTTCATGACCGTCGGGGGGTGACCCTCGGTCTGGCGATCCTCGGCGCGATTGCAGGCTTCGGCGTCGCGGAGGCGATCCAGGCGTCCGATATTCTTTACGGGATACTGCGCTGGGCCGGCGTCCTATTCCTGTTCTACCTCGCATGGGACGGCTGGAAGTCCTCGGCCGTGACGACGGCCGCCGAAGGCGAGGGACGTTACTTCGCGCGCGGCCTGATCACCAACCTGCTCAATCCCAAGGCCGGCGTATTCTACATCGCTGTCCTGCCGACCTTCATCGCGCCGGACCTGCCGCCGGTGCCGCAGGCGATGACGCTGACGGCAATCTACGTTTGCGTCGGTGCCGCGGTGCATTCGACCATCGTGATGCTGGCCGGCACCCTTGAACCTGTGCTCAACGACCCGCGCCGCGAAACTATCGTGCGGCGCGTGTTGTCGGTGCTCTTGGCGCTGGTGGCGCTGTGGTTCGCGTGGACCACGGCGCCAACTTGATATGTCTGCGCCTAGTGACTCGCCATCGCGACGAAGCCGCGATTCCAGGTCGGGCTGATGAGGATTTCGTTGACGCAGACATGCGGCGGCATGCTGGCGACGAAGGCGATGGTACGTCCGAGATCCTCCGGCTGCAACATCCGCGCCTGCTCCTCCGCGCTCGGCACCACCGGGCGCAATTTGAGGATCGGTGTCGCGACCTCGGCCGGCGACAGACAGCAGGCGCGCAATCCGTTGACGCATTCGTCCATGTTGAAGGAGTGCGTCAGCGCCAGCACCGCGTGCTTGGTCGTCGTGTAGGCCGGGCCCGGCATCTTGGAGACGTGACGCCCCGCCCATGAGGCGACGTTGATAATGCAGCCATCTTTCTGCGCGCGCATCGTCGGCAGCACTGCGCGCATGCAATACAGGACGCCGCTGAGGTTGATATCGACCAGTTTATCCCAGCCCGCGATTTCCATGTCGGCCCAGCTTCGCTTCGGCACGTTGATGCCGGCGCTGTTGACCAGGAGATCGATGCGGCCATGCTTGGCGACGATCTGCTGCGCGGCGGCCCCGACATCGGCAGCGTTGCTGACGTCGAGCGGCATCGTCTCGGCTCGGTCTCCCGCTTTCGCGTTGATGCCGTTGGCCACTGCCTCGAGCGCGTCCTTGCGCCGTCCCGAGATAATCACGGTCCAGCCGTCCGCCGCCAGCGCCTCGGCGCCGGCCTGTCCGATGCCGCTGCCGCCGCCCGTCACCCACGCCACGCGTTTCGTTGTGTTTGTCATCTCCGCCCGCCTTTTATTTGCGCTCGCAAGCGCGTTCTTGCTATTGATGGGGATCATCCCGCCGGAACAACTCGCTCCAGCTCATCCAGCCATTTTGGAATGATGCATGAATAGCACCGCAAACGCCAACCTGTTTTCCCGCCTGTTCGACAAGCTCGACGATCCGTCGCGATTGGCGATCGAAACCCTCGACGGTCGGCACATCAGCTATGGAGACCTGATCGCACGTTCCGGGCAGATCGCGAATTTTCTGGTGAAGCGCGGCGTCAAGCTAGGCGATCGCGTCGCGGTGCAGGTCGAAAAGTCGGTTCAGAATCTGATCCTGTATCTCGCGGTGGTACGCGCCGGCGCGGTCTATCTGCCGCTCAACACCGCCTACACGCTCAATGAACTGGATTACTTCGTCACCGACGCCGAGCCGTCGGTGGTGGTCTGCGATCCCGCGAAGGCCGAGGGGCTTCGCGCCATTGCGGCGAAGGTCAACGCGACGGTCGAGACGCTCGATGCCAATGGCAAGGGTTCGCTGACCGATGGCGCGGATGCGGAGAAGTCAGAGTTCGCCACCGTGATGCGCGGCAATGACGATCTCGCGGCGATCCTCTACACGTCCGGCACCACCGGCCGCTCCAAGGGCGCGATGCTGTCGCACGACAATCTCGCCTCCAATTCGCTGACGCTGGTGGATTACTGGCGCTTCACTGACAAGGATGTGCTGATCCACGCGCTGCCAATCTATCATACCCACGGTCTGTTCGTGGCGAGCAACGTCACGCTGTTCGCGTGTGGCTCGATGATCTTTCTGCCGAAGCTCGATCCGGAACTGATCATCAAGCTGATGCCGCGCGCGACTGTGCTGATGGGCGTGCCGACGTTCTATACGCGGCTGCTGCAAAGCCCGAACCTGACAAAAGAATCGACCAGCCACATGAGGCTGTTCATCTCGGGCTCCGCGCCACTGCTCGCCGATACCCATCGCGAATGGTCGGCGCGCACCGGCCATGCCGTGTTGGAGCGCTACGGCATGACCGAAACCAACATGAACACCTCGAATCCGTATGATGGCGAGCGCGTGCCTGGCGCGGTCGGCTTTCCGCTGCCGGGCGTGTCCGCCCGCGTGGTCGATCCGGAAACCGGCAAGGCGCTCAAAGCCGACGAGATCGGTATGATCGAGGTGAAAGGCCCGAACGTGTTCAAGGGTTACTGGCGGATGCCGGAGAAGACCAAGTCGGAATTCCGCGAGGACGGTTTCTTCATCACCGGCGATCTCGGCAAGATCGACGCCAAGGGTTACGTGCACATCGTCGGACGCGGCAAGGATCTGGTGATTTCCGGCGGCTTCAACGTCTACCCGAAGGAGATCGAGAGCGAGATCGACGCCATCGACGGCGTGGTCGAATCTGCCGTGATCGGCCTGCCGCACGCCGATTTCGGCGAGGGCGTCACCGCTGTCGTGGTGCCGCAGAAGGACGCGAAGCTCGATGAGGCGACGATCCTGCACGCGCTCGACGGCCGCCTCGCCAAATTCAAGATGCCGAAGCGGGTGCTGTTCGAGGGCGACCTGCCCCGCAACACCATGGGCAAGGTGCAGAAAAACGTGCTGCGCGACAAGTATGCGGGCCTTTACAAGAAATGATCGGGGCTAGAGGCCATTCCGGTCCGATGTAATCGAAACGGAAAGAACTCTAGGTTCTTGTTTTGACGCGGTTTCTTTACGCGAACCGATATCCGTTTCGCTCCAAAGCGCTCTAATCGTCGAGCTCTTCCTTGGTCAGCGCGCCGGTGCGCGGATCGACGTGAAACTCCATGATCTTGCCGTTCTTGACGCCCTTGCCTTCCCAATGGCCGTCATCGGCCTTCAGCCCGGTGATGTTGGTGTAGCCGGCGGCGGTCAGCTTCTGCGTCACCTGTTCCTTGGTGATCCAGTCCGCGCCGGGTTGATCGGCCAGAGTGATTCCGGTGCCCGCCGCCAATATCGCGGCGACGATGAGAAGTTTTCTGAGTCCGATCATTGTTTCACCTCGACGTCGGGAAATGGCAAGACGACAATCCGAGGCTTGGATATTGGTTCCCATAATGTCCGGGCGTTCGGACGGTCGTCAGAAATCGATCGCGCAAGGATCGAGCAAAAGAGTGAATTCCAGTTCATCCTGAACGAATTGATCGTTGCGCTCAGGCTTTTGACTTCGTAAATAGAATTGCTCTACCCGATCCCACTTCATCGGGCAGCGTGTCGCGCTTGCAACCGAAATCAACCAAAAGCAGCCATGACCGCCAGGATCGATCGACCTCTCTCGCCGCACCTGCAAACCTACCGCTGGACCTTGACGATGGCGATGTCCATCGTCCATCGCGTCACCGGCCTCGCGCTCTACTTCGGCACCATTCTGCTGGCGTGGTGGCTGATGGCGGTGGCCTCCGGGCCAGGGGCTTACGCGATCTTCTCGTCGTTCATCGGCAGCTGGATCGGTCGTCTGATCGTATTCGGATATACGTGGGCGATGATGCACCACCTGCTGAGCGGCATCCGCCACTTCGTCTGGGATCTCGGCTACGGTTTCGGCCCCTCCGAGCGTGAAGGGTTGACCTGGGCGGCGCTGATCGGCGGCATCGTGCTCACGGTGCTGTTGTGGGTGCTGGCCTATGCCTTCGGAGGCGGACGATGAGCGACGCTAACCCTTCCAAGTCATCGATCCGCACCGCGCTGAAGCGGGTGCGCGGCCTCGGCGCTTCCGGCTCTCACGCCACCGCGGACTTCTGGTGGCAGCGCGTCACCGCCGTCGGCATGCTGCTGCTCACCGTGCCGGTGATCATCATCGTCATGATGCTGCTCGGCCGCAATCAGGCCGGCGCCGGACAGATCCTCGGCACGCCGGTTGTCGCGCTGATCATGCTGTTGTTCGTGGTCGCCAGCAGTTGGCACATGAAGATCGGCATGCAGGTGGTGATCGAGGATTACATCCATGGCGAGAAGGTCAAACTCGTCGCCATCCTCGCCAACAATTTCTTCGCGATAGCGGTCGCGCTGGCGTCGGCATACGCGATTTTCAAACTGTCATCTGGAGTGTAGCGCATGGCTGCTCAGGGCAACGGCAGCGGAGCTCCCGCCACCAACGGACGCGCCTATCCGCTTGAGGATCACACTTACGACGTCGTCGTGATCGGCGCCGGCGGCGCGGGTTTGCGCGCCGTGGTGGGCTGCAGCGAAGCGGGTTTGCGTACCGCCTGCATCACCAAGGTTTTCCCGACCCGTTCGCACACGGTTGCCGCGCAAGGTGGCATCTCGGCCTCGCTCGGCAACATGCATCCGGACGACTGGCGCTGGCACATGTACGACACCGTCAAGGGGTCGGATTGGCTCGGCGACCAGGACTCGATCGAATACATGGTGCGTCACGCGCCGAAGGCCGTGTACGAACTTGAGCACTGGGGCGTGCCGTTCTCGCGCACCGAGGAAGGCAAAATTTATCAGCGGCCGTTCGGCGGCATGACCGTCGACTTCGGCAAGTCGCAGGCGCAGCGCACCTGCGCCGCCGCCGACCGCACCGGCCACGCCATGCTGCACACCATGTACGGGCAGGCGCTGCGTCATTCGGCCGAGTTCTTCATCGAGTTCTTCGCCATCGATCTGATCATGGACGATCAAGGCGTCTGCCGCGGCGTCATCGCGCTCAAGCTCGACGACGGTACGCTGCATCGCTTCAAGGCGCAGACCACCATTCTCGCCACCGGCGGTTACGGCCGCGCCTATGCGTCCTGCACCTCGGCGCACACCTGCACCGGTGACGGCGGCGGCATGGCGCTGCGCGCCGGCCTCGCCTTGCAGGACATGGAGTTCGTGCAATTCCATCCGACCGGCATCTACGGTTCGGGTTGTCTCGTCACCGAAGGCGCGCGCGGTGAGGGCGGCTATCTCGTCAACTCTGAAGGCGAGCGTTTCATGGAGCGCTACGCGCCGTCCGCCAAGGATCTTGCCTCGCGCGACGTTGTATCGCGCGCGATGACCATCGAGATCCGCGAAGGTCGCGGCGTCGGCAAGAAGAAGGACCACATCTACCTGCATCTCGATCATCTCGATCCGAAGGTGCTGCACGAGCGGCTGCCGGGCATCTCCGAATCCGCGCGCATCTTCGCCAATGTCGACGTGACGCGCGAGCCGATCCCGATGATCCCGACCGTGCACTACAACATGGGCGGCATCCCGACCAATTACCACGGCGAGGTCGTCACCAAGAAGAACGGCGACGACAACGCGGTGGTGCCCGGCCTGATGGCGGTGGGCGAGGCGGCCTGCGTCTCGGTGCACGGTGCTAATCGTCTCGGCTCCAACTCGCTGATCGACCTTGTGGTTTTCGGCCGCGCCGCCGCGCTGCGGTTGGCGGAGAAGCTCACCGCTGGCGCCGAGCAGCCAGACCTGCCGGCGGATTCCGCCGACAAGGCGCTGGGGCGACTCGATCGCTTCCGCAACGCCAAGGGCGGCACGCCGACCGCGAAGCTGCGCGAGAACATGCAGCACGTCATGCAGAATAACTGCGCGGTGTTCCGCACCGGCGACGTACTGAAGGAAGGCCAGGAACTGATTCACAAGGTCTATGGCGGCATCGGCGACATCGCTACCTTCGACCGCACGCTGGTCTGGAATACCGACCTGGTCGAGACCATGGAGTACGACAATCTCATCGCGCAGGCGGTGGTGACGATGGATTCCGCGGCCAACCGTACCGAGAGCCGCGGCGCCCATGCGCGCGAGGATTTCTCGGCGCGCGACGACCAGAACTGGATGAAGCATACGCTGGCGTGGCTCGACGATCGCGGCACCACCACGATCGATTACCGCCCGGTGCACGATTACACGATGACCAACGACGTTCAGTACATCCCGCCGAAGGCGCGCGTGTACTGAGGCAATAACGACCATGCGCGAGCCGGCCTCGCGCATCCATCCCGGCCGAACGATGGATTGTCGCGCGCTGCGCGGCAGCGGCAAGGCGAACGACAAGGGCAAGACCGATGGTTGAATTTGCGCTTCCGAAAAACTCCAGAATCACCGGCGGCAAGGCTTGGCCGAAGCCGGAAGGCGCTACCGAGACGCGCGAATTCCGCATCTATCGCTGGAGCCCGGACGACGGCAAGAATCCCAGTGTCGACACTTACCATGTCGACATCAACGACTGCGGGCCGATGGTGCTCGACGGCCTGATCTGGATCAAGAACCACATCGATCCGACGCTGTCGTTCCGCCGCTCCTGCCGCGAAGGCGTCTGCGGCTCCTGCGCCATGAACATCGACGGCCAGAACACGCTGGCCTGCACCAAGTCGATGCACGACGTCGCCGACGGCGGCGCGGTGAAGGTCAATCCGTTGCCGCATCAGCCGGTGGTGCGCGACCTCATTCCCGATCTCACCAACTTCTACGCGCAGTATGCGTCGATCGAGCCGTGGCTGCACACCACCACGCCGACGCCGCAGAAGGAGTGGAAGCAGAGCAAGGAAGACCGCGAGAAGCTCGACGGCCTTTACGAATGCATCCTCTGCGCCTGCTGCTCGACCTCGTGCCCGAGCTATTGGTGGAATTCGGATCGTTACCTCGGTCCAGCCGCGCTGCTGCAGGCCAATCGCTGGGTGATGGACAGCCGCGACGAAGCCACCGGCGAGCGGCTCGACAACGTCGAGGACGCGTTCCGCCTCTATCGCTGCCACACCATCATGAACTGCACCAAGGCGTGCCCGAAGGATCTCAACCCGGCCAAGGCGATCGCCAATCTGAAGCTGAAGCTGGTCGAACGGCAGAGCTGACCGTAGGCGGGCCCGCTATGATCGATCATATCGGCTTCCCAGTATCCGACTACGAACGCGCCAAGGCATTCTATTGCGCTGCCTTGGCGCCTCTGGACTACGTGCTGGTGCTGGAGGTTCGTCAGTCCGATAGCGACGCGCCTGCGGCCGGCTTCGGCGCCCCCGGCATTCGCGCGCACTATCATCCCGACTACTACGGCGCTTTCGTGCTCGATCCCGATGGGCACAATATCGAGGCCGTCTGTCACGTTCCGGCGTGAGCTATCAAAACACGGGCAGCACGAAGATCGCGATGTTGATCAGCCACGCCATCGCAAATACCACCGAGCGCGGCGTGGCGTAGTCGCCGATGTAGAGGCCGGCGTGCGCGATGCGCAGCACGATGTAGATAGCGGCGAGCGCGTTGAGCGTGCCGAGCGGAGCGCCTTGCGTTTTGGCGATGATCACCGCGGCGGCGAAGAACGGGAAATTTTCATAGGCATTGAGATGCGCCGCAAAAGCTCGGCGACTTGCGGGCGGCAGCCGCTCCGCGCTGTCGCGCGGATGGTGGTTATCGCCGTCGCTGCCGGCCTTGGCGTAAACGACAATGGCGAGCGGCAGGATCGCCGCGACGAGAACGCACCAATAGGCCAATGGCATCGAATATTCTCCGTTGGAACGTAAATGAAGGCGAGTTCCATCGCGAATGTCAAATTCGCATCAGGAACCGGATCGGCGGGCGATGGTTAGTTCCGATGCAGGTAGGAGAGCAGCAATGGCCGTAAACAATGCAGCGCAGGATATCGACCGCACATGGGACCTGATGACCAAGATCGGATTCGCGATGCTGGTGACGCGTGACGGCGAGCAGATGCGCGCCCGTCCGATGAGTGCGTTCGTCGAACGCGACCACAATGCGATCTATTTCCTCACCGATGCGCGTCGTCACAAGGATGATGAGATCGCCGCGCATCCGGAAGTCAATCTCGCCTTCGCCGATCCGGGCGATCAGAAATATGTTTCGCTCACCGGCGTCGCCGCGGTGTCGAATGACCGTGCCAAGATCAAGGAATTATTCTCGACGCCGGCGAAAGCCTGGTGGAACAGCGAGGACGATCCGAACATCCGTGTTCTCAAGGTCACGCCCAACGATGCGGAGTTCTGGGATTCGCCGGGCTCGCTTGTCAGTTATGTCAAGATGGCGGCTGCCGCGGTGACAGGGTCGCGTCCGGATCCCGGCGATAATCGCAAGGTCGCCTTGTGATGGGTGATCCGCAGGAAGTCCCTCCGGCAAAGCCCGGACAACCGAGCGAGCCGCCCCCGGAAAGTCCTCCGGCGAATCCGCAACCGGGCGTGCCCCCTCCGATGCGTGAGCCGGGTTCGCCTGCGCCGCCGCAGGAATTGCCCGGACAAACGCCGGATGAATTGCCGGTGCGCGGCCCGACCGGACCGCCAACGCCGTCGCCGGCGACAGATCGTGACCGCGATGAATGACGGTGTCGTCATGGGCGACGTGAATGCGTCATGAACGGGGCAGCATCTGCACGTCGCGAGATGAAAAATAAAAATCGTCGAAACCAAATTCGCGCGCGCTGGCTGCCACATTGCAGCCGCACCTCTATCGGCTGATCGCAAGGCCGCGCGATGGAACATGTCGCGCATCAGACTTCGCGTATCAGACCCACGGGAGAACGATAGGATCATGACAAAACTGCGTCTCGTCATGTTGACGACCACCGCATTGACCCTCGGCCAGTGGGCCGCATATCCGGTCCAGGCCGAAGATGCGCGCGGCGCGTCTGCCATCGTTCTGATGGCGCAGGCCGCTGCAGGTGACAGCAAGCCGGAAGACCGCGCGAAGGGCCGCGAGCGCTCGGGGCCGCGCGAGCATGGTCGCGAGGGGCCCCGTGGCGGATCTCCCGGTACGCCGCCGCAACGTCCTGCAG
>JBARXT010000142.1:0-2652 GCA_049647485.1 Xanthobacteraceae bacterium
GTCGTGATGTCACCGTTGACGACCAGCGGCACGGTGATCGCCTCTTTCACCGAGCGCACCGCCGCCCAATCCGCCGTTCCCTTGTAAAACTGGCAGCGGGTGCGGCCGTGAACCGCGATGAGCTTGACGCCGGCAGCTTCGGCGCGCCGCGCCAGTTCGGGCGCATTGAGCGAAGCATGGTCCCAGCCAAGCCGCATCTTCAACGTCACGGGTACTTTCACCGCGGCGATGGTCGCCTCGATCAAGGTCAGCGCGTGATCGAGATCGCGCATCAACGCCGAACCGGATTGCCCGCCGGTGACGTGGCGCGCCGGGCAGCCCATGTTGATGTCGATGATGTCGGCGCCGGCAGCTTCCGCGATCCGCGCGCCCTCGGTCATCCAGCGAGCCTGACAGCCGGCAAGCTGGACCACATGCGGGCCGAGCCCGGTCGCCTCCGCCCGCAGCAAGGTCATCGGCCGGCCCCGCGCCAGATCGTCGCTGGCGGTCATTTCCGATACGACAAGCCCGGCCCCCAACGCCGCGACCTGTTTGCGAAACGGTACGTCGGTAATGCCAGACATCGGCGCCAGCAGCACCCGATTGGCGATTGCGACATCGCCAATCTTGAGCGGCGGAGCCGCGGACTGCATCAGGTCGGTCAAACAGCGCCTCGGTGGCTTGGAACGTCGCGTTGCAAATACTAAATAGCTCAATTAGTGGGCAATCTAAGTCTGTGCCTACATTTTACCCAAGAACCCAACTTTTGCAAGTGCGCCGCACAATAGGGCAGCGGCTTGATAGGCATAATGCGCTGGACGGGCGAAAAGCTGCTGTTTTCGCCGTCCAACGTGCTATGGGGCTGTCGTCGCGCGCCGCGCGATCCCAGTTCCCTGCAGACTTCGCCGTAGCCTCGCTGATCCATGCCGACACCGAATCGAACCGCCGTCATCATCGTTGCCGCCGGGCGCGGCCTCCGCGCCGGGCCGGGCGGGCCCAAGCAATACCGCACGCTTGGCGGGCGCAGCGTCATCGGGCGGGCCATGGCCGCCTTCTGCGGTCATCCGCAGGTCGCCGCGGTGCAGCCGGTGGTCAATCCGGACGACATCGCGATCTTCAACCAGGCGGTTGGCAACATACGGGCGCTGACGCCGGTCAATGGTGGCGCGACGCGGCAGGCGTCGGTACACGCCGGGCTCGAGGCGCTGGTCGCGACCGCGCCGGATATCGTGCTGATCCACGACGCCGCGCGGCCATTCGCCAACGACGCGCTGATTGCGCGCGCCATCGAAGCCGCGGCGACAACCGGCGCAGCCGTGCCGGTGATCCCGGTCACGGACACCATCAAGCAGGTCGATGCCGATGGTCATGTCGATGCCACGCCGGAGCGCGCCAAGCTGCGGATCGCACAGACGCCGCAGGCGTTCCGCTACGACGTTATCCTTGAAGCGCACCGCCGTGCCGCGCGCGAGGCGCGCTTCGATTTCACCGACGATGCCGCGCTCGCCGAATGGGCGGGATTGACGGTTGCAACCTTTGAAGGCGATCCTGCCAACATGAAGCTGACGACCCCCGAAGATTTCGCCCGCGAGGAAGCGCGGCTCGGCGCCGCGCTCGGCGACATCCGCACCGGCACCGGCTACGACGTGCACGCCTTCGGCGACGGCGATCACCTGATGCTGTGCGGCGTCCGCGTGCCGCACAATCGCGGCTTCCTCGCGCATTCGGACGGCGACGTCGGCCTGCATGCGCTGGTCGATGCCATCCTCGGCGCGCTGGCGGATGGCGACATCGGTTCGCACTTCCCGCCGAGCGAGCCACAATGGAAGGGCGCGGCGTCGGACAAATTTCTTGTCTACGCGATGGAGCGCGTCAAGGCGCGCGGTGGTCGCGTCGCACATCTCGAAGTCACGATGATCTGCGAACGGCCGAAGATCGGCCCGCTGCGCGACACGATGCGCGCACGGATCGCTGAAATTACGGGCCTGCCGCTGTCGCGGGTCGCGGTGAAGGCAACTACCAGCGAACGGCTTGGCTTCACCGGCCGCGAGGAAGGCATCGCCGCTACCGCGTCCGCGACAATCCGTCTCCCGTGGGATGACGACGGCGAGGCCGCCGACAAACGGAGCGCATGACATGCGCGGCAGTGATGCACGTGCCCTCGCCCGCTCGCTGCTCGATCTCTGCCGTATGCGCAAACTGACCATCGCCACCGCCGAGTCCTGCACCGGCGGCCTGGTGGTCGGTGCGCTCACCGACATACCCGGCTCGTCCGACGTGATCGACCGCGGCTTCGTCACCTATTCCAACGACGCCAAGCGCGCGATGCTCGGCGTGAAGGTATCGACGCTCGACACCTTCGGCGCGGTGAGCAAGGAGACCGCGCAGGCGATGGCGATCGGCGCGCTGGAACGCGCCGGGGTCGATCTCGCAGTGTCGATCACCGGCATCGCCGGCCCCGGCGGTGCGACGCCGAACAAGCCGGTAGGGCTGGTGCATTTCGCTGTCGCCGCGCGCGACGGCCGCATCCTGCATCGCGAAAGCCGCTTCGGCGCGCTCGGCCGCACTGTGGTGCGCGAACGCTCGGTGATCGAGGCGCTGCGGATGCTGGCGGAGATGGCCCGTGGCCCCAAGGCACCGGCGCCGAAGAAACGCGAACCCGCCGTGCGGGCC
>JBARXT010000143.1:0-40572 GCA_049647485.1 Xanthobacteraceae bacterium
CGCGCCCGCCACGTTGCAACCGGGCGACGAAGTCGTGACCGAGCCGCCGGCGCAGAAGATCGTCAACAAGAAGGCGACCTTCTCGGGCCTCGACAAGATCACCGGCCGCATCATCAGCTTCGACGCCGATATCGGCGAGACAGTGCAGTTCGGCGCGCTCCGGGTGAAAACCGACGCCTGCTATACGCGGCCGGCGACCGAGGCCGCCAACACCGATGCCTTCGTCGAAGTCGACGAGATCACCTTGCAGGGCGAAGTGAAGCGGATTTTCTCCGGCTGGATGTTCGCGGCGAGCCCCGGCCTGCACGGTGTCGAGCACCCGATCTACGATATCTGGCTGACCGATTGTAAGGGGCCGGAGAACACCATCGTCGCGGCCCAACCGGACGCCGCGCCAAAGCCCGCGCCGACGCAGCAGAAGCGGACGCCGCCGCGGGAGCAGAAACGACGCCCGCCGCCACCATCGGCACCACCTCCGCCAGCACCGCTTCCGCCGTTCCAGCGGTAAGGTCTGTACGTCGATCTATCGCGGCCGTTCCGACGTGGCTTCCGCGATGATCGTCAGCGCTTCCGCGCCCGTGATCGGACGCTCGATCGGCAGATGCGCGAAGTCGGCCGCGTGTTTCAAGGCCGCATCGAGCTGTGCCAGATAGGTCGTGCGCGGAATTTCGAGCGCGCCGAACGTTTTCAGGTGCGGCGTCACGAACTGGGTGTCGAGCAGCACGTAGCCGCCCGCGATCAGCCGCGCCACCAGATGCACCAGCGCCACCTTGGAGGCATCGCGTGCGCGGTGAAACATGCTTTCGCCGAAGAAAGCCCCGCCGAGGCTGACGCCGTAAAGTCCGCCGACCAGATCGTCGCCGTCCCACACCTCGACGCTGTGACAATGGCCGCGTTCGAACAACCCAACATAGAGATCGCGAATGCGCCGGTTGATCCAGGTGTCGTCGCGCTGCGCTTGCGGCTCGGCGCAGCCGGCGATCACCGCCTTGAATGCGCGATCGACGGTCACGGTAAAGGTGTCGGCGCGCACCGTGCGCGCCAGCCGCGACGCGATATGAAATCTGTCGAGCGGAATGATGCCGCGCTGTTCGGGTTCGACCCAGAACAATGTCGGGTCGTCGGCGCTCTCCGCCATCGGGAAGATGCCGCAGGCGTAGGCACGCAGCAGAACTTCAGGGGTGATTTCGGAGGATTGGGAGTCGCGCGAGGCCATGCGCGGACGATAACAGACAATAGGTGAAATTCTAATCCGCCGCGGAGCCGCCCTTGGCGACGGGCGGTTCGTTATGGCGCTTGAAACGCAGCACGATCCGGGTGCCGGCGTGATCGGGATCGCGCTCGGCCGATGCGTTGAGCTTCGTTGCCATCGCACTGACGATACGTTGTCCCATCCCAGTCGAGCGCGGATCGGCCTTGGCGTGGAGGCCGACGCCGTCGTCGGCGACCGACAACTGCAGTTCGTCGCCGCTGCCGATCAACTTGACGTGGATCGGTCCCGGACTGTCGGGATAGGCGTATTTCACGGCGTTCATCACCAGTTCGTTGACGATGATGCCGATGGCGACCGCGCGGTCCGGGTCGATCTCGATCGATTCCGCCGTCAGCGTCAGGCGCGACATCCTGTTGCCCTCGGCGGAACGCCGCAGGTCCTCCAGCAACGCCTCAAGATACTGGTTGAGCAGCACGCTGTTGAGGTCGTGCGAGGTGTAGAGGCGACGATGCACCTGCGCCACCGCTGCGACGCGGCCCATGGCGTTACTCAACGCCGCCTTGATGTCGTCGTCGTCGCTCGAATTGGCCTGCAAGTGCAGCAACGAGGCGATGATCTGCAAGCTGTTGCCGACGCGGTGATTAACCTCGCGCAGCAGCACCTCGCGCTCCGCCGCCAGCGCCGCGTAACGATCCCGCGAGGCGTGGACCTCGGCTTCCGCGTCGTCGCGCGCCTTGCGAATTTGCGCCTGCCGCATCGCGCTTTCGATGGCGACATGCAGCATCGTGATGAAGTCGCCGTGCATGTCCTTCACCAGATAGTCGTCCGCGCCGGCTTTCAGCGCGTTGACGGCGATCTGGCTGTCCTGCGAGGCGGTGACGAACACCACCGGCGGAGGACTTGGAATGGCGAGAATACGCTCCAGCGTTTCCAGTCCGTCGGCACCGGGCATGTACTGATCGAGCGCCACCACATCGACGCCGCCCGCCTTGATGCGGGCGATGCCGTCGTCGCCGCTGCCGGCATGGACGACATCAAATCCCAGGCGCGACAGGCCGCGATCGACCAGCCGCGCGAGGGCATCGTCGTCGTCGATATACAGCAGACAGGGTTTTTCGATGCTCATGTGTCGGCTTGGGGAACCTGAATGACGGAGAAGAACAACCCGAGTTGACGAATGGCGTTGGCGAAACTTTCGTAGTTGACGGGTTTGGTTATGTAGACATTGCAACCCAGATCATAGCAACGCTTGATTTCCTGCGCGTCGTCGGTTGTCGTCAGGACGACGACCGGCGCACTTTTCAGGTAAGCGTTCTCCTTGATGCGTCGAAGTATATCGATACCGGACATGTCCGGTAGATTGAGATCCAGCAGAACCAATAATGCATCGTCCTTGTGCACCGACCCCGAGCCGTCGGCGCCGAACAGATATTGAATCGCATCTGTACCGTTGGTGAACGGCTTGATGTCGTTGTTGACGCCCGAGCGGCGAATGTTGCGTTCGATCAAACGCGCATGCCCCTCGTCGTCTTCTATCATGATGATCGTGACGGGTTTGCTCATGTTGCCTTGCCTTGTCTTCCGAGCGCCCACTTGATGGGCAACGTGACCGTAAATGTGCTGCCCGCGTCAAGCTCGGATGTCACCGACAGGGTACCGCCGAGCCGCCGCACCAGCGCGCGAACGTGGGCGAGCCCGATGCCCTGACCGGGGCGATCCTGTGGACCGGCACGCCGGAACAGTTCGAAAATCCGCTGATGATCCTTGGCGTCGATGCCGCGCCCGTTATCACTGACTTCGATAATCGCAAAACCGAGCTTTGTGCGCCCGCTTACCGCGATATCGCCGGCAACGCCGGTTCGCAGATACTTTAATGCATTGTCGATTAAGTTTGAAAATATCTGCTCCAGCGCCAGACGGTCGCTGACGATCACGGGGAGCGGTTGAACACGGATTTCCGCGTTGGCTTCGGCAGATTGATGGGCAACGGTTCCAACAATGCCTTCGATCAGTTCACGCAGATCGATGGAGACGGGCTGAAACTCCCGACGACCCTCGCGGGTGAGATGGAGGATTGCCGAGATCAATCGATCCATCTTGCCGATCGAGGATTTGATGAAGCCGAGTGCTTCGTTAAAATCTTCGGATAGTTTCGCATCCTCGGATTCGAGCAGGGGCTCCGCTGGCTCGGCGTCGTTTGACGGTGCCGGGATGTTGGGATGGCTCAGCGATGAGATGCGCCTGAAGATGTCGCCGCGCAGTTCCCCAAGTTCGCTGGTGAAGCCCATGATATTGACCAGCGGCGAGCGCAAATCGTGGCTGACAATGTAGGCGAATCGCTGGACTTCCTCGTTGGCTTCACGCAGATCGGCGGTGCGCTCAGCCACGGTTTCTTCGAGATTGAGATTGTTGTCGCGTAGCTGCGCCTCGGCCTCGTCGCGCGCGCGTGACGAACGCCGCACCAGAAAAATCGAAAACGCGGCCAATGCGACCACGAGGCCGGATCCGGCGATGGTCACCATCGAAGCCCATTGTTGGCTGCGATCGGCGGAGACGGTACGCGCCGCGAACAGGCGATCTTCCTCGCGCCGCATCGCATTGCTGATCTCGGTGATGCGATGGACGGTGTCTTCGGATGCCGCCGCACGGAGTTGGGCAATACCGCCTTGCTGGTCGTTGCGCTCGGCGAATGCGATGGTTTCGCGGAATTCGTTCAGGCGTGTTTCGACGGCGGCCTTCAGCGCATCGCTGTTGCGGGTCTGCACCGGATTGTCTAGCGTTAGTTCGCGAAGGCGGCGAACATAGCCAAGGATATTGGCGAGCGCGGTGTCATGCTGATTCAGAAAGCGCGGTTCGGAGGTCAGCAGAAAACCACGACCGGCGCTTTCGGCGCGGTGCAGTTCGAGCAGCACGGCAGCGATCTGATTTTCGACCTCAACGGTGTGGACCACCAGCGAACTGTCCTCGCGCGCGCGGTCGACGAACACGATCGACGTGGCGCTGATGGCGACGAGCACAAAAAAACCGGCCGTCAGCAGTAAAACCTGCACGAGCCCGCGGCGGCGTAATGCGTCAGCAACTAACTGCATCGTACCGCGCTTGAAAAATCGAAGTGTTTTGAGAACCCCACGTCCAAGCCCGTTCCCACTCCTCACACCCGATAGGTCATAAGACGCTGGCAGCCGTTTTGTTCCACATCATCGAAACAACCGCGTTCGATAATTCATCGTGGCGATTACCGATCGACGCCGGACAGATACTGCTCCAGCCAATGGATGTGGTAGTCGCCGTCGATGATGTCGTGATCGCGAACCAGCGCCCTGAACAACGGCAGTGTGGTTTCGATGCCGTCCACCACGATTTCGTCAAGCGCGCGCCGCAAGCGCATCAGGCATTCGGCGCGGGTCTTGCCGTGAACGATCAGCTTGCCGACGAGCGAGTCGTAATAGGGCGGGATGGTGTAGCCCTGATACACGGCGGAATCGATCCGAACGCCGAGACCACCGGGGGGGTGATAGCGCAGAATCTTGCCGGGCGAGGGGCGAAACGTCTCCGGGTTCTCGGCGTTGATGCGGCATTCGATGGCGTGGCCGCTGATTACAATCTGGTCCTGCGTCGCCGGTAGGTCGCCGCCGTTCGCCACGCGAATCTGCTCGAGCACCAGATCGATGCCGGTGATCGCTTCGGTCACCGGATGCTCGACCTGAATGCGGGTATTCATTTCGATGAAATAGAACTCACCATCCTCATACAGAAACTCCACGGTGCCGACGCCGAGATATTGCATCTCGCGCATCGCCTTGGCGCAGGTTTCGCCGATCCTGATGCGCGCCGCCGCGGTGAGCACCGGCGAGGGACCTTCCTCCCAGACCTTCTGATGACGACGTTGCAACGAGCAATCGCGCTCGCCAAGATGGATGGCGCCGCCGCGACCGTCGCCCAGCACCTGGATTTCGATGTGACGCGGCTTCTGCAGATACTTTTCGAGATAGACCGACGCGTCGCCAAAAGCCGACTTGGCTTCGTTGCCGGCGGTCGAGATCGCCAGCGCCAGATCGTCCGCCGTCTGCGCCACCTTCATGCCGCGCCCGCCGCCGCCGGCCGCCGCTTTCACCAGCACCGGAAAGCCGATCGCCTTGGCGACCTTCATGGCTTCGTCGACGGAATCGATCGCACCCTCTGAGCCCGGCACCACGGGAATGCCGAGACGCTTGGCGGTGCGCTTGGCCTCGATCTTGTCGCCCATCAGGCGGATGTGCTCAGCTTTCGGGCCGATGAAGCCGAGATTGTGCTCGGCGAGGATTTCGGCGAAGCGCGCGTTCTCCGAGAGGAAGCCATAACCGGGATGCACGGCGTCGGCGCCGGTGATCTCGCAGGCCGCCAAAAGGTTCGGGATATTGAGATAGCTGTCTTTCGACGGCGGCGGACCGATGCAGACGCTTTCGTCGGCGAGACGGACATGCATCGCCTCGGCGTCGGCGGTCGAATGCACCGCGACAGTCGCAATGCCCAACTCCTTGCAAGCGCGCAGCACGCGCAAGGCAATCTCCCCGCGATTGGCAATCAGGATCTTGTCGAACATGGTGTCCTAATCAGTAAGCAGCGAGGCGAGTGGACAAAACGGCAAATCTCGATCCGGCGTCGATCGTTATTCGATGATGACGAGCGGCTCGCCGAATTCGACCGGCTGGCCGTCCTCGACGAGAATTTGCGTCACCGTGCCGGCCTTCGGCGACGGAATCTGATTCATCGTCTTCATCGCTTCTATGATCATCAGCGTATCGCCGACCTTGACCTTCGAGCCTATGTCGATGAATGGCTTGGCGCCGGGCTCGGAGGCCCAATAGGCGGTGCCGACCATCGGCGAGGGGACCACGCCGGGATGCTTGCTGACGTCGGAGCCAGCGGCGGGAGCCGCCGCAATCGCTGCCGACCCGACAGGTTGCGCGATCGTCGGGACGGCGGCGGCGATGCTGACGTTGCGCGCCACGCGCACGCGCAGGCCGGAACGCTCGATCTCGATCTCGGTCAGATTGGTTTCATCGAGCAGGTTCGCAAGTTCGCGGATCAATTCGCTGTCGTTGACCGACGCTGACTTCGATGAGGATGAATCTTCAGGCTGGCGGGCCATGCTGTGTTCCGAAACTTTTGAGCTGGACTGAGATAGAGGCTGGGTCACGCTTTCGCCGTGGCGCCGATCTTGGCCGCGAGGCCGCTGATCGCGAGCCGGTAGCCGTCGATGCCGAAACCGCACAAGGTCGCGAACGCCGCCTTGGCGATGAACGAATGGTGACGAAAATCCTCGCGAGCATAAACGTTGGTGACGTGGACCTCAACGGTCGGGATTTTCACGGCCGTCAGCGCGTCGTGGAGCGCGATCGAGGTGTGGGAATAGCCGCCGGCGTTGAGCACGATGCCGGCCGCCTGCTTGTTGTGGGCTTCATGGATGAAGTCTATTAGCTCGCCTTCGGAGTTGGATTGCCGGCAATCCGCCTGAAGGCCGTAATGCGCTGCGGTCTCGCTGCACAGCCGTTCGACGTCGGCAAGCCGGGCCTGGCCGTAGGTCTCCGGTTCACGGGTCCCGAGCAGGTTCAGGTTCGGGCCGTTGAGCACGTAAACTGTTCTCGCCATACTCGATCCGCGGCAATCCGAAGGCGGCGGGTCTGCGCGCCTTTCCCCGGCGTTTATAGGTAACCCGAACCGCGAGGGGAAGGGTCAAGCCCTGGCCAATCCACCCAAATGCTTCATTTAGCTAAGGAAAAGCAACTTTTTACGGTGGAATGAATAGCTATTCGAGACGTCCTGGTCAGATGCCGGACGGCTGAGTCGGCCGTTGAAACGGACTCAGCCGTTTTCCGTAGAGAAACAGGAGCGTCGAACCGGTCAGCAGGACGCCTTGCCGCAGCGGGCCATCGCAACCTTTTCCTTGAGGACGTCGAAGCCGACCGCACCGACCACGACCTGCTTGCCGATGACGTAGCTCGGCGTTCCGTTCATTCCCATGGATTCCGCAAGCTTGAAGTTTTCCTCGAGCGTGGCGCGGACTTCCGGGCTGTTCATGTCCTTCTCGATCTTCGCCATGTCGAGGCCGGCGTCCTTGGCCGCCGCCATCGCGCGCGCCTTGTCCGCCTGGCCGCGCCCGCTGAGCAGCTTCTGATGGAAGTCGAGATACTTCTTGCCCTCGGGGTCCTGCATCCGCACCGCGACCGCAACCTGCGCGGCCTCCACCGAACCCGGCCCGAGCACCGGGAATTCCTTCAGCACCACGCGCAGCTTCGGATCGGCCTTCATCAAGGCCAGCATGTCGGCCATCGCATGTTTGCAGTAGCCGCAATTGTAGTCGAAGAACTCGACGAGATTGACGTCGCCGTTGCGGTTGCCGAGCGTGACGCCACGCGGCGAATTGAAGATCGTCTGCGCATTGCTGGCGACGGCCGCCGCGTGCTTCTCCGCTTCCGCCTTGGCCTGCCGCTTGCCGAGTTCGGCCGACACCTCTTCGAGAATTTCCGGGTGCGTCAGTAGGTAGTTCTTGACGATGCTTTCGATCTCGCCGCGCTGCGGCGCGGTGAACGATTGCGCGGACGCGGCGAGCGGCGCGCTACACAAGGCGAGCGCGAGCAGGGTGGAGGCGAGGGGGCGGCGAAACGGCATCGGTTGATCCTTCTGACAAAGATGTCGGAGTAACGAGGAATTAGTCGCGTTTCTCGCCGGGCATCGGCTTAGCGCTAACGATATCGTCGGCCTTCACCCAACCGGGCGTGCCGACGGCGAAACGGGTCTTGGCGCGTGCGGCAAGTCCACGCGCGGTCTTGCTGTCGCCGCGCAGGGACGCTGCCTGCGCCGAGGCGAGATCGGCCTCCGCATATTCACCCTTCTGGCCATAGGCCATGGCGAGTTGTGCGTAGCCTTGCGCGGCCTCGGGCTCCCGGATCAGTGCGGACCGCAGAATCGAGATCGCCTCCGCAGAGTAGGCTTTATTGTTGGTCGCAACCAGCGCCTGCCCCAGTAACATCTGGATGAGCGGGGCTTGATGCGACAACTGCACCGCCTTCCGCAGCGGCGCAATGGCCTCGCCCGGTTTGCCGCCTTCGAGCAATGCCTGCCCGCGCAGTTCATGGAAGTAGGGGTTGTTCGGCTGTTCCTTGATCAGGCCCTGGATCTGGGCCTGCGCCGAGCGTGGATCGCCGTGCAGGTAGGTCGAGATCGCCCGGGCGTAACGCGCCGGAAGGCTGGTATCGGACAGCGGGTAACGCCGATACACCGTATCCGGACGTTCCATGAAACCGGATGTCTTCGCCCGCATCATGTCGTGCCGGGCCTGCAAGGCCGGGGAATCGGTCTTGCTCCAGTACGGACTGCTTTTCGCCAACGCCGCCAGCGCGGCGACGCGATCGGCCGGCATCGGATGCGATTGCAGATAAGGATCGGCGCCGCGCGCGGCGAACAGGCTTTCGTCGGTGAAGCGCTGGAATGTCTCGTACATGCCCTTGGCCGACTGGTGGGTGGCGGTGAGGAAACGCACGCCGGCGCGGTCCGCATTCTCCTCCTGCTGGCGCTGATAGGAAAGCAAGTTGCGGCGGATCATTTCCTGCGGCGCACTGATCGCCGCCATGCCGGCGTTGCTGGCGCCGTTGTTGCGGCCCGCGCCCGCCACCATGGCGCCGACGCCGAGCAGCATCGCCACGATCATCTGTGTCTGTGCATGCGCCAACTGGGTGCGCAACTTGGAGAGATGGCCGCCGGCGAGGTGGCCCGTCTCATGCGCCAGCACCCCGATCAACTGGTTCGGCGTCTTTGACTGCATCAAGGCGCCGTAATTGACGAAGATGCGCCGGCCGTCGGCGACGAAGGCGTTGAAGCTGCGGTCGTTGATGATCGCGACCTGGATGTTCTGCTTCTCAAGCCCGGCGGCGCGCAGGATTGGCCGGGTGTAGTCGCGCAGCAACTGCTCGATCTCAGTATCGCGCAGCAGCGCCGGTCCCTTGTTGCTCCGGCTTTCCTGGGCATGGGCAGCCATCGGCGCGGCCGCCAGCGTGATACTCAGAACCACCGCCGTCGCCTTGAGGAAGGCGCGACCACGCGTGGCGGCGCGAACGGGCGCTGCGGCGGGTTTCATCATTGGCCGGTGGTCGGAATCCATATATGCCCTACCAAACCTTGGAATACGGCGAGACGGCGGCACG
This sequence comes from Xanthobacteraceae bacterium, assembly GCA_049647485.1. GTDB lineage: Bacteria > Pseudomonadota > Alphaproteobacteria > Rhizobiales > Xanthobacteraceae > 62-47. The sequence goes on from JBARXT010000143.1 coordinate 9,397, forward strand.
GAACCTTTCCCGACGCCCATCCCAGCATGCGGGTCAGATAGCAGATGTCAGATGCGATGGTAACCGATAGGGCGAAGGCCGTGCTGGCGGCATCCGGCCGCAGCGATGTTCCACCATTCATGGTCATGGATGTGATGGCGGCGGCGGCGGCAATCGAGGCCAACGGCGGTCACGTCATTCATATGGAGGTCGGGCAGCCTTCGGCCTCCGCGCCAAAGACGGCGCTTGCCGCTGCCAAAGCCGCGCTCGACGGCGGCCGGATCGATTATACCTCGGCGCTCGGCATTCCGTCGCTGCGCGCGAGGATCGCGCATCACTATCGCGACACCTATGCTTGCGAGGTCGATCCCGCTCGGATCGTCATCACGACCGGCTCGTCGGGCGGTTTCATTCTCGCGTTCCTGTCAATGTTCGAGCCGGGCGATCGCGTCGGCGTCACGGTCCCCGGTTATCCGCCGTACCGGCACATCCTGACCGCGCTCGGCTGCGAGCCCGTGCTGATCGAAACCCACAGCGACACCCGTCACGCGCTGACGGGCGAGATGCTGCTCGCGGCCCATCGCAAGACGCCGCTGAAAGGCGTGCTGGTCGGCAGTCCGGCGAACCCGACCGGGACGATGATGTCGTGCGAGGCCTTGGCCGGGCTGATCGCGGCAGCTGACAGCGCGGGCATCCGCTTCATTTCCGACGAGATCTACCACGGCCTCGACTACGCGTTCCCGGCGGTGACCGCCGCTGAACTGTCACCACAGGCGCTGGTGATCAATTCGTTCTCGAAATACTTCTGCATGACTGGCTGGCGCGTCGGCTGGATGGTGGTGCCGGAAACGCTGGTGCGGCCGATCGAACGCCTGCAGCAGAATCTGTCGATCTCGGTGCCGACATTGTCGCAAATCGCGGCCGAAGCGGCGTTCGACGGCCGCGCGGAAATGGAAGCCATCAAGCACGGCTACGAACACAATCGCCGCATCCTGATCGAGGGACTGCCACACGCGGGCTTGAGCGAATTCCTGCCGGCCGACGGCGCATTCTATCTCTATGCCGATGTCTCGAAGTTCACCGACGACAGTTTCGATTTCGCCAAGCGCATGCTGGAGCACGCGCACGTCGCAGCGACCCCCGGCGTTGATTTCGATCCGGTCCACGGCCGTCGTTTCGTGCGGTTCTGCTACGCGCAATCGGCCGCCGACATGCACGAGGCAGTCGCGCGGATCACGCGCTGGCTGAAATAGCTCGACGATAAATCAACGCGATATGTAAGACGCAAACGAAAACCGCCCGGCAAGCCGGGCGGTTTGTTGTTTCGATTGGACGTGTCAGTTACCGCCGCCGAAGCGGCGCGACCACCAGCCGGCACGACGCGGCGTCGTGCCGGCGGTTTCAGCAACCGGGTCCGAAGCAGAGGTCGTGGTCGGCTCGTCCGGAACAGAAGCTGGTTGCGCGGCTTCGGTCGCCTGTGGTGCGGCCAGCGCGTCGCTCGTGGCAAAGCTGACCTTCTCGCGCACCGTCGAGCGGCGCCGGGTCGACTTCTCGGCGTCTGCGGCGGGTTCTGCCGCAACAGGCGCCTCGACCGGCTCGACCGTGTCGGGCTGTACCGGCGCCTCAACCGCTGCGGCGACCGGCTGATCGTTTGCTGTCTCGTTCACGGTGCTGGTGACGGGCACCGCATCGTCGGGGGCGTCGCCGTCGAAATCTGCGACGGCCTCGATGACCTCCGGAGCGGATGTCGGCGACAACTCGTCGGCAATGGATGCCGCCAGACCTTCATCGGCTCCGCCACGCCGGCGGCGACCGCCACGGCGACCACGACGGCGCGGGCGGCGCTCGCCGTTGCCTTCGCCTTGATCGTCTTGTGAACCGGCCTCGCGTTCGCCTTCGGCATCATCGCCGCGGTCGCCGACCATCTCGGCGACATGAGCGGCATCGTCCACGTCGGACGCGGCCACCGGCGCATCGTTATCGTTGTTGGCACTCCCCTGATCGCGAGAGTCGCGGCCACGCCGCCGACGCTTGCGCCGACGCCGCTGACCGTCACCGGCGGCATCGCCTTCGCCCGCATCGCTGCCTTCGCCCGAGGCCTGCTCGTCGGTCAGGCCTTCGGTTTCCTCGGTCTCGACTTCCGCCTCGACATCGAATGCATCGTCATCCTCGAAGGCATCGTCCATGATCGCAGGCGCGGTCGCCACCTGCGCCGCGAGCAGCGCCTTGGCGGCTTCCAGCGTGTGCACCTGTTCGCCGCGATCGATGACGAAGGCCTGCTGGCCGCCGAGCGTCGGATCGGCGAGCACCGACAACGTGACCTTGAAGCTGGTTTCGAGATCGCGCAGATGCGCGCGCTTGTGATTGAGGACGTAAATCGCCACGTCGTTCCGGGTGCGCACCGTCAGATTGTGGGTCGCGCCCTTCATCAGGATTTCCTCGAGATTGCGCAGCACTTGCAGCGCGACCGAGGAGACCGAACGGATATGGCCGCTGCCGCCGCAATGCGGGCAGGGCTCGGTCGAGCTTTCCAGCACGCTGGCGCGAATGCGCTGGCGCGACATTTCCAGCAGACCGAAATGCGAGATGCGTCCGACCTGAATGCGGGCGCGATCCTGCCGTAGGCAGTCGCTGAGCTTGCGTTCGACGGCGCGATTGTTGCGGCGCTCGTCCATGTCGATGAAGTCGATGACGATCAGGCCGGCGAGATCGCGCAGGCGCAACTGCCGCGCCACTTCCTCGGCGGCTTCGAGATTGGTCTTGAGCGCAGTGTCCTCGATGTGATGCTCGCGGGTCGAGCGCCCGGAGTTGACGTCGATGGAAACCAGCGCCTCGGTCTGGTTGATGACCAGATAGCCGCCGGATTTCAACTGCACGGTCGGCGTGAACATCACGTCGAGCTGGCTTTCGACGCCCATGCGCGAGAACAGCGGCTGGCCGTCGCGATACGGCTTCACGGCGCGGACGCTGGAGGGCATCAGCATCTTCATGAAATCGCGCGCTTCGCGATAGCCCGCGTCGCCCGCGACCTGAATTTCGTCGATCTCCTTGTTGAAGAGATCACGCAGCGAGCGCTTGATCAGAGAACCTTCCTCGTACACCAGCGTCGGCGCCTGCGAGCGCAGCGTGGTGTCGCGGACAGTTTCCCACATCCGGATCAGGTATTCGAAGTCGCGCTTGATTTCCGGCTTGGTGCGCGCCGCGCCGGCGGTGCGCAGGATGATGCCCATGCCCTCCGGCACGTCGAGGTCCTGCACCACTTCCTTGAGGCGCGAGCGATCCTGCGCCGAGGTGATCTTGCGGCTGATGCCGCCGCCGCGCGCGGTGTTGGGCATCAACACGGCATATCGTCCGGCCAGCGACAGGTAGGTGGTGAGCGCCGCGCCCTTGTTGCCGCGCTCTTCCTTGACGACCTGCACCAGCATCACCTGGCGACGCTTGATGACTTCCTGAATCTTGTACTGGCGGCGGGGGCGGAAGGCGCGCTCCGGCACTTCTTCCAGCGCGTCGTCGCCGCCGACCGACTCGACGACATCTTCTTCGGCTTCGTCTTCTTCGCCGTCGTCATCCTCGTCGTCGTTCGCATCATCGTCGTTCGAAACATCGTGATCGTGATGCGCGTCGTCGTGATGGATGTCGGCATGGGGTGCGTCGCCTTGATGCTCGCCGTCATCGTCATCGTGATGCGCCGCCTGATCGTCATAGGCAGCAACGACGTCGGCGTGCTCGGCCGGAGTCGCATCCTCGGATAGCGCAGCCTCCGCCTGGGCGGCGGATTCGTCGGAGATCAGGGCAGGGGCCGCTTCCGGCTGCGCGTCGAACACCGGCGTGATAGGTGCATCCAAAGCCGGGGCTTCGAACGGCTGGGGCGTCTCGAAATGGCTTTCGCCCGCCGCCGCGTGATCGGCCTCAGCGACGTGAGGCTGATCCGAAGCAACCTCGTGATGCTCATCGGCATGATCCGCACCCGCCGCAACGTGTTCGGTCTCGGCGGACGGGTTGAGCGCGGCGTCGCCGGCTTCGTCCGAAACCGCGGTCTGGGCCGGATGCTCGGCGTCGGAAATCTCGATCACCTCGCTCTGCACCCGCTCGCCACTGGAACGGCGGCGCGAGTTGCGATGGCGCGAACGGCGGCGCGACGAGCGATGCTCGTTTTCTTCCTCGGCCTCGCGATGGGCGCGCTCGTCGGCTTCGATCAGGGCCTGACGATCGGCGACCGGAATTTGATAGTAGTCGGGATGGATTTCGCTGAAGGCCAGGAAGCCGTGGCGGTTGCCGCCATATTCGATGAACGCCGCTTGCAGCGACGGCTCGACCCGGGTGACCTTGGCGAGATAGATGTTTCCGCGAAGTTGCTTGCGTTGCGCGGATTCGAAATCGAATTCTTCAACTCGGTTGCCGCGAACCACGACCACCCGGGTTTCTTCCGGGTGGGTCGCATCGATCAACATCTTGTTTGGCATGGGAAAGCTCTTGGCGGCGGAGGACGCGCAGGGCGGCAGGCACAATGGGCGCAGCCGGGGAGCACGACGGTCCACCTGATTCGGGGGTGAGGGGAAGGCCGAAACGCAAGCCGCTGCGCTGTCCCGGAACCGAAGCGAACGCCATGTGCCGCGCGTCGCTCATGCGTCGCGTCGGCGAAGTCGTCGCAGAAAATTCGGCCGGAATTACAGTCTGGCGCATCAAGCGTCGGCCCGTCTGAACAGGTTGGCGGCACAGTGGGCGCCGCCTTGTTGGCGTTGACGGACCGACACGACGCCAGGGCGCCTGTCAGCTATCGTATATTGCAGTCTTGCGACCACGATAACCGATCATGTTGTGTCAAATACCTGCCCCTGGATAAAGAACGCCGGGACCGGCTCCGCTCGGACTGACCGCCGGACCTGACGGCCGCGCGCTGCGCTGACCGTCGGACGAGGCGGCAAATGACGCTGGATCCCTCATGGCCCGATCCGGGTTGTCCGAGGTAATCCGGCGCTGCTCCGGGAGGTTGAACGCGACACAACCGGGAGTTTATACCGTCAACTCTCGTTACATACGTCGATTATCGGCGCCGTGCAAGGGAAGCGTCACGTCCCGGCAACAGCCGGAAAAAATCAAAAACGCGCATTAAGTCTGGATTAACCGTGCCGGCCTATTGCGGTATCTGAGGCAGCTCAGAGGGGTGTGGTTCGGTTCTCACATTTGCATCCGTTTCGCCGCGCGTCGTTGCAAATGAGAGAGCCAAAGAACCACGCGCACGTATAATTTGCTCGCGGAGCTTTGAATTTGACATTCGCCACACGAACCCGCTGCGCGCTGCGGCGCGAATGTCAAATCCGGTCCGGGAGGCGACTGTTGGCGGGCCGCGCAAATCGCTACCTTTCGTGGAGCGTCGCGCTGTTCGCAGGCATTGCTTTGGCGTGCGGTGCGACGGCGTCGTTTGCCGCGGGCGATGCAGGCGTGGCACAACCTGTGGCTGCGGAACCGTTCCCGGTTGCTTCCGATGTTCGCCTGGCAGGCGACAGCAGGCAGACCCGATTCGTGCTCGACCTCGATCGCAAGATCGACCTGCGCGCCTTCGTGCTGGGCAATCCCGACCGCGTTGTCATCGACATTCCGCAGGTGACATTCAAGCTTCCCGATAATGTCGGCCAAAAAGGGCGCGGCCTCATCAAGGCATTCCGCTACGGGCTGGTGATGCCGGGCGGATCGCGGCTGGTGTTCGATCTCTCGGGACCGGCGAAGATCGAGAAGGCCTATGTGCTCGACGCAGCGAACGGGCAGCCGCCCCGCCTGATCGTCGAACTGGCGGCAACCGACCGGGCGGCTTTCGTCAAATCTCTGGCCAAGGATGCAGCGGCCGATCAACACCCTGTCACTCCGCCGGCAACCGTCACGGCGGACGCCTCTGCTGCCAGTGCCGGACCCACGGACACCCGGCCCGTCGTGGTGATCGATCCGGGTCATGGCGGCATCGACAACGGAACCCAGGCCGCGAGTGGCGAGACGGAGAAAGCCATCGTGCTCGCATTCGGTCTCGCCCTGCGGGATCGAATCGCGGAAAGCGGCAAGTATCGCGTGGTGCTGACCCGCGACGACGATACATTCATTCCGCTTGGCGATCGGGTCAAAATCGCGCGCGGGCAGAATGCGGCCCTGTTCGTTTCGATTCATGCCGATGCCCTGCCGCGCCGTGAGGGTGATGCGCAGGGCGCCACGATCTATACATTGTCGGATAAAGCGTCCGACGCCGAAGCGGAGCGGCTGGCGGAATCGGAAAACAAGGCGGACGCCATCGGCGGCGTCAACCTCACCGAGGAACCGACCGAGGTGGCTGATATCCTGATCGACCTTGCGCAGCGGGAGACGCGAACCTTCTCGAGCCGGTTTGCCCATACCTTGATGGGCGAAATGAAAAACACGGTGCGGATGCACAAGCACCCGCTGAAGTCCGCGGGCTTCAAGGTCCTGAAAGCACCCGACGTGCCTTCAGCCCTGATCGAACTCGGCTATGTCTCGAACAAGGACGATCTCAAGCTGCTGACGTCCGAGAGCTGGCGTTCGCGCTCCGTGGCTGCAGTCGCGCAAGCCATCGATGCGTTCCTTGCCAAGCGGATCGTGTCGGTCGGCGCCAACAAGAACTAGCGCAAACATTCGAACGGTTCGCCATAGGTGCCGCCGGCGGAGCGTCATGGAACTGGTTTGGGAACGTTGCGAGAAGGCCACGTCCAAAAAAACAACCCGCCGGCCAGGGCGAGCCCTAGTTTAGACACAGCGTCGGCTCTATAGAAACCGATAAAGGTGCGACAGAATCAATCAGGATAACTCTGGTCGACGTCGAACTGTGGGACCAGCGGCTGCTTTTCCGCAGGTTACCAGGCAATTTAGCGCCAACCGTCCGCCGGAATGACCGGCGGGACAGGGTCGAAACGGATCGTCGAGAATGCGTCTGCTGTTCCGCTTTATGGGGTTCCTGTTTGCTGCCGGTACCATCGTGTTCCTGGTCGGCGTTGCCGCTGCTGCTGGCCTAATTTGGCATTTCTCCAAGGATCTGCCGGACTATTCCCAGTTGCAGAATTACGAGCCGCCAGTGATGACGCGGGTTCACGCGTCGGACGGTTCGCTGCTCGCGGAATATTCAAAAGAGCGGCGTCTTTATCTGCCGATCCAGGCAGTCCCCAAACTGGTGATCAACGCCTTCCTCGCGGCCGAGGATAAGAACTTTTACGAGCATGGCGGCATCGACTATCCCGGCATGGCGCGCGCCGCGCTGCTCTACGTCCAGAATTACGGTTCGAACCGGCGTCCGCAGGGCGCCTCGACCATCACCCAGCAGGTCGCCAAGAACTTCCTTCTGACCAACGAGGTGTCGTTCACCCGCAAGATCAAGGAAGCCTTGCTGGCGATGCGCATCGAGCGCGCCTACTCAAAGGACAAGATTCTCGAACTGTATCTCAACGAGATTTATCTCGGCCTCGGTGCGTACGGCATCGCAGCCGCGTCGCTGGTATATTTCGACAAGTCGGTGAATGAACTGACGGTCGCGGAAGCTGCCTATCTGGCTGCGCTGCCCAAGGCGCCATCCACCCTGCATCCGGTCAAGAACCGCGACCGCGCCATCGAGCGCCGCAACTACGTCATCGATCGTCTGCTGGAGAATGGCTGGATCAAGCAGGCCGACGCCGACGCTGCCCGTAAGTCGCCGCTGGCGGTGACCAGCCGCGCCAATGGAGCCCACACCTTCGCCGGTGAATATTTCGCCGAGGAAGTGCGTCGCGACCTGTTCGAACGTTACGGCGAAAAGAAGCTCTATGAGGGCGGACTGTCGGTGCGCACCTCGCTCGATCCGAAACTGCAGGTCGAGGCACGCAAGACCATGGTCAAGGGCCTCGTGAATTTCGACGAGGCGCAAGGCTGGCGCGGGCCGGTGAGCAAGCTCGACATTTCGGGCGACTGGGGCGTGAAGCTGGCCGACGTCAAATCGTTGTCGGACATTTCGCCGTGGCGGATGGCCGTGGTGCTGGAGACCAGCGACCAGTCGGCGCGGATCGGCTTCCAGCCCGGCCGCGAACTCGGCGGCGCGGTGAGCAAGGGTCGACAGACCGGCATCATCACGCTCGACGGGGTGAAGTGGGCGAAGGCCGCGTCCGGCCCGACGCGCTTCAAGACCCCGACCAAGGTTTCGCAGGTGCTTTCGCCCGGCGACGTGATCTATGCCGATCCGCTGATCGACAAGGAGGGCCACGTTACCGAAGGGCAGTACCGGCTGCGGCAATTGCCGGAAGTCTCCGGCGCCATGGTTGTGATGGACCCGTGGACCGGTCGCGTGCTGGCGATGGTCGGCGGCTTTTCGTTCGATCAGAGCCAATTCAACCGCGCGACGCAAGCCTATCGGCAGCCGGGCTCATCGTTCAAGCCGCTGGTGTATTCCTCGGCGCTCGACAACGGCTATACGCCATCGACCGTGGTGGTCGATGCGCCGATCGAGATCGATCAGGGGCAGGGTGGTGGCGTCTGGCGGCCGGAGAACTATTCGACCGGCAAGTATTACGGCCCGACCACCTTGCGTAACGCGCTGCAGCGCTCGCTGAATACGGTCACCGTGCGGCTGGCACAGGATATCGGCATGCCGCTGGTCGGCGAATACGCCAAGCGCTTCGGCGTCTATGACGAACTGCCGAACTACCTGTCCTATGCGCTCGGCGCCGGCGAGACCACGGTGATGCGGATGGTCACCGCCTATTCGATGTTCGCCAATGGCGGCAAGCGGATCAAGGCGACGCTGATCGACCGTATTCAGGACCGTTACGGCCACACCATCTTCAAGCACGACCAGCGCGAATGCCGCGGCTGCGACGCGCCGGGCGGTTGGAAGAATCAGCCCGAGCCGCAACTCGTGGATCGTCGCGAGCAGGTGCTCGATCCGATGACCGCCTACCAGATCACCTCGATGATGGAAGGCGTCGTTCAACACGGTACCGCGACCGTGGTGCGCGAAGTCGGCAAGCCGATTGCCGGCAAGACCGGCACCACCAACGACGAGAAGGATGCGTGGTTCGTCGGCTTCTCGCCGGACCTCGTGGTCGGCATCTATGTCGGCTACGACAAGCCGCGCAATCTGGGGCGTGGCGCGACCGGCGGCCATCTCGCCGCGCCGATCGCCAAGGACTTCCTCAAGCTGGCGCTTGCGGGCAAACCGGCGGTGCCCTTCAAGGTGCCGGCCGGCATCAAGCTTATTCGCGTCGATGCCAAGACCGGCATGCGCGCCGGACCTGGCGATGGCGGACGCACCATTCTCGAAGCCTTCAAGCCCGGCACCGCGCCGCCCGACAACTATTCGATTATCGGCGTTGCCGACGCGGACGGCCATTCGCTGACGGTGTCGCCCGATGCCGACCGCGCCATCATCCGGCCCGGTACCGGCGGGCTTTACTGATTGCGTTCGACGGCGTTCGTCGCTACATCCCGCCACATCATTGATTTGCGAACCAGCCTCGCGACCGGAAAGATCATGCGCGCTGAAATCGAAAGACTTGTCGAAGAGATCAAGCAGTCGGTCGGGCTGCTGAGGAGGCATCTTTGACGTCGATGCATCGACGGCACGACTGGCGGAGCTGAACCAGCTCGCCGAAGATCCCAAGCTCTGGGACGATTCCCAAAAAGCACAGAGGCTCATGCAGGAGCGCACCTCGCTGGAGGACGCGCTCACCGGCATCGGCAAGGTCGAGCGTGAACTCGACGACAATGTCGAGATGATCGCGCTTGGCGAAGCCGAAGGCGACGACGGCATCGTGACTGAGGCGGAAACCGCGCTCAAGCACCTGAAGAAAGAGGTCGCGCGTCGCGAACTCGAAGCGCTGTTGTCGGGCGAAGCCGACAAATTCAATACCTATCTCGAAGTCCATGCCGGCGCGGGCGGCACCGAGAGCCAGGACTGGGCTTCGATGCTGCTGCGGATGTATACGCGCTGGGCCGAAAAGCACGGCTTCAAGATCGAATATCTCGAAGAGACGCAGGGCGAAGAGGCCGGGATCAAATCCGCGACGATCCAGATCAGCGGCCACAACGCCTATGGCTGGCTGAAAACCGAAGCGGGCGTGCATCGACTGGTGCGCATCTCGCCGTTCGATTCCAACGCGCGGCGGCACACCTCGTTTTCCAGCGTCGCGATCTTTCCCGTCGTTGACGACAGCATCAAGATCGACATCAAGGAATCCGACGTGCGCACCGACACCATGCGCTCCGGCGGCGCGGGTGGCCAGCACGTCAACAAGACGGAATCCGCGGTGCGGCTGACGCATATTCCCACCGGGGTTGCCGTGGTGTGTCAGGCCGGCCGGTCGCAGCACAAGAATCGCGCGCAGGCGTGGGACATGCTGCGCGCACGGCTTTATGAAATCGAGTTGAAGAAGCGCGAGGAGCAGGCGGCCGTTGATCAGGCCGCCAAGACCGATATCGGCTGGGGCCATCAAATCCGCTCTTACGTGCTGCAGCCCTATCAGATGGTGAAGGATCTGCGCACCGGCGTGCAGACATCCGACACCGCGGGTGTGCTCGACGGCGACCTTGACGAGTTCATGGCCGCGACCTTGGCGCAGCGCGCCTTCGGCACGACGCCGGGAGCGATCGAAGACGTCGACTGAGCACGATAGCGTTTTTGAGCGAAGCGGATGCGGGTTCGCGTGAAGAAACGCGTCAGAACATAAAGATAGAGCCCCGCTTCTGATTCCATCAGAAGCGGAAAGGCTCCAAGGAGTTCGTCATGCCCCATGTTGCATTCATCGGTCTGGGACGGATGGGGCACGGCATGGCGGGGCGCTATCTCGATAGCGGCTTCACGCTCGCGGTCTGGAATCGCAGCCGCGACAAGGCGGGCGATCTGATCGCCCGCGGCACACGATTGGCCGCGACGCCAGCCGACGCTGCTCGCGATGCCGATGCCATCGTCACCATGGTCGCGGATGATGCAGCTTCGCGCCTGGTCTGGACTGGCACGGACGGGATTGCCGAGACCGCGCGCAAAGGTGCGCTGGCGATCGAATGTTCGACAGTGTCGCACCGCCACGCCATCGCTCTCGCGCAGGAGCTAGCGGCGCGCGGACTACGTTACATCGATTGTCCGGTCACCGGCCTGCCGGACGCTGCTGCGTCGGGAAAGCTGACGTTGCTGGTCGGCGCGGAAACAAGTGATCTCGATGCCGCGCGGCCGTTCCTTGCGCCGCTTGGTGCAACCATCCGGCACTTCGGTCCGGTCGGCGCGGGCACGGTGTTCAAGCTCATCAACAACCTGATGGGCGCGGTGCAGATCGCCAGCCTCGCCGAGGGGCTTCGCATCGCCGAGCAAGCCGGCCTCGATATGACATTGGTGCAGCAGTCTCTCGCCAGCGGCGCGGTCGCAAGTCCGCAGGTGGTGCGGCACTCGGCACGCATGGTCACGCGCGATTTCGCCGGCGCTTCCTTCACGACTGCGCTTCGCCACAAGGATGCCAGTTACGCTCTGGCGCTGGCGGACAACCTCGGCCTCGATCTCGTCGTTGCGCGGGCCGCGCTGGAAATTTACAGACAGGCGGCCGCGCATATGCCTGATGACGACGAGGGGCGCCTGATCGAGATGATCAAGTCCAGCCCAACTGGCAACTGACAGCCACATTCGACAGCAACGCTGCATTGTTCTGAAAACGGGTGGTGACGCCAAGCCATTCGCGTTACGTCGTTCCGCACCGGATGGCGGTGCAACGAATTGTACCTGCTGCCGCCAGATGCAGGACTGAAACACAAGTCATGTCGATCGAAATCAGGACATCCATGCCGGCAGCGGATCTGAGCATCACGTCCGGTGATTGGGTGCGGCTCGTTTGCCTCTCGGTGCTGTGGGGCGGGTCGTTCTTCTTCGCCGGCGTTGCGGTGAAGGAATTGCCGCCGCTCACCATCGTGTTCGTGCGCGTCGGGCTGGCGGCACTGCTGCTGTTGCCGCTGATCCGGCTGTACCGCATTCCGGTGCCGACCACGTTTGCCGGCTGGCGGCCGTTCATCGTGATGGCGCTGCTCAACAACGTACTGCCGTTCTCGCTGCTGGTCAGCGGGCAGACCATGATCGCCAGCGGGCTCGCATCGGTGATCAATGCCATGACGCCGGTGTTTACGGTGCTGGTGCTGGCGGCGTTCGGTGAGGAACGGTTGATCGCGCGCCGGGTCGCCGGCGTGTTGCTGGGTCTGTTCGGCGTGATCATTCTACGCGGTGTCGATCTGCATCTCGATTCACAGCAGAGCCTCGGAATCCTGCTGTGTCTTGGCGCGACCATCGTGTTCGGCTTCTCGGCGCTGTGGGCCAAGCGCGAGTTGCAAGGCGTCGAACCACTGGCGGCCGCGACGTTTCAACTGATCTGCTCGGGCATCATGATGTTCGTATTGTCGATGGCCATCGACCGGCCGTGGCAATTGCCGATGCCGCACATGACGACTGTGCTGGCGCTCGTTGGATTGGCGGCGCTGTCGACGTCGCTGGCCTACATCCTGTTCTTCCAGATCATTCGCGGCTCCGGTCCCGGCAACGTCATGCTGGTGACGCTGCTGGTGCCGGTCACCGCGATTGCGCTCGGCTATGTAGTGCTCGATGAAGTGGTGACCCCGCGCGAGATCGTCGGCGCGCTGATCATCGCCAGCGGACTGCTGATCATGGACGGACGGCTGCTGTCCCGCTTCGCCAAGCGGCCAGCCAGCCGGTAAAGCGGCCGCTGTCGCGGTCGCCGCCGTGCCAGGCGGCGCGCACGGTGCCGTCATCCGCCACCATGAACACGGCATCAAGTCCCTTGGAGCGCCGCAGAGTTTCTACCGCCTGCTCCGGCGTCTGCGCGATCGGCCCTGCGACGTTGAACGAGGTATTGACCGACACCTCGACGCCGATGCGGCGGCCGAGCGCTTTCAGATAAGCGTAGGTGAGGGGATCGTCGTCCGCGCGCACGATCTGGATACGCCCGGTGCCGTCGGCGTGCACGACCGACGGGATTTTCGCGACGGCCGCGGGCTTCGAATGTGCCGTCAGCACCATGTAGCTATAGGCGTTGTAATTGCCGTCCGACGCACCCTCGTGCAGCTCGAAAAATTCCTGCGCGGCTTCCAGTGTTGCCATCGGCGCGAGCGGACGAATCTTCTCGCGATACTTCACGCGTTCGTTGAGACGCTCGCGCGTCTCCGGATCGCAGGGATTGGCGAGGATCGAGCGATGCCCGAGCGCACGTGGTCCCGTCTCTCCCGGCCCTTGATAGAGGGCGACGATGCCGCCGCTGGCGACGCAATAAGCCATCAGATCGGCAATGGCGTCACGTCCATCAGGCGTTGCGATGGTGCCGATGGTTTCCGAGGCGACATCGGAAGCGGCGGCCAGCGCGGCGGCGATATCGTCGCCGGTCGGCGACGTGCCGCAATAGAACGCGTGAGTTTCCGCCGCACCGCGCGGCGCTCCAGCCAGATGCGCAAGCCACCACGCCGCGCCGATCGGCACGCCGGGATCGCTCGGCATCGGTGGCACCCACAGATGCAGTCGAGTCTTGCGTTGCTGCGCTTTGGCGAACCATGCCTCGTCGAAATGTTCGAGCAGCCGCATGCTGGCCAAAGCATTCAGCGCGACGCCACCCGACAGGATCAGCTTGTTGGTGCCGGTGATCCGCAGGAGATGATCGACGGCGTGGATCAACGCATCTTCGAGCACCATCTGCGTTGCCGCCGCCTTGTCGAGGCGGTCCTGCGTATCGGGCCGATGCTGGATGTCCTCGACGCGCAGGACGGCATCCGGATTCCACAGTTGATCCGGCCGCAACGGCGGGCCGAGAATATCCGTCAGCGGCGGCTTGTACGGATTGTCGAACGGATCGCGATACCAGTTCGCCATCGCCCGATTCAATCTGATCGCGCCGTCGGGGCCGAAATCGAGCACCTCTTTCAGCCGCGCGTAGTAACGGTTGGTGGCGCGGTTCATGTCGCCCCAGGCGGCCGCACCCATGTAGCGGCCCTCGCTGGACAGCCAGGTCCAGCCGCCCTGTGTCGAGGAGATCACGCTGTAGAACGCGCCGAGTGAATCGAACACGCTTTCGTTGCAGGAGATTTCCGTGATGTCGTCGCCCTGCGCCACGAATGAGGAGATTGACCCGCGGTCGCCGGTGCCGTCGAACACGCCGATGGCCACCGGGTCTGCGCTTCCGGTGAACGGCGACACCGCATACGGAAACCACGCATGGTTGAGGTGGTGCGGCACGAGGATCAGTTGCGGCGGCTTCGCAAGCCCGAACTGCTTGGCGAGAACACGCGGCGTGCGCCGCATCTGATCGAGGCGGCGGCGGTCCACGCCGATGGCATCGGAATAGGACAACAGCTTGAGGCTGCCCGGCGCCTCCTCGATCGCGGTTCGCATCATGGTGCCGAACAGCGTCGGATAATCCCATGTCGTCGCGAACGCGGCGATGTCGCCGATATCCCGCCCCATCGCCCGCAAGGTCGCGGCCATTGCGTCGAGGGAGCGATGTGGAAATTCGGAGGTGTGCTTGTTGCCCGAGAAGCGCTCCTCCTCGTTATTGACGATGAGGCGCGGCCCGTTGGCTTGCGTGACCTCGATTAGCGCCACGCCGGTATTATGAGTTCCCGACGAGGCGAGGCCCGCGATGTAAACCGTCTCGCCATTGCGCAAACGCTGCGCGATCGTGGCAATCGTCGTGCGTGCAAACTCGCTGTCGATTCCGTGAAATCCTGCGCGTGCCATCAGCCGGGCGCTGATCGCGCGCGTGGCGTGAAACGCGGCGTCGGCAAGCCGGGGGAAGGTTGGTCCAATTCGGCGTGGCGGCGCGTTCAAGCGGACTATCTCCGAGCGAAAATCAGCCTCCCGGCAGCGGGAATGGGCGGTCTACAACAGCAGCGCTGCCGCCGCCAGACCGCTTAAGTCATCCGATGTGCCGACAGGGAGAATAGCTCTCAATGCGCGGCCGCATAACGTGCGCCGGCGCGCAGGAAGCGTTGCGGGTCCACGGCGTCGCCGTCGATGCGGGTTTCGTAGTGCAGGTGCGGGCCGGTCGAGCGCCCGGTCGAGCCGACTTCACCGACGATTTGCCCGATGTGAATTTGCTGACCGACCTTGACGTTGATGCGTGACATGTGACCGTAGCGCGTCGACAGTCCGTTGCCGTGATCGACCTCGACCATGCGGCCGTAGCCTCCGGCCCATCCAGCCGAAACGACGCGGCCATTTGCGGTGGCGCGAACCGGGTCGCCGGTCGAAGCGCGGAAATCAAGGCCGGTGTGCATCGCCGGGCGGCCGAGGAACGGATCGGTGCGAACGCCGAAGCCGGAGGACAACTCGATCTCGCCAAGCACCGGCGTTCGATACGGGACCTGAGCGAGGGTGCGCGACAGGTGGTCGAGGTGCGCGCGCGAAACATTGACACGCGAGAGTTGCTGCTCGAACGATCCCGTGTGGGTGCCCGGCTTCACCGGCACGTAAGGCCCACCGACACCTCCGCGCGGCGTGTTGACCTCAAGGCGCGCCATATTCAGCCCGAGGTCGCTCACAAGGCTCTTCATCTTGCGGATACGTGAATCGTAGGTGCTTTCCGCCGAGGTCAGCATCGCCATCTGACGTTGTTCGATCTGATCCAGCGACGTCTGAAGGCTGGCGATGGTGTCGTTGACATTGGCATTCTTGGCCAGCTTGAAAGGCTTGGCTCCGAAACGATGGGTCAAGCTGGATTGCCGTCCGGGCGTCGCGTCGTTCTCAGGGAGTGGCGCCGGCTTCGACCGCCCGAACAGTTTTTCCGTCATAGTGCGGGCTGCCGGTTTCACTGAACCGGTCGCGATATTTTCCGGAAGCGCGCCGAGCGCCGCGGTCCGCTTGTCGAGCGTCGCCTGCCGCTGGACGATCTGATCGAGCTTCTGCTCGAATTGCTCCTGATCGAGCAATTGGCGGCTGGTGGTCCGGTCGATCCGGGCGCGCAACTCGGCGATGCGATCCTCATAGGAATATTGCATTTCGGCCTGACGTGCGAGCAGGCGGGTCAGCACGTCGTCGCGGAAGGTGAAATAGGTTGCGGTCGCCGCCGACCAGGCCCCCAGCACGGTGACCGTTCCGACGACGATCCAGAAGATCACCGGTCCGATACGGACCTGCTTGCCCGCGTGGGCAATGACATAAGCGCTCGAGGGGGGAGAGCGATGGACGGCCGTGGCTGCTGCCGCCGGACGCCGCGCCGGCACATGTGCATGTCGATGCGGCTGAGAGTGCGAATGCTCCGAATAGCGGTTCGAAAGGTGTGACATCAGTACTCCCGCATCGCCGGAGCAGCCGCCGGCTAAGCCTTACACTGATGCCGATTTGACCTTCTCATGGTTAATTTTAGGGAAATGACTCTAGAGATTTTCGATGTAATTCAATACCGCCTCGGCGTGACCATCGACTTTGACATTTCGCCAAATGTTGATCACGCGGGCGTCCGGGCCGAGCAGAACTGTTGTGCGAATAATTCCCTGGAAGATTTTGCCATATAAGGATTTATCGCCCCAGACGCCGAAGGCGTTCAGCACCGCATGAGCCTCATCCGAGAGCAGCGGCACGGTCAGATCGTGCTTGTCCCGGAATGTTTCCTGCGCGTGCTGCGGGTCCGCGGAAATCCCGACGACATCTGCGTCGAGGGCCGCGAATGCACCCGACAGACGGGAGAAATCCATCGCCTCCTTGGTGCATCCGGGTGTGCTGGCGCGCGGATAGAAAAAGATCACCAGTTTCCGGCCGGTGAACGAATCGAGCGACACCGTCGCGCCGCCGTCGCGGGGAAGCCGGAAGGCCGGGACCTTGCTTCCGATCGTCAATCCGGCACTGGCGTGTTCGGGCGCGACATCGGCACGAGCGGGTTTGGCGGATGACGGTTTGAGGGTTTTCGGACTCGAAGTGCGGGTCCTGATTGCGACCGCTGGTTTCGAAGCGGTCTTGGTTACGCGCTTGGTCCTGTTCGATTTGGCTGGGCTGGACGCGCGTTTGCTTCCGCTCTTGGTGGTCCTGGCTTTGCGCGCACCCGCCGTCGGGGACGCGGCCTTGGCTTTCGTGCGGACTTTCGCGGCAGCGCCGACGGCTTTTTTGGCGGATGCCTTTGCCTTCGGCCCGACCTTGGGTTTCGAGGCTTTCTTATGCGTTTTCTTGGACATACGCCTTCCTTTCGTCGCTTTCGACAGGTCCATATTGCAAGAGGCACAGCAAGGTGACGAAGTCACGCCAACCACGTCCTTGCTGCTGGGCAAACCCGTCTGGCCCGCGATATGGTTACTGGGATTCGACTACACTGTCCGGCGCTTCATGCCTGAACGGCTTGCATGGATTTTAACAGGTTCAACGAGGATTGGCAGTGATGCCGCCGCATCAGCGTTCGTCACGCAACCCCGCGCGAACGCCCCTCGGCGAGCAAGCCCGTCGTCAACATCAGCACCGAGAGGCAATGGCTCGGAAAAGACCGCCCCCGGCGCTGAATTCCCGTGCCGATGAAGAGCTATCGGATTGGGATGATCGCGATTGGGATTCCCGCCACGACGAAGCGGCGCGTCACCGGGCGCATCGCCTGCTGGGGCACGGTAGCTCCGGTGCGCCGGGAATTGGCGGCCGGCTTGGTGTGTTCGGTCGCTGGTTGGTCCGGGCACGCTGGCTGCGTCGTCTCGTTGTCACCAGCGTCGTGCTGGGCGCGATCTTCATGCTTGCCTTCGCTGGACTCTGGTGGCGGCTGGGGGCCGGACCGATCAGCCTCGATATGGCGACACCCTGGCTGATCACGGCGATCGAAGACAACATCGGGCCGGGTAATACCGTTGAAATCGGAGGGACCCAGATCGAGCGGGCGGGTCGCATCCGTGTCGCCGTCCGCATCCGCGATATCGTCGTTCGCGACCGCGATCACGCCATCGTCGCCAGCGCTCCGAAAGCGGAGGTCCGGCTGTCTGGCACGGCCCTCCTGATGGGGCGACTGCGTGCCGAGAGCCTCAAGCTGGTTGATGCCGTGCTCGCCGTGCGCATCACGCCCGACGGCGAAGTCACGGTATCCACCGGCGATAATGCCCGCCCCATTGCGGCCGGAGCGACGAAGCCAGCCGGAATGCCGGCATCAAGCGGATCCCCGACGCCGCCGGATGTGTCCGCGCCGCCAACGTCCGCGCCGAGCGGTGCGCCGACTGCGACGCCGTCGACTGGCAGCAGCGGGCTTCTGGCCGGGCTCGACTGGCTCGACAGTTTGAGCATGACCGGGCTGGACGGCCAAAACCTCAACGAGATCGGCTTAAAGA
This sequence comes from Xanthobacteraceae bacterium, assembly GCA_049647485.1. Lineage (GTDB taxonomy): Bacteria > Pseudomonadota > Alphaproteobacteria > Rhizobiales > Xanthobacteraceae > 62-47. The sequence goes on from JBARXT010000143.1 coordinate 27,661, forward strand.
ACGGTCGTCTCATCGTTGATGACGAGCAGCGCGGCAATCGCTGGAATTTCGAGAACATCAGTCTCACGCTCCGGCGTCCCAATGCTGGTGGTGTCGTGCTCAGCCTTGGCGAGGAAGGCGCGCATGCATGGTCGCTCCGGGTGCAGATCGGTGCGCCGAACAATGGCGTCCGATCCGTCGATGTTCGCGCCAACAAGGTCTCGACGCAGAACATCCTGTTGGCGCTGCGGCTCAAGGATCTGAATTACAGCGCTGACCTTCCGCTCACCGGCGAGTTGAAAGGCGAGATCGGGCGCGACGGGTTGCCGACCTATTTCCGCGGCAAGATCGAGGCCGGCAAAGGGACGATCGTCGATCACGATACGCCCGACTATCCGATGGCAGTCGATCAGATCGAAGCCAGCGTCGAATGGGATGCCGGCCGTCGTGTGTTGCTGGCGCCGTTCAAGATTATTTCAGGCGCCAATCGCGTGACCCTGCTGGCGCATCTCGAACCGCCTGGTGACGTGGTGCCGGATTGGCAATTGGGTTTCAGTGGTGGCACCATCGTCCTGGCCAGTGTCAACGACGAGCCGCCACTGATTTTCAACCGTATCGCGATCGGCATGCGGTTCGATACCACGCACAAGAAGATCATGCTGACTCAGGCCAGCATCAGCAACGGCGAGATCGGTGTGGCGGGCACCGGCGCGCTGGATTATTCCGGCGAACCGCGTCTGACGCTGGGGTTTGCCGGTACACCAATGTCGGCAACGGCATTGAAGCGGATGTGGCCGATCATCATCGTTCCCGAAGTGCGCGAATGGGTCACCGAGCGGATCGGCGCCGGATCCTTGCAGCGCATCGACATCGGCGTGAATTCACCGCTGCTCAATTTATCACGCGCCGGTCCGCCGATTCCGGAAGATGGCCTTTCCGTCAATATCATCGCCAACAATGTCTCGCTGCATCCCGTTGACGAATTGCCGTCGATACACAACGCCGACCTGCGCGCGCATGTCACCGGCCGAACCGCCACCGTGACCATCGGGCAGGGGAACATCGATACCCCGGGCGGACGCAAGCTGAACGTTTCCGATGCCGTCTTCGAGGTGCCGGACATGGCACCGAAGCCGGCGCCGGCGCGGGTCAGGTTCAAGCTGGACGGCCCGGTCGCTGCCGTCGCGGAAATCCTCGCGTCCGATCGCTTGAGTGAATTCAGCGGGACGCCGATCGATCCGAATACCAGCAAGGGGACGGTGAACGCACAGATCGCGCTTGGCTTGCCGATCAAGCGGGAACTGACCAAGGCGGACACCACTTACGCGATCACCGCCGATGTTGCCGGGTTCTCCGCCGACCGTCTGGTGATGAACCAGAAGCTCGAAGCCGCGACGATGAAAATCGTTGCCAACAATCAGGGCTATCAGGTCAAGGGCGACGTCCGGATCAATGGTCAGCCTGCTTCGCTCGACTATCGTAAGCTGAGCAGCGGTGATGCCGAAGTCAAACTCCAAGCCACCCTCGACGATGCCAGCCGCGCACGTCTGGGCTTCGATCTCGGCGCGGGCGCGAGTGGCCCGGTCGGCGTCAAACTGGCAGGCAGGATCGGCAGTTCCGAGCGCGACAGCAAAATTGCGATCGACGCGGATCTGACCGCGCTCAAGCTCGACAATCTGCTGCCGGGCTGGACCAAACCTTCCGGAAAAGCCGGCCGTGCGACCTTCAACCTCGTGCAGAAGCCGCAATCGACGCGGCTGGAAGACATTGTCATCGACGGCGGAGGCGCATCCATCAAGGGCGCGCTGGAGGTCGATCAGAGCGGTGACCTGATCAACGCTAGTTTTCCGACCTACTCGCCTTCCGAAGGCGACAAGGCTTCGCTCCGGGCCGAACGTGGAAATGACGGTGTCATCAAGGTCGTGATGCGCGGCGATGTCTTCGATGGCCGTCACTTCATCAAGTCGGCCATGTCCGGCAAGGAAACCGACACCAAGAGCAAATCCAAGAGCCTCGATTTCGATCTCGACCTGAAACTGGGCGCGGTGGCGGGTTTTTACGGTGAGGCCGTGCGCGGCATCGATCTGAAGATGTCGCGAAAGAACGGCGCCATCCGCACGTTCACGCTGAACGGCAAGCTGGGGCGGGACACGCCGCTGACCGCCGATTTGCGCCGTCCTGCACAGGGCCGCGAGGTGATCTTCCTGGAAACCAACGATGCCGGCGCGTTCTTCCGCTTCACCGACACCTACGGCAAGATGGTGGGCGGTCAGCTTCAACTGGCGATGGAGCCGCCGACGTCCGAAGCGCGGGCCAAGGAAGGCCTGCTGAACGTCCGCAATTTCTCCGTCAAAGGCGAGGCGAAACTCGACGAGGTGGCCGGTCTGCCGGCCGGTGGCGGACGCTCCGGCGTGGCTTTCTCACGGCTGCGTGCTGAATTCACCCGGAACGCCGGACGGCTCACCGTCCGCGAAGGCGTGGTCAAGGGACCGACCGTCGGCGCGACCATGGAAGGCAGCATCGACTATCAGGCCAACCAGGTGCGGATGAGCGGCACCTTCGTTCCGCTCTACGGCCTCAATAATATGTTCGGACAGATTCCGCTGTTCGGCATGCTGCTCGGCGGCAGTAATGAGGGGCTGATCGGGATCACCTACGAGGTGGTCGGCTCGCCCGGCAAACCCGACCTGCGCGTCAATCCGATCTCGGTCATGGCGCCGGGCGTGCTGCGCAAGGTATTCGAGTTCAACACCGGACGACAGAACAACAACCCGGTCGAACTTCCCTCGCCAAACAACTGAACGAGTGCAGTCATTACGTCGCGCTCACTACTCGCGCAGTGCCCGCACCGTGAGAAACGGGATCATGCCGAGCAGCACGTTGACCAGCGCAAAGGCGATGACCAGATCGTAGCTGTGGCTCCAATCGTGGATGAAGCCACCGATCAGGGCGCCGAGCGCGGAGCCAAGTCCGCTCCCGATCGAGATCGTCCCGAAAATCGTACCGACGCGCTTGCCGTGGAAAATATTGATGGCGGCCGCGGTGATGAGCGGGCCGCGTGATCCGATGGTGCTGCCGAAGCACACCAGAAAGCCACCAAGCAGCCACAGATTGGGGAAGCGGCTCAACAACCAGAGGCAGACGATGCCGAGAGTGGTCAGTCCATAACTGAACAGGATCGCGCGGCGGCGGCCGATCAATGTGTCGAGCCAGCTCACCGTGAGCATCCCGATCACCAGCACTACGCCGCTCAATCCCCAGGCGGAAGCGGCTTGCAGGGGAGGAAATCCGGATTCGATCAGGTAGGCGACGACCTGGACGCCGATGGTGTAGACGCCGATCGCCGTGAAAAAGAATGTGCTGAAAAGCGCCCAGAAGGCGTGATGGCGCATCGCGCTCATCAAGGTCCACTCGATTCCGTTGATGGTTGCGGCCTGCGTCGTCACGGCCTTGACTGCCGCCGCATCGGGCGCCCGGACGGTTTCCCTGGCAATGCGCCGCCACGGCAGCAGCACCAGCGGTATCAGGAGCGTCAGCAAGACGCTGCCCAACAGGTGATAGCTGTTGCGCCATCCGAAATGGTCGATCAGGATTTGCGACAGCGGCACCAGCGTCAGCACGCCGGCCCCGTTGGCCGAATAGACGATCGCCATTGCGGTCGGCAGCCGGTTGCCAAACCAGCGGCCCAGCAGCAGCGAACTCGGGACGTTGCTGAGACAGGCCATTCCGAGCCCGACCGCAAAGCCCATACATGCCTGCAATTGCCAGAGCGAATTTGCAACCGCCCCCAGCGACACGCCGGAGCCGAGCAGCAACAGGCCAAGACCATAGACAGCGCGCGGGCCGGAGAAGTCGAACAGACGCCCAACGAACGGCGACGACAGGCCCATCGAAAGCGAGGCCAGCGCGTAGATCGAAATGACATCGGCGCGCGCCCAGCCGAAATCGTTCGAGATCGGCAGCAGGAAGACCGTGAAAGTCTCGCCCATGCCTCGGCCAAGTAGCGCCAATGCAAAGCAGAGGCTCAAGACGGCCCATGCAGCGCGTGTCGGTTTGAGCGAAGCGAGGTCAGTGTGGAGAGGGGATGATTCAGCGGCCATGGTCCTCCATGGAGCGCATTTCGCCCATGGAGGACAACGTCGTTCTGCGAATAGGCCTATGCGATCTTGAGCAGGACGTGGCGTTTCTTGCCCATCGACAGCTTGATGACGCCATCGGGCGTAAGATTGGCGTGGGTTAGCATCACCTTGTCGTCGCTGACCGCCACGTCATTAACGCGCAGGCCGCCGCCCTTGATCTGCCGACGCGCTTCTCCGTTGGAGGCGACGAGTCCCGCGCGCACGAAAGCGCCCAGCACGCCGATACCCTCATTCAATTCGCTCGCGGGGATATCGACGGTCGGCAGATCGCTACCGATGGCGCCTTCCTCGAATGTCTTTCGCGCCGTCTCGGAGGCGGCTTCCGCTTGCGCCCGGCCGTGGATCAGCGCGGTCGCTTCGGTCGCGAGCACTTTCTTTGCCTCGTTGATCTCCTGGCCTTGCAGAGCGGCGAGGCGGGCGACTTCATCGAGCGGCAACGTGGTGAACAGCTTGAGGAAGCGTTCGACGTCGGCATCCTCCGTGTTACGCCAGTATTGCCAGTAATCGTAGGAGCTCAGCATATCGGCGTTAAGCCATACCGCGCCGGCCGCGGTCTTGCCCATCTTGGCGCCGGAGGCGGTGGTCAACAGCGGGCAGGTGAGCGCGTGGAGTTGATGCGTACCCATGCGGCGACCGAGATCGATGCCGTTGACGATGTTGCCCCACTGGTCGGAGCCGCCCATCTGCAGGTTGCAGCCATAACGCCTGGCCAATTCGACGTAATCGTAGGATTGCAGGATCATGTAGTTGAATTCGATGAAGGACAGTTCCTGCTCGCGCTCGAGCCGCATCCGCACCGAATCCATCGTCAGCATGCGATTGATGGAGAAGTGGCGACCGACATCGCGCAGCATCTCGATGTAGTTGAGCTTTGCCAGCCACTCGGCATTGTCCACCATCAGCGCGTCGGTCTTGCCGGCGCCGAACGCGATGAACTTGGAGAATACGCCTTTGATGGATTCCTTGTTGGCGTTGATCTGATCATAGGTCAGCAGCTTGCGGGTTTCGTCACGCCCGGAGGGGTCGCCGACCCGGGTGGTGCCGCCGCCCATCAGCGCGATCGGTTTGTTGCCGCTCTTTTGCAGCCAATGCAGGATCATGATCGACAGCAGGTGACCGATGTGCAGCGACGGCGCGGTGCAGTCATATCCGACATAGGCGATGGCTTCGCCCTTGGCGGCGAGGGCATCGAGGCTCTCCGGGTCCGAAATCTGGTGGATGAAGCCGCGCTGCTGGAGCACGTTAAGAAAATCCGATTTAAATGCCGTCATGGTCAGGAACTCGGGTCCGTCTTTTGGTGACTCTGTCGCGCGACGATGCCGCGAGGAGGGCCGGCGTGCTGCCGAAGCCGGGATATGACGTGGGATTATAAGATGCGGCTGTCCGAGACAAGTTGGGCGTCCCACCGGGCGCTCCTGAAAGTAGCGCGGCGATGACATTACGAGCGATCGGCATGATGAGCGGCACCTCGCTGGACGGGGTCGACGTTGCGCTGATCCGGACCGACGGCGAGCAAATCGCCGGCTTCGGGCCGTCCGGCTATCGCCCCTACACAGAAGCCGAGCGGGCGATCCTGCGTCAGGCGCTGGCGGAGGCACCGGCCCTGTCCGACCGTGACGCCCGGCCGGGCATTCTTGCAGAAGCCGAGCGGGTGGTGACCACGGCGCATGCCGAAGCTGTCGCATCCTTCACGACCCAGCATGGCATCGCGCGCGAGAGCGTCGATATCGTCGGCTTCCATGGCCAGACCGTGCTGCATCGACCGGAGCAGCGGTTGACCGTTCAGATCGGCGATGCGGCAGCGCTCGCCGAGGCCATTCGCATCCCGGTGATGCACGACTTCCGCGCCGCCGACGTGGCCGCTGGCGGGCAGGGCGCGCCGCTGGTGCCGGTCTATCACCGGGCACTGGCGCAATCGCTGGAGCGCGAGGGGCCAGTGGTTCTGGTCAATATCGGCGGTGTGTCGAACGTCACCTACATCGATGGAGCGGACACGCTGATTGCCTGCGACACCGGGCCGGGCAATGCCTTGCTGGACGACTTCATGTTGCGCGCCACGGGTCGGCCTTTGGATGAGGAGGGCCGTCTGGCGGCACAGGGCATGGTTGATGAGGCGTGGCTGGCCGCCAGCTTGCGGCATTCGTTCTTCGCCAAGCCGCCGCCAAAATCGCTCGACCGCAACGACTTCGCGACGCTCCGGTTGGAGAGTTCCGTCGCTGCCAATGGCGCGGCGACGTTGACGGCCTTCACCGCCGCCAGCATCGCGGCCATCGCACGGCTGCTGCCGAAGCCACCGCGAAGCTGGATCGTAGTCGGCGGCGGCGCGCGCAACCTCACGCTGCTGCGGATGTTGCGCGAACGGCTCGCACCGGCAACGGTAGAGACCGGCGACCAACTCGGCTGGTCGTCCGATGCCATCGAGGCACAGGCATTCGCTTATCTGGCCGCGCGAAGCCTTAAAGGTCTGCCGCTGAGTTATCCCGCCACCACCGGCGTGCCGATGCCGATAACCGGTGGGATCCTGACGCAGCCTTTGAGCATGATTTGCCGAGGCTGAACTAAGGTCGTCACCCTGAGGTGCTGGCGCGTAGCGCCAGCCTCGAAGGGCGACGGCCGCGATCCTTCGAGGCTCGATTCGCTCGCTCCTCAGGATGACGGCATGCGCTTCAATTCAAGGCGACCACCAGCTTAGCGAATATTGGCGAGCCGCATGTCGAGGTAGCTGGTGACCGATTCCATCAGCGGCTCCAGCTTGCCGTCGAAGAAGTGATTCGCGCCGGGAATGACTTGATGGTCGATCACGATGCCCTTCTGCGACTTCAATTTGTCGACCAGCGCGTTGACGTCCTTGGACGGCACCACAGCATCCTTCTCGCCGTGAACGATCAGGCCGGAGGAGGGGCATGGCGCCAGGAACGAGAAATCGTAGAGGTTGGCGGGCGGCGCGATGGAGATGAAGCCTTCGACCTCCGGCCGCCGCATCAGCAGTTGCATGCCGATCCAGGCGCCGAATGAGAACCCGGTGACCCAGCAGGCGCGCGCTTCCGGATTGATGGTCTGCGCCCAATCCAGCGCCGACGCCGCATCCGACAGTTCGCCGGTGCCGTGATCGAACGATCCCTGACTCCGGCCGACGCCGCGGAAATTGAAACGCAGCACTGAAAAGCCGCGATGCACGAAGGCGTAGTAGCACTGATAGATGATCTGGTGATTCATCGTGCCGTGGAACTGCGGGTGCGGATGCAGCACCATCGCGATCGGGGCATTTTTCTGCTTCGCCGGATGATAGCGGCCTTCGAGACGGCCGGCGGGACCGGTGAAAATAACTTCAGGCATCCGTGTTCCTTCGTGATTCTGGAATGGGCGGCCGCAGTGTGGACACGCGAAACGCCGCCGGCCATATACGCAGCGCATACCGTCTGGACGGACAGGCAACGCACGCGCCGGCATTGGGGCGATGGCGTTCTACCATGGGGCAAGGGGCAAAAAGCAAGCATCTTGACTGCAATCACACGTCGGAGCGGCGTCATTCGTGCCGAAATGACAGCAAGATTGGCCGCAATATCGATCGCAAGATGCTTTAAGATGGGCGAACCGGCACGGCCTTCGTCACGAGGCCGCTGCGCGCAAGGAACCGACCGATACTATGAAGCCGCGCGTCTATCTCGACTGGAACGCCACCACGCCGCTGCGCCCCGAAGCCCGCGACGCGGTCGTGGCGACGCTCGATCTCTGCGGCAATCCGTCCTCGGTGCATGGCGAAGGGCGGCAGGCGCGCAAAATCCTGCAGAATGCCCGGATTGCCGTTGCGGCAAGCGTAGGGGCCGATCCGGAGGAAGTCGTCTTCACGTCCGGCGCGACCGAAGCCAACACTCTGGCCCTTGGTCCGGGAGTGCATCGAACGGGGATGCCGCCGGCCGAGCGCCTGATCGTATCGGCAGTCGAACATTCTTCGGTGCTCTCCGGAGGGCGATTTCCTCGGGATCGCATTCAGCTTGCGCCGGTCGACCAGTCCGGCGTGATCGATCTGGCCGGGCTGGAGCAATTGTTGGCGGACAAGCCACCCGCATTGGTGTCGATCATGCTCGCCAACAACGAGAGCGGGGCTATTCAGCCGATCCGCGATGTGGCCGAACTGGTTCTTGCATCAAGCGGTGTGCTGCATATCGATGCGGTTGCCGCCTTCGGAAAAATACACATTAATTTCAAAGAATTGAAGTGCGATCTTCTATCGATTTCAGCACACAAGATCGGCGGGCCGAAAGGTATTGGAGCGCTCGTTGTGGCTAACGGACTGCTTGGGTTGGAGCCCGAATTGAAGGGCGGCGGACAGGAGAAAGGACGTCGCGCCGGCACGGAAAATCTGCCCGGCATTGCCGGCTTCGGTGCGGCTGCGAAGGCTTTGGTGGCGACGCGGGGCCGGGATGCCAGCCACTGCCTCGCCTTGCGGAAGCGGCTGGAAACCGGGCTGAAGCAGATCGACGGAACAGTCATCTTTTCCGAGAATGTGCTGAGGTTGCCGAATACCACCTTGTTTACGATCGAAGGCCTTCATGCCGAAACGGCGGTGATCGGATTCGACCTCGAGGGGATCGCGGTGTCGTCGGGTTCGGCGTGTTCATCCGGAAAAGTGCAACCATCGCATGTACTCGAGGCCATGCACATGAGCCCGGAACAGGTGCGGGGCGGTGTGCGGATCAGTCTCGGGTGGGAAACGACAGAAAATGATGTCGATCGCGCGCTTGAGGCTTGGCGAAAGCTCGCCGGGACACTAGTTAAAAAGAACGATGAAACAGTGCTTGAACGATTCTAAGCGACGTGGTTTCATCGGAAATAAGCTGAAAACGCGCTGGTCTTGCGTCCGGAACCCGGGCGATTTCGCGACATCGTCGCAACCAGTGCTTATGTAGTCCACCGCGGTCCTTGAAACCGCGAGCGGAGGTTAAAATGCCGGCTGAGTTGGAGACGGTCGAACGGGTCCGCCGTATCGACGTCGATCAGTATCGCTATGGGTTCGAGACGATCATCGAATCCGACAAGGCCCCCAAAGGGCTTTCCGAAGACATTGTCCGCTTCATTTCCGCCAAGAAGGATGAGCCGGAATGGATGCTGGAATGGCGGCTGGAGGCCTATCGCCGCTGGCTGACCATGCAGGAGCCGACCTGGGCGCGCGTCGATTATCCGAAGATCGACTATCAGGACCTCTATTATTATTCGGCGCCGAAGCAGAATAAGGCGCTCGCCTCGCTCGACGAGGTCGATCCGGAAATCCTGAGGACCTATGAGAAGCTCGGCATTCCGTTGCGCGAGCAGGAACTCCTCGCTGGCGTCGTTCGGCCCGAGGGCGAGAACGGCGAAGCGCCGCGCAGGGTGGCGGTGGACGCTGTATTCGACTCGGTGTCGGTTGCGACCACCTTCCAGGCAGAATTGAAGAAGGCCGGCGTGATCTTCATGCCGATCTCGCACGCGCTGCGCGAGCATCCCGATCTGGTGAAGAAGTATCTCGGCACGGTGGTGCCGACCTCCGACAATTTCTACGCGACACTGAATTCGGCGGTGTTCTCTGACGGCTCGTTCGTCTACGTGCCGCCGGGTGTGCGCTGCCCGATGGAATTGTCCACCTACTTCCGCATCAACGAGCGCAACACCGGCCAGTTCGAGCGCACCCTGATTATCGCGGACAAGGGCTCCTACGTCAGCTATCTTGAGGGTTGCACCGCGCCGCAGCGCGACGAAAACCAGTTGCACGCGGCTGTGGTCGAATTGATCGCGCATGACGACGCCGAGATCAAATACTCGACGGTGCAGAACTGGTATCCGGGCAATTCGGAAGGCAAGGGCGGCGTCTACAACTTCGTCACCAAGCGCGGCGATTGCCGTGGCAAGAACTCGAAGATTTCGTGGACGCAGGTGGAGACCGGCTCGGCCATCACCTGGAAGTATCCGAGCTGCATCCTGCGCGGCGACAATTCGCGTGGCGAATTCTATTCGATCGCCATTTCGAACGGCTACCAGCAGGTCGATTCCGGCACCAAGATGATCCATCTCGGCAAGAACACGACGAGCCGGATCATCTCCAAGGGCATCGCCGCCGGCAAATCGCAGAACACCTATCGTGGCCTTGTCAGCGCACACCGGAAAGCGACCGGCGCGCGCAATTTCACCGCGTGCGACTCGCTGCTGATCGGCGACAAGTGCGGCGCGCATACCGTGCCTTACGTCGAGGCGAAGAATTCCTCGGCGCTGTTCGAGCACGAAGCGACGACCTCCAAGATTTCGGAGGACGTGCTGTTCTACTGCGTGCAGCGCGGCCTCTCGCAGGAGGAAGCTGTCGGCCTCGTGGTCAACGGCTTCGTGCGCGACGTGCTGCAACAACTGCCGATGGAATTCGCGGTCGAAGCGCAGAAACTGATCTCGATCTCGCTGGAAGGCAGCGTGGGCTAGTCCTCGTCGTCCTTCGGGGTCTGCGCTGCAGGCCTCCAAGGATGACAGCAAAACGATGGAGCATCCTTCGAGGTTCGCGGTCCGATGCCGCTCGCACCTCAGGATGACGGAAAAAGGAAATACAATGTCAGCGTTGCTTGAAGTCCGGAATTTGCAGGTTCGCGTCGAGGAGCGGGAAATCCTTCACGGATTGTCGCTCACGGTGAACAAAGGTGAGGTTCACGCCATCATGGGCCCGAACGGCTCCGGCAAATCGACGCTCAGCCATGTTATCGCGGGCAAGCCGGGCTATGAGGTGACCGGCGGTGAAATCCTGTTCAAGGGCGAGGATCTCCTGGAAATGTCACCGGACGAGCGCGCCGCCAAGGGTGTGTTCCTGGCCTTTCAGTATCCGGTCGAAATTCCCGGTGTCGCCACCATGACGTTCTTGCGCACCGCGCTCAACGCCCAGCGCAAGGCGCGCGGCGAGAGCGAATATTCGACGCCGGATTTCCTCAAGAAGGTGCGTGAGGTCGCGGCCTCGCTGAGCATTCCGCAGGAGATGCTGCGGCGCGGCGTCAACGTCGGATTCTCCGGCGGCGAAAAGAAGCGCAACGAAGTGTTGCAGATGGCGCTGTTTGAACCGAGCCTGTGCATCCTCGACGAGATGGACTCCGGCCTCGACATCGACGCGCTGCGGATCGCCGCCGACGGCGTCAATGCGCTGCGCTCGAGCGAGCGCGCCACGGTGGTCATCACCCACTACCAGCGGTTGTTGAATTACATCGTGCCGGACTACGTACACGTGATGTCAAAGGGCAGGGTCGCGAAAAGCGGCGGCAAGGAACTGGCGCTCGAACTCGAAGAGTCGGGTTACGCGCAGTTCGAAGAGCAGGCGGCCTGACGGGATCAATCATGAATCTTGCACTGGTCAAGTCAGAGACGATGAAGCCGACGACGGGCGAGATGGCGAGCGATGTTTTCATCGCCGCGCGCGATCGTCTTCCGGGCAAGGGACCTGTCGCCGATGTGCGTCAGGCTGCTTTCGACGATTTCGTCCAGAAAGGTTTGCCGCACCGCCGGGTCGAGGAATGGAAATACACCGACCTGCGTGTGCTGTTGCGCGAGGTCGCACCGCTGGCGGCCGCGCCGGATCAGACCGCGCTCGACCGCGCCAACACGACGCTGGCGTCGCTTGATGTGAATGGTGCGCATCGGCTGGTGCTGATAGACGGCGCATTCGTGCCGCAACTGTCCGACACGGCGAGCGAGACCGGCGTGACCGTGCAGACCCTGCGTGCGATGCTGGAGAATGCCGACATCGCTGCACGGGCCGATCTGCTGCGAACCAGTGTTGCCTCCGATGCAATGATCTCGCTGAACGCCGCGATGGCGACCGATGGTGTCGTGATCGACGTTGCCGAGAACGCTGCGCCGGGCAAACCGATCCACATCGTTCATGTCTCGACGCAATCCAAGACCGCTGCGTTCACGCGTTCGCTGGTGAAGGTCGCGAACGGCGCGCGCGTCACGCTGATCGAGAGCTTCGTCGCGGCCGATGGCGCGGCCGGTTATCAGGCGCACGATTCCGTGGTGCTGTGGGCAGGCGACGGTACTGACGTTCAGCACATTCGCCTGGTCGAGGACGCACGCGATGCGGCAAATATCGCGACCGCCATCGTCACGCTCGGCGAGCGCACGCAATATCGCGCGTTCAATCTGACCAGCGGCGGCGCGGTTTGCCGCTATCAGGCTTTCGTCCGCTTCGGCGGCCAGAACACCCATGCGGATGTCAACGGCGTCAGCCTGCTGAACGGCCGGCAACATGCCGACAACACGCTGGTGCTCGACCACGCGGTCCCGCATTGCACCAGCAACGAAGTGTTTCGCGCGGTTGTGGACGATCAGGCGCATTCGGTATTTCAGGGGCGCATCAACGTGCACCCTGACGCGCAGAAGACAGACGCGCGGATGATGACGCGCGCGTTGCTGCTGTCCGACGAAGCAGAGGCTGACAACAAACCGGAACTGGAAATTTTCGCCGACGACGTCCAGTGCGGCCACGGGGCCACCACCGGCGCGCTCGACGATAGCCTGCTGTTCTATCTCCGCGCGCGCGGCTTGGCGGAAAAGGAAGCGCAAGCGCTGTTGATCCAGGCATTCGTCGGCGAGGCGATGGAATCCATTGCCGATGAAGCGCTTCGCGATGTTGCCATCGCCACCGCCGAACGCTGGCTTGCGGCACGGGGTTGAGACATCGCATCCTTCGAGGCCCGGCCTTTGGCCGGGCACCTCAGGATGACGACAAACGAGTTGATTGCGTCATCCTGAGGTGCGAGCGAAAGCGAGCCTCGAAGGATGACAGGAAGAG
>JBARXT010000144.1:0-23681 GCA_049647485.1 Xanthobacteraceae bacterium
CGTCTCCACCGCGCACTGGCTCGCCGCATTGAGCGAAGTCGAGAAACTGCAACCGAAATTCATCATCCCCGGTCACGGCAAGGCCTCGACCAAGGCGGCCGAAGCGATCGCCTTCACCCGCGACTACATTCAATATGTCCGCGCGGCGATGACCAAGGCGGTGCAGGACTGGGTCGATTTCGACGCCGCCTACGACCAGACGGACTGGTCGAAATACAAGGACATGCCGGCCTTCGCCAACAACAATCGCGGCAACGCCTACCGCATCTATCTCGAACTGGAACAATCGCAGTTCAACAGTGACAAGAAGTGAGACGGAGCCAACGATGGCCGAATACGTCGTCGAGTTCGGCAAGAACGGCCGCCGGGTCGAGCCCGACGGGCGGTTAGATGCGGCCGCCTTCCATCGCAATCATCAAGCCATCTGGGCGGCGTTTGAGCCATTCCTGCGCGCCAGGACCGGCGACGTGCTGGAGGCCGGCAGCGGCACCGGGCAGCACATTATTCATTTCGCGCGTCACACGCCGAATATCGACTGGTGGCCGAGCGATTATAACGACGCACATCTCAAAAGCATTGCGGCGTGGCGCGCGCACGCGAAACTCGCCAACATCCACGCGCCGCAACGGCTCGATCTGTCCGATCCCGACTGGCGCGCGACAATGCCGGGCGCAGACCCGCACCATTTGCTGGCGATCTTCTGTGCCAACGTAATTCATATCGCGCCGTGGAAAGTCGCGGAAGGTCTGCTCGCCGGCGCCGGCCGCGCACTGCGGTCGGAGGGGCGGCTGTTTCTCTACGGTCCGTTCAAGCGCAACGGCAAGCACACCGCTGTCAGCAACGCGGTGTTCGACACCAGCCTGCGCGAAGGCAATCCGGACTGGGGCGTGCGCGATGTCGACGAGGTTCGCGTTGTAGCCGAGCGCCACGGTCTCGCGCTGCATGAGACCGTGGAGATGCCCGCCAACAATCTGATCGTGGTGTTTGCGCGCGCAGGCTGATCCTCGCGGCCGCGCGAAAATCTGCACGCCGTCGGTGCAGGCTTGCATGTTGCCTGATGCATCGCGCCGGCGCATGAAGGAAGCTCGCCGTCCTTTACTCACCATTGAGACCGCCATGCCGATCAAAACCGCACTCACCTCGCTGCTCGATATCGAACACCCCATCCTGCTGGCGCCGATGGCCGGCATCGCCGGCGGCGCGCTGGCGTCGGCAGTGACCAATGCCGGCGGGCTCGGCATCGTCGGCGGCGGTTACGGCGACAAGGATTGGCTGAGCCAGCAACTCCTCGGCGCGGGCAACACCCGCGTCGGCGTCGGCTTCATCACCTGGTCGCTGCGCAAGAACCCGGCGCTGCTCGATCTCGCGCTGGCGCATCACCCGAAGGCGATGTTCCTGTCGTTCGGCGACATCGACGAATTCGCAGCGCCAATCAAGCGCGCCGACATTCCATTGATCGCGCAGATCCAGACGCTGGCGCAGGCGCGCAAGGCCGTGAGCGACGGTGCCGACGTCATCGTCGCGCAAGGCGCGGAAGCCGGCGGTCATGGCGGCGGCCGTTCGACCTTGCCGCTGGTGCCCGCCGTGGTCGATGCGGTCGGCCACAAGGTGCCGGTGGTCGCGGCCGGCGGCATCGCCGATGGGCGCGGCCTCGCGGCGGCGCTGATGCTCGGCGCGGCCGGCGTGCTGTGCGGCTCGGTGTTCTATGCCAGCCGCGAAGCGCTGACCCATCCCAACAACAAGCGCGCCGCGTTCGAGGCCTGCGGCGACGACACCATCCGCAGTTCGGCGATCGACGTCGCGCGCGGCATCGACTGGCCCGGCCAGTGGAACATCCGCACCTTGAAGAACCCCGCCATCATGCAGTGGGATCGCGATCTCGACAGCCTCAAGAGTCAGGTCGAAATCGAGAAGCCGCGCTACCTGAAAGCCGCCGCCGATGGCGATACCAACGTCGCCGCCGTGATCGTCGGCGAAGCGGTGGACCTGATCAGGGCTGACACAAGCGCGTCGGAGATTGTCGCCACTATGGTCGCTAACGCTACCAAGCGCCTTGCCGCCGCCCCGCAAATGCTGGGCTGACCCGCGTTTGCGCGCGTTGATTCCGGGCCGACAATAAGATTTATCTTCCCCCGCGCCGCTCTTTCGCGGACGTTTATGCCATCACGATGCGATGTCGCAGCATACGATCCCCTTTTGGGGTCGCGCGGCATCCCGACAGGACTTGGCGTCGAGCCCCCGGATCGGTCCGATCCGCGGCCTGCGCGGTCCGGGATAGCGGGGAATGACGGAAGCCACCCTCGACGAATTCGCCGACGATGAGCGGGCGCGCGCCAATGTGGTGCGGCTGTCGATCGCGCAGGCGCTGACCGGCGCCAACTCCGCGGTGATCTTCGCCACCGGTTCGATCGTCGGCGCGACCCTGGCCCCCAGCCTCGCGCTGGCGACGGTGCCGCTGTCGGTCTATGTGCTCGGCCTCGCCATGGCGACCTTGCCGACCGGCTATATCTCGCGCCGCTACGGCCGCCGCACCGCTTTCGTCATCGGCACCGGCTTCGGCGCGCTCACCGGCGTCATCGGCTGCATCGCCATCCTGCGCGGCTCGTTCGCACTGTTCTGTTTCGCGACCATGCTCGGCGGCTTCTACGGCGCGGTGTCGCAATCCTATCGTTTCGCCGCCGCGGACGGCGCCAGCGCCGCGTTCCGCCCCAAGGCGGTGTCGTGGGTGATGGCCGGCGGCGTGTTCGCCGGCGTGCTCGGTCCGCAGATGGTGCAGTGGACCATGGACATCTGGCCGCCCTATCTGTTCGCCGTCAGTTTCCTCACGCAAGCGGGGATCGCGCTGGTCGCCATGGCCGTGGTGGCCGGCGTCGATTCGCCACCGCCGCCGCCGGCCGATCTCGGCGCGGGCCGCCCGCTGATGCAGATCGCGCGGCAGCCGCGCTTCATCGCGGCGGCGATCTCCGGCGTCGTGTCCTATTCGATGATGAACCTCGTCATGACCTCGGCGCCGCTCGCCATGAAGATGTGCGGCCTGCCGATCTCGGATTCCAATACCGGCATCCAATGGCACATCGTGGCGATGTACGGCCCGAGCTTCTTCACCGGCGCGTTGATCACCCGCTTCGGTGCGCCGACGGTGGCCGCCGCAGGATTGCTGCTGGAAGCCACCGCCGCAGGCATCGGCCTCGCCGGCATCACTTCGCACCACTTCCTGATCGGCCTGTTCGTGCTCGGGCTCGGCTGGAAACTGAGTTTCATTGGCGCCTCCGCACTGGTGCTGGAGACTCATTGGCCGCAGGAACGCAACAAGGTGCAGGCGTTCAACGACTTCCTGGTGTTCGGAACCATGGCTGTCGGCTCCTTCATTTCCGGGCAGTTGCTGGCGGATTTCGGCTGGTCGATGGTCAATCTGGTGGTGTATCCGCCGGTCGCCATCGGGCTTGTCGCGCTGGCCTACGCCGCAGCGGGACGGCGACGAACTCTCACGACCTAGGTCCCATTCCTGAAAGCGGGTGCCGCTCGCCGAAATCATGCTCTACTCTGTCGCGACAGAACGTACAGGGAGAGGCCGATGCCGACGCGAGCGCGCGTGGACGAATTCATCGCCGTGGTCGAGAGCGGCGATCATGCCGGCGCCATCGAGCGCTATTACACCGAAGACGCCAGCATGCAGGAGAACGCAGCAGCACCGCGCGTCGGCCGCGACATCTTGGTGGCGCACGAGCGCGGCGTGCTGGCGCGAATGAAGCACGTCTATTCCAAGGCGCTGGGCTCGACGGTCGATGGTGACCGCGTCGCGATCCACTGGATTTTTGAACTCACCGACCACGACGGCAAGGTGCTCAAGGTCGACGAGATCGCCTGGCAGGAATGGCGCGGCGACCGCATTTTCCGCGAGCGGTTCTTCTATCAACCGATCAAGCCGGCGGCGTGAGAAGCGCGCGAACACTTCGGCATCGGCCGAATTGAGCTTATGGGCGCTCTGCTATGGTGCAGGCGAATCCAGGCCGTCACCCTGAGGAGCGCGCTCTTGCGCGCCTCGAAGGGCGACGGCGATCCTTCGAATCTCGCTAAGCTCGCACCTCAGGATGACGCCGCCGCAACACAGTGATATCCGCCAAAATTCACAGGCCCGCATGACCGTTTCGACTCTCTCAACCGCCGACGAAACCTCCATCCACTACTCCGGCTGGCGCATCGTCGCGGTCTGTTTCGTGATGGCGACGTTCAGTTGGGGCCTCGGCTTCTACGGCCAGAGCGTCTATTTGCCGGAACTGCAACGCCTGCACGGCTGGCAGACGTCGTGGATCTCCAGCGCGACGACGCTTTATTATCTCGTCGGCGCGGCGCTGGTGGTGTTCGTCGGCGACGCCATCGGAAAAGTCGGCGCGCGGGCCTGCCTGATCGCCGGCGTGATTGCGATGGCGACGGCGACCGCGCTGCTCGGGCACATCGACAAGCTGTGGCAACTCTACGCGGTCTATGCGCTGCTCGCCTGCGGCTGGGCCGGCACCAGCCTCGGCGCCATCACCAACACGCTCGGCCTGTGGTTCGACCGCAAGCGCGGCATGGCGATCAGTCTGGCGCTGAACGGCGCGAGTTGCGGCGGCATCGTCGGCGTGCCGCTGCTCACCGCCGCCGTCGCACACTGGCAGTTTTCCGGCGCGATGGTGGCGGCGGCCGCGATCGTGCTGCTACTGATTCCGCTGATCCTGCTCGCCATCGGCACGCCGCCGGTGCGGCCGCGCGCGGCGACCGGCACCAGCGGTAATCCGTCCGGTACGCGCATTCGCGCCATGGCCTTTCGCGACGTCGCATTCCTGACGCTGGCAATCGCCTTCGCGCTGGTGTTGTTTGCGCAGGTCGGCGTCATCGTTCACCTGATCGCGTTTCTCGATCCGGTGGTCGGGCGCGAGCACGCCGCCATCGCGGTGGCGCTGTTGACGGCGATGGCGATGATCGGGCGGCTGTTGTTCTCCATCGTGATCGACCGGCTCAACCAGCGCCTCGTCTCGGCGCTGTCATTCGCGAGCCAGGCTTGCGCGCTGCTGATCCTGATCAACTTCGGCAACACTTATGCGGTGTATTTCGCCTGCGCACTGTTCGGCTTCTCGGTCGGCAACCTGATTACGCTGCCGGCGCTGATCGTGCAGCGCGATTTCCCCGCCGAATCTTTCGGCGTGCTGATCAGCCTCAACACCGCCGTGACGCAGGTGACCTACGCGTTCGGCCCTGGCGTGATCGGCGTGCTGCGCGATCTCACCGGAAGTTACACCGTGCCGTTTATCATGTGCATCGCGCTGGAACTAAGCGCCGCCGCGCTGATCATGGTTCGCGGGCGCGCAGCAGAGCCTCGACATCCAGTCGCCGCGTGAACATCGCAAGCGTACCGTCGGCGTTGCGCGGCCACTCATCTTCCGGCCGATCACAATAGAGTTCGACGCCGTTCTGGTCGGGATCGCGCAGGTATAACGCCTCGCTGACGCCGTGATCGCTGGCGCCGTCGAGTTCGATGCCGGCCTCCAGCACACGCGCCAGTGCATCCGCCAGCGCGGCGCGCGTCGGATAGAGAATCGCGGTGTGAAACAGGCCGGTGGTGCCGGGCGCGGGCGGCGAGCCGCCCTTGCTCTCCCACGTATTGAGCCCAATGTGATGGTGATAACCGCCCGCCGAGATAAATGCCGCCTGATCGCCGTAACGCTGCATCAGTTCGAACCCGAGCACGTCGCAATAGAAGCCGAGCGCGCGCGTGACGTCGGAGACCTTGAGATGCACATGGCCGATCCGGGTGCCGGCGGCAACGGGACGCGCGGATCGTTCGAGCGGGATCAACGTCATCGCCTCAATCCTCCAGTTCGGATGTTTCACCCGGCGGCAGGTCGAACTGAAACGCATTCAGCGTCATCGACACCAGCGTGTAGTAACCACACAGCCCGATGATCTCGACCACGCCGCGCTCGCCGATCAGCTTCACCGCCGCATCATAGAGCGGCTTTGCGATGCCCTTGCCCTCGTGCAGCGACTTCGCCACGTCGTAGATCATCTGCGCCTGCGGGTCGTCGAACTTCGGCGTGCGACGGCAACGGATGTCTTCGATGATCGCGGGGTCCATGCCGCCGGCCAGCGCCAGCCGCTTGTGCGCATACCACTCGTAATGCGCGGTCCAGTGCCGCGCCGTCACCAGAATGGCGATTTCCGACAGCCTCGCCGGAAACTGCGTATCGTAACGCAGCATGGCGCCGAGCCGCGTCGCGTGCCGCGCCATCTCCGGACTGTTGAGCCACGCCATCATCGGCGGCGGCGGACTGCCGCGCTTGCTGGCGATGGACTCGTCGTAAGTCTGGCGTTGATCGTCGCTCATCTCATTGGGCGACAGCAGTTTCAGGCGCATGGCGTTCTCTCAGGTGGTCAAGGTGACGCACGCTACCACAGCCCGCAGAACCGGCGCGCCGGGATATTGCTATTCCGGAAGTGACCGCTAATCTTCGCCCAACCCGCGCAAGGCCATTCCATTGCGCGAAATTCCAACAGGAACCCTTTCGATGTCCGATCTCGATCAATTCCGCCGCGAAACCCGCGCCTGGTTAGAGGCCAATTGCCCGCCGGAGATGCGCAAGCCGGTCGCCAGTGACGACGACGTATTCTGGGGCGGCCGCAACACCAAGTTCGCCTCCGAAGCGCAGAAGGTGTGGTTCGAGCGGATGCGCGACAAGGGCTGGACCGTGCCGGACTGGCCGACACAATACGGCGGTGGCGGTCTCGACGGCGCCGAAGCCAAGGTGCTGCGCGAGGAAATGGCGGCGATCGGCGCGCGGCCGCCGCTGTCGAGCTTCGGCATCTGGATGCTCGGGCCGGCGCTCTTGAAATACGGCAGCGAGGAACAGAAGGCCGAACATCTTCCAAAGATTTCCGCCGGCCTGATCCGCTGGTGCCAGGGCTATTCCGAGCCCAACGCCGGCTCCGATCTCGCCTCGCTGCAAACCCGCGCCGAGAGCGACGGCGACGATTACGTCATCACCGGCCAGAAGATCTGGACCTCCTACGCCAACTACGCCGACTGGATCTTCTGTCTGGTGCGCACCGATCCACCGGCGAAGAAGCACGACGGGATCAGCTTCATCCTGTTCGATATGGCCTCGAAGGGCGTCTCGACCAAGCCGATCCTCTTGATCTCCGGCAAGTCGCCGTTCTGCGAAACCTTCTTCGACGGCGTGCGCGTGCCGAAGTCGCATGTGGTCGGCACCGTCAATCGCGGCTGGGATGTCGCGAAGTATCTGTTGCAGCATGAACGCGCGATGATCTCCGGCCTCGGCGACCGCAGCGTCGGCCGCCCGCTCGGCCAGATCGCGGCGGATACGGTTGGCGCGGACGCGCAGGGCAAACTCGACGACCCGATCCTGCGCGGCCAGATTGCCGCGTTCGAGGTGGACGAGGCGGCGCTCGCCTGCGCGGCCGAGCGCGCGGTCGATCTCGCCAAGGCGGGACAGGGCCACCCGGCATTCTCGTCCGCGATGAAATACTACGGCACCGAACTCAACAAGCGGCGCTACGAAATCCTGATGTCCGCCGGCGGCATCGACGCGCTGGAATGGGAAAGCCCGCGCTCCAAGGAAGGCGCGCGGCCGCGTGCGTGGCTCCGCACCAAGGCCAACTCCATCGAGGGCGGCACCAGCGAAGTGATGCTCGGCATCGTCGCCAAGCGCATTCTCGATCTGCCGGGGGCTTAGCTTGCCCCGCCACCAGTCCCGTCATCCTGAGGTGCGCGCCGTCTGCGGCGCGCCTCGAAAGATGAACGGCCGCTATCCTTCGAGGCTCGCTAACGCCCGCACCTCAGGATGACGACTTCGATCCATATCCAATAAACAGATTCGGAATCCCCCATGCCCCTCGTCCTCACCGAAGAACAATCCATGCTGCGCGACAGTGCGCGCGGCTTCATCAACGAGAAAGCCCCGATCGCGCACCTGCGCAAGATGCGTGACGATCGCGACGCTACCGGCTTCTCCCGCGACCTCTGGAAAGGCTTTGCCGAGATGGGTTTCGCCGGCCTGCTGGTGCCGGAGAATTTCGGCGGCAGCGGTCTCGGCGCGGTCGAAGCCGGCATCGTGCTGGAGGAAATCGGCCGCAACCTGATGCCCTCGCCGTTCCTCTCCACCGCCGTGCTCGCCGCATCCGCGCTCGTGCGCGGCGGCAACGCCGAACAGCAGGCGGCTTACCTGCCGAAGATCGCCGACGGCTCGCTGATCGCGACGCTCGCGGTCGATGAAGGCGCCAAGCACCGGCCGCTCAACATCGCGATGCAGGCGGTGCGCGCCGGCAACGGTTTCAAGTTGAATGGCGCCAAGGCGCTGGTGGTCGACGGCCACGTCGCGGACCTGTTGATCGTCGCGGCGCGCAGCGGCGGCAACGCCGACGAACGCGGCGGCCTGACACTGTTCCTCGTCGATCCGAAAGCCGAGGGCGTCAACGTCGAGCGCACCGTGATGGTGGACGCGCACAACGCGGCGCGCATCAATTTCGACAACGTCGAAGTCAGCGCCGACGCCGTGCTCGGCGAAGTCGATCAGGGCGGCGACCTGCTGAACGCGGTGCTGAACATCGGCCGCGGCGCGGTCGCCTCCGAAATGGTCGGCCTCAGCGAAGAAGTCTTCAACCGCACCGTGACCTATCTCAAGGAGCGCAAGCAGTTCGGCAAGCTGATCGGCGAATTCCAGGCGCTGCAACACCGCGCCGCGACGCTCTACATCGACATCGAGATCACCCGCGCCGCAACGCTGAAGGCGTTGCAGACGCTCGATCAGGACGCCGCCAGGGCGGATCACGCGGTGTCGGTGGCGAAAGCCCGCGCCGGCACCACCGCGACGCGCGCGGTGCAGGAAGGCGTGCAGATGCACGGCGGCATGGGCATGACCGACCAGTTCGACATCGGCCTGTTCATGAAGCGCGCGCGGGTGTGCCAGGAACTGTTCGGCGACGACAATTATCATGCCGAACGGCTGGCCGAAGCGCGGCAGTATTGAGCAAACATTCTATCATCAGGTCGTCCTCGCCTTCGCGGGGACGACCTCGATAGAAATCCGGACAAAACCTTACCCCGCCTTCTGAAACCGGTCATCCAGCGCGTAGCCGGCGCCGCGGACGGTGCGGATCGGGTCTTCGGCTTCGCCGGGATTGAGCAACTTGCGCAGGCGACCGATGTGCACGTCGACGGTGCGCTCGTCGATGTAGATGTCGCGGCCCCAGACGCTGTTGAGCAGTTGCTCCCGGCTGAACACCCGGCCGGGATGTTCGAGGAAAAACTCCAGCAAGCGATATTCGGTCGGACCGAGATCGATCGGACGCCCCGAGCGCGCCACGCGGCGCTTCTCGCGATCCAGTTCGATGTCGCCGTAGGCCAACACGCTCGCGACCCGCTCCGGCGCGGCGCGCCGCAACAGCGCGCCGACGCGCGCCAGCAGTTCCGGCACCGAGAACGGTTTGACGATGTAATCGTCGGCGCCGGTGGCGAGCCCGCGCACGCGTTCGCTTTCCTCGCCGCGCGCCGTCAGCATGATGATCGGAAGCTGCCTGGTTTCCGGCCGCGCCCGCAGCCGCCGGCACAGTTCGATGCCGGAGAGGCCGGGCAGCATCCAGTCCAGCACCACCAGATCGGGAATGCTTTCCTTCAGCCGGGTGTCGGCCTCGTCGCCGCGCGCCACGGTTTCGACCTCGTAGTCCTGGGCCTCGAGGTTGTAGCGCAGCAGCGTCGTCAGCGCCTCCTCGTCTTCCACGACCAGAATGCGAGCCTTCATCAGTATCGTTCCATTACTTGTTGACGGCGGCGGCGAACGTCGTCTGGTCCGCCTTCGGCCGCTTGTCGGTGATCGGCTGGCCTTCCACCATGTAAACCACGGTTTCGGCTATATTCGTGGCGTGGTCGCCGATCCGCTCGATATTCTTGGCACAGAACATCAGGTGGATACAGAAGCTGATATTGCGCGGGTCCTCCAGCATATAGGTCAGGAGCTCGCGGAACAGCGAGATGCAGATCGCGTCGACCTCCTCGTCGCCCTTCCACACCGCCATTGCCGCCGGTACGTCGTGCGCGGCATAGGCGTCCAGCACCGCATTGAGCTGCGTCGCCACCAATTCGGTCATGTGTTCGAGGCCGCGGATCAGTTGCAGCGGATTGAAATCGCTGTCGAGCTGCATTACGCGCTTGGCATTGTTCTTGGCGAGGTCGCCAATGCGCTCGAGGTCCGTGGCGGTGCGCATGGCGCCGACGATCTGGCGCAGGTCGACCGCCATCGGCTGCCGCAGCGCAATCGTCAGCACCGCGTGCGCTTCGAGATCGCGCTGCAACTTGTCGATATCGCTGTCGGCCGCCACCACGCGACTGGCGAGAGACGCATCGCGGCGCACCAGCGCGTCGGCCGACTCGACGATCTGCCGTTCGGCGAGTCCGCCCATTTCCGCGACCAGCCGCATCAATTCCTGCAGGTCGCTATCGAAAGCCTTGGCGGTATGTTCAAAAGCCATGTTCGTTCTCCCCGCGATACTTCGCGTTCATCGGGACGTTAAATTCATTCCTGCCAGAGAAGCCGTCACCCTGAGGTGCGAGGCGCTTGACCGCCGAGCCTCGAAGGGCGACGGCGATCCTTCGAGGCTCGCGACGTTGTCGCTCGCACCTCTGGATGACGCCATCTGGTAAACCTGGTTGCATCATGTCCTAACCGAAGCGTCCGGTGATGTAGTCCTGGGTGCGGCGGTCGGTCGGCGACGTGAAGATCTTGTCGGTCGGGCCGAACTCGATCAACTCGCCGAGATACATGAACGCGGTGTAGTCGGAGACCCGCGCCGCCTGCTGCATGTTATGGGTGACGATGACGATGGTGTAGTCTTCCTTCAACTCGAAAATCAGTTCCTCGATTTTCGCGGTCGAGATCGGATCGAGCGCCGAGCACGGTTCGTCGAACAGGATCACTTCCGGCCGCACCGCCACGGTGCGCGCGATGCACAGGCGCTGTTGCTGGCCGCCCGACAGGCTGAGGCCGTTGGCATTGAGCTTGTCCTTGACCTCGTCCCACAGCGCGGCGCGGCGCAGCGACTGCTCGACGCGCTGGTCGAGGTCGCGCTTGCCGAGCTTCTCGTAGAGACGGATGCCGAAGGCGATGTTCTCGTAAATCGACATCGGGAACGGCGTCGGCTTCTGGAACACCATGCCGATGCGCGCGCGCAGCAGATTGAGATCGAGGCCCGGCTCGACGATGTTGATGCCGTCGAACTGCACCTGCCCCTCGGCGTGCTGGTTCGGATAGAGATCGTACATCCGGTTCAGCACCCGCAACAGCGTGGACTTGCCGCAGCCGGACGGACCGATGAACGCCGTCACCTTGTTTTCGTAGAGCGGCAGCGTGATGTCCTTCAGCGCCTTCGACTGGCCGTAGAAGAACTCGAGGTTGCGGATCGCGACCTTGTCGCGCAGCGCGCTTGGGTCGACCGGCGGATGACCGGCGACGGCGGCAGGAATCGTGGCAGGGATCGCAGTGGCGATACTCATGATGCTTTCCTTGTTCCGGTAAGGGCGCGAGCGATGATGCTCAGGGCGAGCACCGAAATGGTGATGATCAGCGCGCCGGTCCAGGCCAGCTTCTGCCAGTCCTCATAGGGGCTGAGCGCGAACTGGAAGATGACGACCGGCAGGCTCGACATCGGGGCGTTGAGGTTGTGGCTGTAGAACTGGTTGTTGAGCGCGGTGAACAGCAGCGGCGCGGTTTCGCCGCTAATGCGCGCCACCGCCAGCAGAATGCCGGTGATGATGCCGGAGCGCGCCGCGCGGTAGGCGATGTGGCGGATCATCAGCGAGCGCGGCAGGCCGATGGAGGCCGCCGCCTCGCGCAGCGTGTTCGGCACCAGCATCAGCATGTCCTCGGTGGTGCGCACCACCACCGGAATCACGATCACCGACAGCGCCACCGCGCCGGCGATGCCGGAGAAGTGGCCCATCGGCACCACCATCACCTCGTAGATGAACAGGCCGATGACGATCGACGGCGCGCTGAGCAGGATGTCGTTGATGAAGCGCACCACGCTTGAGATCTTCTCGTGGCGGCCGTATTCCGCCATGTAGGTGCCGGCCAGCATGCCGATCGGCGTGCCGATGGCGATGGCGATCACCGTCATCAGGATCGAGCCGACGATGGCGTTGAGCAGGCCGCCGGCGGAGCCCGGTGGCGGGGTCATTTCGGTGAACACCGCCAGCGACAGGCCGCTGAAACCCTCCCAGAACAGCACGCCGAGAATCATCGCGAGGCCAGCGAGACCGATGCCGGTCGCGGTGTAGGAGGCTGCGGTCGCGAACACGTTGCGGCGTCGGCGCGAATTATAGATCGCGAGGTCCATCAGCCGACCCTCTTCTCGATGCGCATCAGCATGTAACGGGCGATCGCCAGCACGATGAAGGTGATGACGAACAGGATGAGGCCGAGCGCGATCAGCGACGAGGTGTAGAGATCGCCGACGGCTTCGGTGAATTCATTGGCGATGGTCGCCGAGATGGTGGTGCCGGGCGCCAGCAGCGACGACGAGATCTTGTGCGCGTTGCCGATCACGAACGTCACTGCCATGGTTTCGCCGAGCGCGCGGCCGAGGCCGAGCATGACGCCGCCGATGACGCCGACGCGGGTGTAGGGCAGCACCACGTAACGCATCACTTCCCAGGTCGAGCAGCCGAGCCCGTAGGCGGCTTCCTTCAGCACCGGCGGCACCGCATCGAACACGTCGCGCGAGATCGAGGTGACGAACGGCAGCACCATGATGGCGAGGATCAGGCCCGCGGTGAGCACGCCGATGCCGTAGGGCGGGCCGGCGAACAGACTGGAGAGCACCGGCACGTTGCCGAAGGTGGAGATCAGCGCCGGCTGCACGTATTGCTGCAGGAACGGCGCCAGCACGAACAGGCCCCAGATGCCGTAGATGATGCTGGGGATGCCGGCCAGAAGCTCGATGGCGATGCCGATGGGGCGACGCAGCCACATCGGGCACAATTCGGTGAGGAACATCGCGATGAGAAGACCGAACGGCACCGCGATCACCATGGCGATCAGCGAAGTGACCAAGGTGCCGTAGATCGGCGCCAGCGCGCCGAATTTCTCGGTGACCGGATTCCACCTTTGCGTGGTGACGAAATCGAGACCGAAGGTCTGGAGCGCGGGCAGCGAGCCCATCACCAGCGCGATCATCACACCGCCGAGCAGCAGCAGCACCAGGATCGCTGCACTTCGGGTGACGGCGTGAAAGATCACGTCGCCGAGCCGCAGCTTGTTCAGCGCCTTGGCGCGCTCCGCCGCATCCTGAGCGCCCACCCGTGCGCCTCCCCACGTTACGTCCACCACAGCCGCCTCCTGGCGTATACGCGTCCCGTTACACTTCAAGCCTCGCGCGAGACCTTCGTCAGGCACCGCGCGCTCCCTCGCCCCGCTTGCGGGGAGAGGTGAAGCGCGCGGCGTAACGACGCCTCAGTTCGTCACGCTGTAGACCGGCTTGCCGTCGGCGGCCTTCACGTCCCTGGCCCAGGTCTGCTGGATCAGCTTCACCACGTTGTCGGGGAGCGCGACATAGTCGAGATCGGACGCCATCGCGTCGCCGTTCTTGTAGGCCCAGTCGAAGAAACCGAGCGCGATGCCGGCGGCAGCGGCGTCCTTCGGCTGCTTCGGCAGCAGAATGAAGGTCGCGGCGGCGATCGGCCAGACCTTCTCGCCCGCCTCGTTGGTGAGGACCAGGTAGAAGCCCGGAGCCTTGGCCCAGTCCGCACCGGCGGCCGCCGCGGCGATCGCTTCGGCGGTGGCTTCGACAGCCTTGCCGTCCTTGTTGATCAGCTTGGTGGTGGTCAGCTTGTTCTGCTTGGCATAGGCGGTTTCGACGTAGCCGATCGAACCCTTGGTCTGCTTGACGTTGTTGGCGACGCCTTCGTTGCCCTTGGCGCCGATGCCGGCCGGCCATTCGACGGCGGTGTTCGAACCGACCTTCGTCTTCCAGTCGTCGCTGACATGCGCGAGGTAGTTGGTGAACAGGAAGGTGGTGCCCGATCCGTCGGAGCGATGCACCAGCGCGATCGCCTGCGCCGGCAGCTTCGCGTTCGGGTTCAGCTTGGCGATCGCGGGATCGTTCCAGGTCTTGATCTCGCCGAGGAAGATCTTCGCCAGCGTTGCGCCGTCGAGGGTCAGCTCGGCGTTCTTGACGCCGTCGATATTGACCACCGGCACGATGCCGCCGAGCACGGTCGGAAACTGGATGAGGCCTTCCTTGTCGAGCTGCTCGGGCTTCAGCGGACTGTCGGTGGCACCGAAGGTCACGGTGCGGGCGATGACCTGCTTGATGCCGCCGCCGGAGCCGATCGATTGATAGTTGAGGCCGTTGCCGGACTCTTTCCTATAGGCTTCGGCCCACTTGGCGTAGACCGGATAGGGGAAGGTCGCGCCTGCGCCGGAAATGTCGGCGGCGAAGGTCGAGGTCGGGGCGGTGGCAAGGCCGACCGCTGCCACGAAACCCGCGGCGGCTAGGGTGCGAAACAGTTTCACTGGTGTTCTCCATCCTGTGGACATGGCGCCGATCGCCCTCGATCGCGCCTGCACGCGGCTCTTTAGGAGCCCGTGGCTGCGCTTTTATGAGGGTTTGATGACACCTGGATGACAGCGTTAACACACTGTAATCGCGGAGTTTTATGCGGCGAAAATTTAGCGCGGCTGTGGAAAGGCGGCGGTGAAGGTGGCGCCCTCGCCGGCGACGCTCTCGATCACCAGGCGGCCGCGATGGCGGTTGAGGGTGTGCTTGACCAGCGCTAGCCCCAATCCGGTGCCGCCCTGCGCGCGGCTGTCACCGGCATTGACGCGATAGAAGCGCTCGGTGAGACGCGGCAGATGCTCCGACGGAATACCGGGACCGAAATCACACACGCGCGCCTGCCACTCCGACGCGCCCTCGGGGCTCGCACCGTTCGCGAGCGATACGATCACGCGGCCGCCGGACGCGCCGTATTTGAGACCGTTCTCGACAAGGTTCTCGAACAGCCGCAGCAATTCCTCGCGGTCGCCGGCGATAATCGCGGGCGCATCCGGCAGTTCGGTTTCGATCGCCACCTGACGTTCCTTCGCCAGCGGCTCCAGCCCGTCGATCACCTGACGCAGCAGCGGCACCAGATCGATCCGCGTATCGGGCCGCACATGCGCCGATAGTTCAACGCGCGACAGCGACAGCAGATCGTCGATCAGCCGCGCCATTCGCGTCGCCTGCGCATGCATGATACCAAGGAAGCGCTCGCGCGCTTTCACATCGTCGCGCGCCGGACCTTGCAGCGTGTCGATGAAACCCGAGAGCGCGGCGAGCGGCGTGCGCAATTCGTGGCTCGCGTTGGCGACGAAGTCGGCGCGCATTTCCTCGATCCGCCGCAACGGCGTCTGATCGTGGAAGGTCATCAGCATGCAGGAATCCTTGCCGCCGAACGTGGTCGGCACCACGACCGGCGTGATCGTCACTTCCATCCAGCGCTCGACCGGCGCGTGATCGACGAAGGTGACGCGACGCGGCGTGGCATCGGCGATGGCTTCGCGCAGCGCAACGACGATCTCCGGCGTGCGCAGCGCGAACTGCGCCAGTTCCTTGCGGCGCAAGGCCGGCGCGAGTTGCGCCGCCGCCGCATTGAGGTGGATGACGCGCCCGGCGCGGTCCAGCAGCACCGCCGGCTCCGACATGCCGGAAATCACGGCATTGACCGCCGGCGCCTCGACCGGATCGATGATGGCCTGCTCGTCGCGCGAAGCAGCGGGATCGTGCAGACGCCACGGCACCAGCGCCGCGCCGACGATGCAGACGAAGGCAATGGCGGCATGCACGACCGCCAGATTGCGGGACATCACCAGCGTCGCCAGCACCATCCCGGCGACCAGCAGGACGAGCGCGGCGTTGCGCAGCCGGTCGGGCCACGGAGCGAACAGCGATGGAGACTCCAGCGCCGCCGGCGTAGCGGCAGTCTCGGGCGGGACTTTCGAATGGTCAGGCGCCAGTGTCACCGTATTTTCCCGATCGCGGCATCCCGAGACCCGCGGCCCCGTCGCCGGCCGCCTGCTGCTCCCGTTTGAATCGCGAACCGAGTATGACCTCGCGAAACGTCAGCAGGATGACAGAGATGACAAAGGGAACAATATAGTAAAGCAATCGGAACAGCAGCATCCCGGCCAGCAGTTCCTCCTTGTCCATCTGCCACAGGCCCACCAGCATGGCAGCGTCGAACACGCCGAGGCCACCGGGCGAATGGCTGGCGAAACCGAGCAGCGTGGCCGAGACGAAGATCACCGCCACCACGACGAAGCCGAGATTGGGTTCCTCGGGGACCAGCATGTACATCGCCAGCGCGCAGAAGCCGAGATCGACGATACCGATGACGATTTGCAGCAGCGTCAGCCCGCCGCCCGGCAGCACCACCGCCCAGGGATCGCGGCCGATGGTTCGCGGCGCCAGCGACACCCAGACGACATAACCGGCGAGCGCCAGCAGAATGGCGAAGGCCACGATGCGATTGAGCCAGGGTGGCAACTGATCGACGGCGGACGCGGCTTCCGGATGATAGGCGACGCCGAGGCCGAGCACCGCGGCATTGCCGAGCCAGAAGGTCAGCCCGGCGACGAAACAGATCTTGGTGACATCGACCGCGCTGATGCCCTGCGCCGAATAGATGCGATAGCGCACCGCGCCGCCGGTGAAGGCGCTGGCGCCGACATTGTGCCCGACCGAATAACTGGTGAAGGCCGCCAGCGCACTGATGCGATAGGGCACCTCGGGATGACCGATGGTGCGCAGCGCGAACAGATCGTAGAAAGTCAGGGTGAAATAGCTCGCGGCGACGAACAGTCCCGCCAGCATGATCGAATGCGGATTGCTGCGCTTGAGCGCATCGATCACGTTATCGACGTCGATCGTCCGCAACAGGTGGAACAGGATATAGCAGGCGATGGCGATCACGGTGAGGCTGACAAGCACACCGAGCCGGCGCAGGACTTGCTTGGCGCGCAGAACCTCCAGCGTCCTGCGAATTAGATCCTGCATCTCGACCTCGAATGGCGATCCCGCGCGGCACCTGCCCCCGCGACTGGGGCCATGGCCCCGGCGACACGCGCTTCACCCTCGTCGTGGTAGCGTGTTTTGGTGCGGAGGAAAATCAAATCGCCAACATCACCCGTATATTTCCTGTTCCTTTAAAAACTTCCTTCCAAAGGCGCGCGATCGCTCAATCCAGCATTTGCATAAGTGCCGTCGACGCGGGATGTAAATGCCGGAATGGCGTCCCTGGCCGTCAAAAGATCGTCATCGACGATGTTGCCGTCAATCCTGCTGCGACCGATTTGACCACCTGAACGGCGGCCATCAGGCGGCGGGGCCGGGCGGATCGGATCGCGGCGGAATGCGCCCTGCGGCCAGTTGGCGCGCCACCAGCCGGTCGCGCAATGCGGAGCCGATCGCACATCCGATCAGATAGGCCGCGAACATGACAAGGCCAAGATCGAGCCAATAGCCGGGGCGGCCGGGAACGATGCGAGCGACCGCCACGCCGATCACCACCACCAGCAACAACGCGATGTATTGCGCTGTCTTTCTCGACAGGCCCTCGCCATGCTGGACCACCGAGATCCAGCCCATCGCCAGCCCGAGCAGAGCCGCGCCTGTAAGCCAACCCCAGTGAAAGGTCAGGAAAGCGGTCATCGCGGTCACCTCACCAGAAAATCGATGCGGCGGTTCTTCGCCTTGCCTTCTTCGGTGCTGTTATCGGCCACCGGCACGGAATTCCCCTGCCCCGAGGTCTTGAAGCGATCGGCGGGCAGACCCGCCTTGACCAGATAATCGGCCACCGCCTTGGCCCGCGCCTCCGACAAGGTCTGATTGGCGGTAAGGTCGCCGTCGCTATCAGTATGGCCGACAATCTCGATTGCCGCGGCCGGGCAGCGCAAAGCGATCTCGGCCAGCCGGTCGAGCAGCCCGGCGGAATCCGCATTGATGGTGGCGCTGCCGGGTTCGAAGCGGATGCGCGCCTCGCCCAGCAGTTCCGTAAACAGCCGCTGGCACACGCTGGCATCGACCGGCGCGGCGGCGGGCTTGACGGAAATCTCCGCCCCGGCCTTCCAGCCCTCCGGCAGGTCCTTGGCGAGGCTTTGCCGAATCTGGTTGGCGGCGCCGTCGAACAGCGCGTCGCCCGACAACTTCACTTCGCGATCCGCCACCTCCAGCGAACCGGTGGAGAGTCGCGACAGCGCGCCGAGCGCGCGGGTCACCATGTCGGCAAAACCCTTCGGCGCGCCGATGCTGGCCTTGAGCGTATCGGTCACCTTCTCGCCGAAAAACTTCCGCTGCGCCGCCGCGACCAGTTCCGCATGCACCTTGTTGTTCGGGACATAGCCGCTCAGCGTCAGCGTGCCGGCGACCGGATCCTTGTTGGCCTGAAAGACATAGGGCGGCGCCGCGATGTCGTTGGCGGCGACCGAATAGCCCTCGGGAAGATTGCGCAGGCCCGCCCAGATCGCCTCGCGGCCGCCGAGTTCGCGCGCCATGCCCGACAGGGTGACCGTCTTGTCGGACAGCATGACCTTGCCTTCCTTCAGACGGACGACCTGCTCGATCAACAGCAGCACCGCGGCATCGAACCGCGCCGGCGCGCCGCGCGCGAAGCCGGTACGATCCACCACCTCGACGCCGTTGAGCGCGGCCTTCGCCGCCTCCTGCAGCCGCGCCTTGATCGCCGGCAGCGGCGTGCTGCCACCCAGCGTCACGCGCACCACGTCGCGCTGCGCGGTCCACACATAGGGCTTGGCCTCGGGCACCAGACGCGTGTTGTCGTTGACCAGCCGGACGCCGGGCACGCCTTCCACCGAGGTCAGCGCGCTGCGCCGCCCCTCCTCGGAAAACGCATCGGCGGCGAACGTGACGTCACGCCCCGCGACGCCGATCCGGGTCTTGTCGAGGACATCGTTCTTGAGCGCGGCCGTGGTCGCGGCCGCAAGATTCTGCTCCAGCGGCACGGTTTCGTCCCATGCCGCGAGGCCCCACAGCACGGCAAGCGGAATAAGACCCGGCCACCACTTCCTGCTCCACCTGAAAAGTCCGCGCATTCGATTCCCTACGGGTCCTGAACCGGAGTGAAAACAAATGCTTGGGATGCTGTCAATTTCGAAATGTGGTGCGATGACGCAGCGGCCCGCAGCACCCGTCATAATGGTTTGTCGAGGGCGACGAACAAGGTAGGGTTGTGCCGTAAATTTTTATGGAGTCGCGCTATACCGTCTCGACGGCGAGCACCTGCGCCGGTGTTCCGATTCGCACGGCCAGAATTTGAAATGAAGCATATTCGCGAACGCATCATCCGCTCGGGCCTCGGGGCGTTGCATGTCACCGGCGCCCATCGCCTGCTCCGGCCGATTTTCGCCGGCGTCGGCAACATCTTCATGCTGCATCATGTGCGGCCGCGCCGGGACGTCGCGTTCCAGCCGAATCATCATCTGGAGATCACCCCGGATTTCCTGCGCATGACGCTGAAGCACGTCCGCGATCTCGGCATCGACATCGTGACGCTCGACGAAATGCAGCGCCGGCTCGCCGCGCGCGATTTCTCCCGCCGCTTCGTCTGCTTCACCCTCGACGACGGCTATCGCGACAACCGCGATTTCGCCACGCCGGTGATGCGTGAATTCGACGCACCGTTTACCGTGTATGTCGCCAGCGATTTCGCTAACGGCATCGGCCGGCTGTGGTGGGTGGCGCTGGAGCGGGTGCTGGCCACGTCGGACTCGGTCGATGTCATCATCGACAAGGTGGCGACCCGCCTCGACACCGACACGCTGGAGGGCAAGCGCGAAGCCTTCACGATCCTGCACGAATGGCTGCGCCGCCTGCCCGACAGCGCTGCCATCCATCACGAGGTCGGAACGCTGTGCCTGCGCTACGGTGTCGACGAGCAAGCCATCAGCCGCGAACTCTGTCTGTCGTGGGATGAATTGAAGGCGTTCGCCGAGGAGCCGTTGTTGACGGTCGGCGCGCACACCGTCACCCACGACAACCTCGCCAAGCAGAGCGAGGCCTCCGCGCTGCACGAACTCACCACCAACCGCGCCGACATCGAGGCCGCCTTGCAGCGGCCGGTGAAACATCTCGCCTATCCCTACGGCGACAAGCTCGCCGCCGGCCAACGCGAATTCGCGCTGGCGCAGCGCGCCGGCTTCGCCACCGCCGTCACCACGCGGCCCGGCATGGTGTTCGCCGAAAACGCCGCGCACCTGACCGCGCTGCCGCGCATTTCGCTCAACGGCAATTATCAGGAGGACCGCTTCCTGCCGGTCCTGACCTCCGGCACCGCCACCGCGCTGTGGAACAGATTCCGTCGCGTCGACGTGGCCTGACGGCTTCGTCAAGCCAAAAGATGCATCAAGAAAACATCTTTTTTCTTGTCATTGCCGCGGGCCGATGCCACTCATTGGAACGACTCTATTTTCTTCTAATGCGGGACAACTTCCGATGAGCGATACCTGGCTTGCCTCCCTGAAAACCGACACGCCGCAGGCGGGCTTCGAACTGGCGGTGAAACTGTCGCGCGTCGGCGTCAAGTACACCCAGCCGTCCGACGCGGTGCGCTCCAGCCTGCGCGCGGCCTACGACCACGACACCACGCAACTGATCGCGTCGTCCCACGTCATCGCCGTGCACTTCCAGACGGTCGCCGCCGCCAACAATTACTGGCGCTGAGGACCGTCGCCCGATAGGTAAACCGCCGCTCGCCTTGACGTGCCGCCCGGCGCGGGGACCGGATTCTTGCTTTGACGCGTTTTCTTGACGCGAGCCGGTGTCCACTTCGCTGGAAAACGCTATAAATCTCCCGTCATCAATGGGAGGCACCATGTTCAAGGATCTGTTTTCGCTCAAAGGCCGCGTCGCACTGGTGACGGGCGGGTCGCGCGGCATCGGCAAGATGATCGCGGCGGGCTTTCTCGCCTATGGCGCATCGAAGGTCTACATCACCGCGCGCAAGGCCGGCCCCTGCGAGGAAACGGCGAAGGAACTGACCGCCGCCTATGACGGCGAGTGCATCGCGTTGCCGATCGACATGTCCACGGTGGAAGGCTGCAACAAACTCGCCGATGAATTCATGAAGCGCGAGCAAAAGCTCGACATTCTCGTCAACAATGCCGGCGCGGCATGGGGCTCGACCTTCGACGAGTTTCCGGAAGCGGGCTGGGACAAGGTGATGAACCTCAACGTCAAGTCGCTGTTCTTCCTGACCAAGGCGTTGGCGAAGCCGCTACGCGCCGCGGCGACGAAAGAGAAGCCCGGCAAGGTCATCAACATCGCCTCGGTCGACGGCATGTCGGTCAATCCGATGGAGACCTACTCCTATCAGGCCAGCAAGGCGGCGGTGATCCATCTGACCCGGCGGATGGCGGCGAGACTGATCCAGGACAACATCGCGGTGACCGCGATCTGCCCCGGCGCGTTCGCCTCCGACATGAATCGCGCGGCGCGCGACCAGGCCGACCATATCTCGCAATGGATCCCGGCGAAGCGCATCGGCACCGACGAGGACATGGCGGGGCTTGCCATCTATCTCGCTTCGCGCGCGGGCGATTACGTCGTCGGCAACGCCATCGCGGTGGACGGCGGCATCGTCTACGCCAACCTCAGCGTTCCGGTGTCGGGCGAGTAGGACAAGCCGGTTCGGAGCCGGTCGTCGCACGGCGAATCCCTTTCCTCGGCGTGGCCCGACATATCCGGGTCACGCCGTTTTCATGAAAATCGCAGCCGAAGATTACTTCCGCTCGCGCCGGCCGGTCGCGGCGAGAATGTTGCGGGCTTGCATGCTTCCCGCCTTGGCGGCTTGCGCAAGCAGCTTCCTCGCTTCGGGAATATCCTTGCGACCGCCGATGCCGTTGGCATAACAGCGCGCCAGATTCACAATCGCGTCCGGATGACCCATGTGGGCGCTTTTCTGGTACAGCGCCCGCGCGGCCTTCGCGCTCCGTGCAACGCCACGCCCCTTTTCGGTCAGTTCACCCATCTTGTTGACGGCGCGCGCATCGCCGAGATCGGCGGCATCGCGATAAAGCGCGAAAGCCTTCGGGAGGTTCTGCGTGACGCCGGCGCCCTGCTCGTACTGCGCCGCCAGACTCGCGATGGCCGGTGCGAATTTCTTCTGCGCCGCGATCTCGAAATAGAAGCGCGCGCGAACCGGATCGCGCTCCACGCCGTCGCCGCGATCGTAGACCTCGCCGAGCGTGAAGAGCGCGCGGACGCTGCCCAGTTCGAACGCCTTCTTGTAGTTGGTCAGCGCGGCGTCATAGTCGCGCGCCGCGAACAACGCCCGCCCGAGTTGATAGGCGAAGCGGCCGGTCGTCGGGAAGCGCTTCACCGCATCCGAACACGCGGCGACCGCATCGGCGGCGGCGATTGTCTCCAGCGTCACGCCCGCGACGTCCGGATGCTTGTCGGCGTCGTCCGGCGCGGCCGCGAGTTCGTCGCATGGCTGCACCTTCGCGGCCTCGGCCTGCATCGGCGGGGCGACGCCGTCCTTGGCCGACGCGAGGAAAATCTTCTGCTTGGAAAGTTGCCCGTACATATACGGCGTCTGTTTGGACTCCGTCGAATCCCGCACGTGATCGCGGACGTTGCGCAGCAGGAAGTTGATCTCGAGATCCGGCTTCGGAAGGTTGTCCAGCAGCGCCGCGGCGAGCGGACTGTTGCGTCCGCTGCCCTGTTCGGAGATTTTTCTCGGCTCGGTGGCGAACAACAAAAGCACGTTCCGCGCCCCGCCGGATCGCGGCGAGGCCGCGTCAACGCCGGTGTCGACGTTCAGCGATTCGATCTGGATGGGAAACGGATTTCCGTGCAGCGCATCGAGAATCACCAGGCCCAGCGAGTGCGCCTGTCCGGCCCCCGACATCACCTGAGGCAGCGGTATGGTCTCAACGCCAAGCCCGGACGCATTCGAAAGTCGCGCATCGACAGGCACCAGATAGCCGCCAACACCGACGCTCAGGCTGTAGCCGGCATAATAGACGATGGCGATATCGGCACGGCGCGACTTGCGTGCGAATTCATCGAGCGCGTAACGCAGGTCCGCCGCGCTCGTGTCGCGGTGAAGCGCGACATCGAAACCGAGACGCCCGAGGGCATCGGCGATATCCTCGGCATCGTTGATGGAGGTCGCCAGACGCGGCGCATGGGCATAGTCCGCATTGCCGAC
Organism: Xanthobacteraceae bacterium; assembly: GCA_049647485.1. Classification (GTDB taxonomy): domain Bacteria; phylum Pseudomonadota; class Alphaproteobacteria; order Rhizobiales; family Xanthobacteraceae; genus 62-47. The sequence goes on from JBARXT010000144.1 coordinate 23,255, forward strand.
GACCAGCGCGATGCGCCGCTCGTCCGCTCCGGCGGCCTGGCCCGAGAGGAGAAGAACGGCAGCCGCAAATACAAACAGGATCGGCCGCAGGAAAGGCTGCATTCTCAGTTCGGAATCGCGTGTGATCTCACCCAGTCACTGTAAGTGAGGAACGCGACGCCCAGCAAGCCGTAGTTGACCTGCAGATAGCCATCGCCGGACACCGAGACCGCGGCCGGCACCTGACGCGCGATCTCCTGCGCCATGACGCCGACGTAGAGCGTATCATCGCCAATGTAACGGTAACGATAAAGCTGAAAGCCGTCGCGGGTCCGCGTCAGCGGGACGATGTCGGCTTTGAGCCGCATGTCGGACGGAACCCTGATGTTGCTGGCGGCATTCGACGCAGCGCGTGCGGCTGCGTTCGCGGCCGCGGACGATGCGGCGC